>PMSS01000152.1 GCA_003167515.1 Acidobacterium sp. | reverse complement strand
ATTCCCTGGAATTTCCCGCTGCTGATGGCTACGTGGAAGCTGGCTCCTGCTCTGGCCTGTGGCTGCACCATTGTGCTGAAGCTTGCCGAGCAGACGCCGCTCTCTGGCCTGCGGCTGGCGCAGCTGATCGCCGAAGCTGGCTTCCCGCCGGGCGTGGTCAATGTGCTTACCGGCTATGGCGAAGGCGCCGGCGCGCCGCTTGCTGCGCACGATCTGGTCGACAAGATCGCCTTCACGGGCTCGACCGAAGTCGGCAAGCTCATTGTGAAAGCCGCTGCCGGCAATCTGAAGAAGGTGAGCCTGGAACTTGGCGGAAAGTCGCCCTCGATCGTCTTCCCCGATGCGCCCATCGATCAGGCCGTCTCGGGAACCGCGAGCGCCATTTTCTTCAACCACGGACAATGTTGCTGTGCGGGCTCACGTCTTTATGTTCACGAGAAGGTGTTCGATCAGGTCGTTGAGGGCGTGAGCAAAGTGGCATCGGACATCAAGCTGGCACCGGGGCTCGATCCTTCGTGCCAGATGGGTCCGCTGGTCAGCGACGAGCAGTATCGCAAGGTGGTCGGGTACATCGAGTCGGGGATCGAGGAAGGGGCGAAGATCGCGGCGGGCGGTCCGGTTTCGGGCGTCGAACGCGGCTACTTTGTGCGGCCGACGGTTCTGACGAACACGAACCCGCGCATGAAGGTGGTGCAGGAGGAAATCTTCGGCCCGGTGGTCTGCGCGGTGCCGTTCAGCGATGCGGATGTGGATCGGATCGTGAAGCGGGCTAACGATACTGTGTATGGACTGGCGGCGTCGGTGTGGACGCAGAACCTGAGCCTGGCTCACAAGGTGGCGCGCGCCCTCCGCGCCGGGACGGTGTGGGTGAACTGCCACAACGTCTTCGACGCTTCCCTGCCCTTCGGCGGATACAAGCAGTCCGGCTGGGGGCGTGAGATGGGCGAAGAAGTGCTCCACAACTACACCGAGGTCAAAGCGGTCACCGTCGCGCTTTGATTTTCTTCCTTGCTTGACCGCGGGCGGAGGTGCAATCTAGCCTCTGCCCGCGCCGCGTGGGGCAAATCGCCTGAACCGTTGGGTGCGGTGTGGCATCCTGTAGAGGCACATGACGGCGGAGCGCACACGTCGGGTTTCGTTAGAGCGGGCACGCCGGCTCTCATTCGAAACGACCATTGCCAGCGCCCGGCAGACCATCATGCTCAGCGAGATCGCCAAGCTGGCGATCGACAGCTTCCGGGCTTCCAAGGTTCGCTTCGTTCTGACCGCTCTGGGCATGGTGATCGGCACGGCGTCGGTCATCCTGGTGGTGGCCATTTCCGCGACGGGACGGCAATATATCCTCAACCAGATCCAGGGCATCGGCACCAATCTGGTGGAACTGGAATACGCGGGCGGCGGTTCAGGCGCGGTCACCAATATTCAGTCGGACTTTCTGACCTTTGAGGACGAACACCTGATCGATGAAGAGGTGCCGTCGGTCGCCGAGTCTTCGGTGGTGCTGGAGATGCATCAGAACATCAGCATCGATGGGGTCGTGAGGGAAATACTCGTGCTGGGTGTGGAACCGCAATACAGGCAGGTGCGCAATCTGGTCCCGCTGGCGGGGCGCTTTTTCGACGAGGAAGATGAGACCGCCCACAGCAAAGTAGCCGACGTGACAGAGCCCTTTGCGCGGGCGATGTTCGGCAGCCCCGCTGAGGCCATCGGCCGCACCTTTCAGATCAGCGGAATGCCCTTCACTATCATCGGGACATTCAAGGAGCGTGTTGAAACCTTCGGGGAAACTGAAATTGCCGATCAGACGATTTTAATTCCCTACTCGGTGGGCCGCTACTTCAGCGGGACCGACAACGTGAAGGAGATGTACTTCTCAATTCGCGACCAGAGCGATGTCGAAGAGGCGGCAAAGCAGATCAAGTCCGTTGTCCACAATGACGGGCGCCACCAGCCAACGTCCGTGTATCAGACAACAACCATGACGGCGCTCATCACCCTGGCAGGCCAGGTGGTGAACGCACTAACCGCGATGCTGTTGCTCGTTTCCGGTGTCACGCTGGCGGTCGGCGGGGTGGGCATTATGAACATCATGCTGGCCACGGTTCGCGCGCGCACCCGGGAAATCGGCATTCGCAAGGCGCTTGGCGCCACTTCGCGCGAAATCAAACTGCAGTTCCTTATGGAAGCGGTCTTTGTTTCGCTGTTCGGCGGAATCATCGGCGCCGCGATCGGCCTCGCCATTCCTTTTTCGATTCGATTCTTTTTCAGCTACCGCGTGCCGGTCTCTGCGTGGTCGGCGGTCATTGGGCTGGTCGCCTCGGCGAGCGTAGGCGTGGTGTTCGGCACACTGCCCGCGAATCGCGCCGCCAGCATGGACCCTATAGAGTCTCTGCGGTGGGAATAGCAGGCTCGCAGTGCCGGATATTGCTCGGAGAAGTCCGAAACGCGTACGTTCCGGACGCTGGCCCTCTAAGCGTCGCTGAAGTGACCGAGGACGCGCGCTGTACCCAATGCTTTCACTCCACTGCTAAACTTAGGGAGAGAGATTGATGGCAACCGCGACTCCAGTCCGTATTTCACCCGGCGAGTACCTTCATACGAGCTACCGGCCCGACTGCGATTATGTCGATGGGGTGGTCGAGGAGCGAAATTTGGGCGAACTGGATCATTCCGCAGTACAGGGTGCGCTTCTTCAGTGGTTCGAGAATCATCGGCACGAATGGGGAATTCACGCCTATCTCGAACTCCGCATCCAGGTATCACCCACGCGTTTTCGCGTTGCCGACCTCTGCGTTATCTCGACCTCGGCTCCGCGCGAGCAGATTATCCAGACGGCGCCGGTTGCGGTCGTCGAAGTGCTTTCGCCTGAAGATCGCGTTAGCCGTTATTTGGCTCGCCTCGAGGATTACCGCAAAATGGGTGTTCGCAACGTGTGGGTGATCGACCCGGCCGAACGCAGGGGGTTCGATTTTTCCTCCGGTAGCTGGATCGAAGCCGCCGTCTTTACGGACGCGGCTACGGGCCTCCGCCTTGACCTCGCTGCTCTGTTCGCTTCGATCGACGACGCACTCGGCGACCCTGGCGCGCGGTAAACCCGCAGCACCTTTCTCCTCTGCCAGGCCGATTTCCGGGTGGACTCACTATCGACACGCACCCTTTACACGGACACCAGGAAAAATCTTTGAGCACGATTCGCAATATCGCCATCATTGCCCATGTCGACCACGGCAAGACTACTCTAGTCGATCAGCTTTTGCGCCAGGCGGGAACATTCCGCGCTAACGAGACTCTGACCGAGCGCGTCATGGATTCGAATGAGCTGGAGCGCGAGCGCGGCATCACCATCCTCGCCAAGAACACCGCGGTTTTCTATAAGGGCGAGAAGATCAACATCGTCGACACGCCTGGCCACGCGGATTTTGGCGGCGAAGTGGAGCGCGCGCTCAAGATGGTCGACGGCGTTATGCTGCTGGTCGATGCCTCCGAAGGCCCGCTGCCGCAGACGCGTTACGTGCTGTCAAAGGCGCTCGAAGCGAAGCTGCCGCCCATTCTCGTTATCAACAAAATCGACCGTCATGACGCGCGCCCGCAGGAAGTGCTCAACGAGGTCTACGATCTGTTCATCGATCTGGACGCGACCGAGGATCAGCTCGACTTCCCTGTTCTCTACACGAACGCCAAGCTCGGCCAGGCCAGCGCCGATCCGGCGCAGCCCGGTACCGATCTGATGCCGCTCTTTGAGGCCATTCGCAACACGATCCCGAAAGGCATGGGCGACCCCAAGGGCATATTGCAAGTGCAGGTCACGAATCTGGACTATTCCGACTACCTTGGCCGGCTCGCCATAGCGCGCGTTTTTCAGGGAACGCTGCGGACCGGGGACGACGTTGCGATTTCCAAGCGCGACGGCTCGCTCGAGAAAATCCGGATCACAAAGCTTTTCAGTTTCGCGGGCCTGCACCGGGTGGATATTACGGAGACGGAGATCGACGACATTGTCGCGGTCGCGGGCGTTGAAGACATCACCATTGGTGAAACCATCACCAGCGCGGAAACCCCATCGCCGCTGCCGCCCATCATCATCGACGAGCCCACCATCGCGATGCAGTTTTCCGTCAACAACTCGCCGACTGCGGGGCGCGACGGTCAGTGGGTCACCTCGCGCAATCTGCGTGATCGCCTCGACAAGGAATTGCTCACCAATGTTTCGGTACGCGTCGAAGAGACGGGCTCGCCGGACAGCTTCAAGGTGCTCGGCAGGGGAGAGCTTCAGCTGGCAATTCTGATCGAAATGATGCGCCGCGAAGGATTCGAACTGATGGTCGGGCGCCCCGAAATCGTCACGAAGGAAGTGGACGGAAAGCTGATGGAGCCCGTGGAGCACCTGACCGTCGACATTCCGGAAAACTTTATCGGCACGGTGATCGAGCGTCTCGGCCCGCGGCGCGGCGAGATGGTCAAGATGCACAATCATGGCTATGGCCGGGTGCGTCTCGAATTTCGGGTTCCATCGCGCGGACTCATCGGTCTGCGCAGCGATCTGCTGACCGAGACGCGCGGCACCATGGTGATGAATTCGCTCTTCGACGGCTACATGCCGCATCAGGGACAGATTCCGCAGCGTCCGACGGGGGCGCTGGTCGCCGATCGCGCCGGCCTTACCACGGCTTATGCGCTCGAAGGGCTCGAAGACCGCGGCGTGCTCTTTACGACGGCGGGTGTCGAAGTCTATGAAGGCATGGTGATCGGGGAGCACTCCCGCGACAACGACCTTGACGTGAACGTGGTGCGCGAGAAGAAGCTGACCAACATGCGCGCGTCGACCGCGGACGATGCGATCCGCCTCGCCCCGCCGCGGCTGCTGAACCTCGAACAGGCTATCGAGTTCATCGCGGACGACGAGATGGTCGAGGTCACGCCGAAGTCGCTGCGGCTGCGGAAGAAGATTCTTCAGGCCAACCGGCGTCCCCGGCGCGACACGAGGGTTCCCGTATAGCGGCCACTGTCGACCTTCGACGGCGGGAAACTCCGCCGATTCCGTCCCACCAATCGCGAAAAAGATTTCAACATTGGTCGCAAATAAATAACTTTCGTAACTTTCACCTTTTGCTGGAACGGGGTTAGCATCCTCTCCATTGCGGGGCCGAGACTTCTGAGTGAGAGCCCACGCAGCATGTCTGGGGTGGTCTTCCTTTCGGCGGGAGGCCACTCCAGCAATCAATTTCGCTTCTCCGACTTGTTCCCAAGTCTGTTTCGCTGCGGCTGGAGATAACTCCGGCTTTGACCAAGGAATCCGCGCGGTGTCCGTTCGCTCGCTGACGCGGTTGGAAAAGAGAGGCTGCTGTACCGCGAACGCCCATCGACTGCCCAGGTTTTTCTACCCAGGGTTATGCCCTGGGGATCAATCTCTGTTCGCCGTGCGGTGGCGAGGGACCACCGCATCGGCTCATGCTCTCTCCCTCATCGACCATGAATCGCAGTTTCAAGAGGAGATACCACAATGGCAAAAACGCAGAAAGTTACGTTGAAGGGGACCGAGCACGCCCCAATGCAGGGAGCGCGCGCCATCGGACCGACTTCTCCACATCAGCTCATCGAAATCTCGGTGATTCTGAAACACCGTCAGCCCCTGAATCTGGATCAGCATCGAGGGCACACCCTCAGCCACAGCGACTTCGCCAGAATGTATGGCGCGGACCCCACCAACGTCGACAAGATTCGTCAGTTCGCTGCCGAGAACAACCTGCAAGTGCTGATCCGCGGAGACGAGGTGGAGCGCCGGACCGTCACCCTGGCCGGGACCGCAGCCGACATGGAGAGAGCGTTCTCCGTGGAACTCAACGGTTATGAACACCCGGACGGAACTTATCGCAGCCATACCGGTCCCATTCAGGTTCCTGACACTATTGCCCCGATGATCGCGGGTGTATTCGGGCTGGACAACCGGCCTGTCGCCCATCCCCATTTCCGCCTGCGCAACACGAACCGATCCATAGCTACTCGTACCTCAACCACGGCCTATACGCCGACCCAGGTGGCATCGCTGTATGACTTCCCGTCGGATGCGGACGGCGACGGGCAGACCATCGGCATCATCGAGCTGGGCGGCGGCTATCGACCGGCCGACCTGCAGCAGTATTTTCAGAACCTCAATTTGAGGACCCCGGCGGTTCGCTCGGTTCTGGTTGACCAGGCGAACAACCGTCCCTCTGCACCGACCAGCGCGGATGCCGAGGTCATGCTCGACATCGAGGTAGCGGGGGCGGTCGCCAACGGCGCGGCTATGGCCGTGTATTTCACCTCCAACACCGCTCGCGGCTTTCAGGATGCACTCAGCACGGCGGTACACGACCAGCTGCATACGCCGTCGGTTATCTCCGTGAGCTGGGGCAATGCCGAGCAAAGCTGGTCGCAGCAATCGATGGAATGCTTCGATCAGGTAGCTCAGGAGGCAGCCATGTTAGGCATCACGGTTGTTGCGGCCTCCGGTGACCATGGCTCGACCGACGGAGTTCCTGGGAACAGGAGCAATGTGGACTTCCCGGCATCCAGTCCGCACGTGCTGGCGGCTGGGGGCACGCGGCTGGTGTCTGCCAACGGGACGATTCAGACTGAGACTGTCTGGAACGATGGCCCGACCGGCGGCGCCACGGGCGGCGGATACAGCAGTGTTTTTCAGCGTCCGCAATGGCAGGCCGCCGTCGTCACACAACCCATGCGCGGCGTGCCCGACACGGCGGGGGATGCGGATCCGGATACCGGGTACAACATCCTGGTCGACGGTGAGACTCTGCAAATCGGAGGCACCAGTGCGGTCGCTCCGCTGTGGGC
>PMSS01000026.1 GCA_003167515.1 Acidobacterium sp. | reverse complement strand
ACGTGCTGGCAGTTGTCGATGACTTCGCCGGTGCCTGGATGTTCGTAAGAAGAAGCACGGCCGCCGAGGTACGGGCGGCGCTCGATAAGGTGCACGCGGTAGCCGGCGTCGGCGAGGGCACAGGCGGCGGCGATTCCGGCGAGGCCTCCGCCGACTACGGTGATGGTTTTGGAGGATTGCGGGTCAGGCATGGAGATCCGCAGAGTCTGTCGGGCGGTTGGCGAAGAGCCGGTTCGCGAGGACCTGAGTGAGCCCGCGCAGGAGGATGGCGAGGCGGGTGCGGGTGGGGACGGTGATGCGCCTCGAGAAGACGTCGTAGTCGCGATGCTCGATGCGACAGAGGAGGTCGTGGTAGATGGCGATGAGGACCCAGAGAGCGGGGCGGGAATCGGCGTCGATGAGGGGCAGGAGCAGGTGGCCGGATTTGTAACAGTCTTCGGCACGTTTTGCGAGGCTTTCGAGGAGCTCGCGTTGGTTGAGGGTGAGGTGCGCGCCGTGGCGGAGGGCGGCGAGTTCTTCGATGCGGACGCCGTAGCGGTCGAGGTCTTCGAGGGGAAGGTAGATGCGGCGGCGTTCGGCGTCTTCGCGGACGTCCCGGAGAATGTTGGTGAGCTGGAAGGCGATGCCGGTGTCCTCGGCAAGCTGTTCGGCGCGAGGGTCGGTGTAGCCGAAGATGCGGATGCAGACCAGGCCGACGACGGAGGCGACGTAGTAGCAGTATTGGCGGAGGTCTTCGAAGGTGGCGTAGGTGTCGTAGCCCGCGCGGGAACTGGAGTGGGGCGCGCCGTTGAAGGCAGCGTTGCCGGGGGTGGAAGGCTGGAGGGCCGAATCGGGGACGGAATCCAGGGCGGAGTCGAGATCCATGGCGGTGCCGCGGACCAGCTGGTCGAGGAGATCCATGGGGATGTTGAAGCGGAGCTGGGTGTCGGCGAGAGCGATAAAGACGGGGTCTTCAGTGAAAGCACCGGCGGCGGCGCGGTGCCATTCATCGAGCCAGGCGTCGAGGTCTTCGCGACGTTGGGTGCGTGGGCGGGATTCGTCGTCGGAGATATCGTCGGCGTGACGCATGAAGGCGTAGACGGCGCAGATGGCGTCGCGCTTCGGCTTGGGGAGAGCGAGGAAGGCGTAGTAGAAGTTCTTCGCCTGACTGCGGGCGATGGCGGTGCATTCCTGATAGGCGGCGGCGAGCTTGAGATCGGCGAAGCGAAGTCCGCCGGGAGTGGCGGGGGCAGGGATCAAAACGCGCTCCACTTACTGGCGAGGGCGCGCAGCAGCAGGGCGGCTTTGCGGGTTTTGGAGATGGCGGGGCGGGCGCGGAGGACGTCGAAATTCTGACGTTCGATGGCGCGGAGGATTTCGAGGCCGCCGCGAGAGAAGAGGTCGAGATCGAGGGCGAGTTCGCGATCGACCATGCCGATGAGGGGCATGCCGGCGCGGAACATTTCGCGCGCGGCGTCGACTTCGCAGCGCATGAGTTCGCGGAACTGGGGCGTGAAGCGCGCTTCGGCGATCATGGGTTCGTCGACGCCGAAACGGTCCATATCTTCGCGGGGAATGTAGATGCGGTTCTTCGTGTAGTCGACGCGGACATCCTGCCAGAAATTGGCAAGTTGCAGGGCGGAGCAGGTTTGGTCGGAGAGGGCGAAGCGCTCTTCGTCGCGATAACCGCAGGCGTAGAGGACGATGCGGCCGACGGGATTCGCGGAGTAGTGGCAATAGGCGAGGACGTCGTCCATGGTGGCGTAACGGGTTGCGGTCTGGTCCTGGCGGAAGGCGACGAGTAGGTCGGCGAAGGGCTCCTTAGGGATGTCGCAGGCGCGGATGGTTTCGGCGAGCGCGACGAAGACGGGATGGCGGGCGACGCCCTGGTAGCAGGCGTCGAGTTCGGCGCCCCAGAGGTTGAGGAGGGCGAGGGATTGGTCGGGATTGCCGACCTCGTCGCCGAGGTCGTCGGAGACGCGGCAGTAGGCGTAGATGGCGTGGAAGTGGGGGCGGAGGCGCCTGGGCAGAAACCAGGAGGCTACGTGGAAATTTTCGTAGTGGGTTTCAGCGAGGCGGCTGCACCAGGCGCGGGCTTGTTCCAGAGTCGGGGGCTGGTCGGGGATGCGGTAGTCGGGGGGTAGGGCGGCCCAGCCTTTTTCGATCAGAGCGTGATTGGCGACATCGACATCGACCGGCATGGGTTTCGTGGAACTCAACCCCCATTCTAATTTGGACCGAGCCGGTAGCTCCGATCAGGTTCGCGTTTCGCCTGGAGCAGGTTGCGGATAGACTCGCCAGCTTTCTAAGGACCCCCCACCCCCCTCCCCTCCCCTCTTTTGCCATGTATTTGAAATCAGGGAGCTTGTAGGTGTTATCGAGCTCGATAACCCCCTCGCACGGCTCCGGAGAGCGGCTGGAAGCGGGTTTTTCGGAGGATTGAGACTTGCCGTGCATTGTTGTTTTGACTCCCATGAAAGCAAAAGCCCCGCTCATCCCGGGATGGACACGGGGAATGAACAGGGCTTGCCCAACTATCTATCAGGTTAGCGCTGGGGAGGGAGCAAGTCCAGAACAATGCGCATGCTGCACATTACGGAAGTTTGGCGGCGGAAAGGCGTGCGGGAAAGAGCCCCGATCATTCCGAGGTCGACGCCAGGGTTGTGGGGTGAACCTGGCCTGCGCCTCATCGGGAGTTTGGGGCCGGGAATCTCTGCAAACGCGGGCGGTGGGCGTTTTGGGCTGTTGTCGTCATTCGAGGATTTGGATCGGCGTCCAGTCTGGTAAATACAAGCGGACTTATCGGGATTTATTGAGATCTGCGCCGAGACGTCATCCTCGCCGGGCGTGACGTAATCGTTATGCTTTCGACACTCACAGTCGATTGGAGTGCCGGAAGGTATGGGGCACGATGCGAAGAGTTATACCCATCACTACCGGATTGTTACGCCCGGCGTGAGAACGGCGATAGATTCGGGGAGTAAAATAATAGGTTCTAATTTGTCCATCTGGGAGGATGTCCGTGGAGATCGGTGATTGCAGCCTGTGCCTTTCAAAAGGCGTGCCTTTGCACCTTAGCCACTTCATGCCAGGGTCGCTCTACCCTTTGTTCCGCGCGGGCAATCTCCATCCTGTTCGCTTCTCGGCCGAGAAGCTGGAGCAGACCTCCAAGCAAGTGAAGGACTACGTGTTTTGCGGCGACTGCGAGAAAGTCTTCAACGCTGGCGGCGAGAGCTGGATACATACCCTGTTCGGCGTTTTCAATGGCCCCTTCCCGCTGCGGGAGCGGCTCCTGAAGCAAGCGCCGATCAAGGAAATGGGCGGGACGAAGCTCTATGCGGCGGCGAAGAATCCCGAGGTTGACGTGCCTAAGCTCACGCACTTTGGCTGCGGAGTGTTCTTCAAAGCTGCGGTTCATCCGTGGCACGGTAATCCTTCAAGGCCCTACATTTTGATGGAGCCTGACGAAATCGACGCGCTGCGGCAATACCTTTTGGGGAAAGCTGATCTGCCGAAGACGATGGCGCTCGGGGTCACGGTCGATTCCGCGCCGGTAGTGTGGCAGCAGATGATCGAGCCATACCCGATTGCGCCAGTCCTCGGATTGAAGAGCTATTTGTTCTACATGCCGGGTATCGCCTTTCAGCTATTTATTGGTGAAGGCGCTCAAGAGAAGATATGGACGNNGAACGTGTCGCTCACCATGCGGAATACGAGTCGCATGGCATTGAAGGATGCGGAGTGGCCACAGAAGCTTTTGGATATGGTGGCCGATCTTGAGAAAAAGGGGCTCAACGTCCGCCTGGGCGATTAGAAAGGAACGCGCACATGTTTAGTGGCACGGTTTCAGTCCTCGCACTTCTGTTCTCGATAGCCTCGTTCGCTTATGTGAACTACGACCGACGCTTTAAGCTCCTGCTGCAACCACGCAAGGGTGATTGGTGCGTGCTTGATCGTGCGAGGAATGGCCGCGAGACGATCTTTCAGGGAATCGTCGAAGTCTATAACCACAGCTCTCGGCCCAACGCTATACGCGGGTATCGTTTTTGGATCGACAACAACGGCAAGCACGAGGACCTCGAAAGCGAGATGGCTGCGATTGGCGAGCGAAGCGACCCTCCGGTGCCCGGTGAGGAGGAATCGAAGGATCTCTTCAATGTGACGCCACTGTCCATCCCGGCCTATACGGGTGTCGAGGCGCGGATATATGCGATGGTCAAAGGAGTCCATTACCTGGACGATAATTACCTGCCGGTCACAGTAGAAATCGAGGATATTCATGGAAAACGCTATTCAGCGGTAGTTAATGCATCGCGGACCGAACGCCTTATATCCGGCCGATAAAGTCATTCAGAAGCCGTGCGTGCGATGTGCGCTCGTTCAAAATTTGTTCCTCGCGTTATTAGCTAACATAGTGATATCCATAAAAGGGCTTCGCTCCAGCAATAGGTTTCGATGAGCGCATCATCGCCGAAGCGTCAGCCATCGGTCTAAGGGACACGGAGAACGTGGGCAGTTTCTCCCGATCTCAGTGCTTATGGGCAGCACCCGGGTATCTTCTTGTTCGGAGGTTTCGGGGTGTCCTCTTAACAGTCCGTGGCAGAGGTCAGAACCTGGAAAAGAGCATCCCTCGGCGGCTAAAGC
>PMSS01000135.1 GCA_003167515.1 Acidobacterium sp. | reverse complement strand
GGAGCCACCAGGCTGTTCAGCTTCACCGAAGGATAGCCGCTCAGCTTTACCGATCCCATCACGTGATACGTGGTCTGCGCGGAGTAGGTGTTGGCCTGCATCAATCCCTGGTAGACGGCGACCATCACCGCCATCGGCGTGATCTGCGGCTGGTCGATCACCTCGAAGTGCAGCGCGTCATGTTCGCTGGTGTGTTCGGGATTTTCGCCTTCCCGCACCACGCGCAAGGTCACAGGAATCATGCGTGCCGGTTTGCCGAACTCGCCCATGATCGCCGACTCGCGATCTTCGGTGATTGAGCCAACGGTCTCGGTGGTGTTGATGATCTTGAAGGCCTCGAGGGGCGAGGGCAACGTCGCTACTACATCCGCCTTGGTCATCGGCATCGAGACCGGGCCGAACTGCGTGATTGGGTGTCCGCACGCCAGCATGCGCTTCGGATCGATGTAGGTGACTGTGCAGGTCGCGGCAATGTCGAGATCTCCGCGCACCAGGATCGCGCTGACCGCCGATCCAGGCATGAGCGGATCAGGCTGCTTCTCGTTGCTCTCCGAGCCGCCCACTCCTTCGACGGGCATCAATCCCGCAGGAGCGTGGTCCTTCCAGAGTTTCAGGGCATCCGGACTAAATCCGCTGAAGACCAGCGGCGTATCCATTGGCTGAATAAGGGCTCCGTCCTGGTTTCCGCTTAGGTTGCCCTCCGTGCCTGGGCTGCTGACGGCGGCGGCACCCGGCTCGCTTAACGCGGTACGCTCGAGGCCTGAGTCGACAAGCCGAGCATCTGCCAACTCCGTCGCGGGCTCTTTGTGCTGCTCCTCCACGCCCAGCATGGCTGCGATTGGCGTAATCCCGCAGATCGGCTCTTTGCTGAACATGCCAATGCGATACGACAGAGCGCCCACCAGGCGTCCATCGATGTAAACCGGGCTGCCGCTCATTCCTGCTACGACGCCGGTATATTCGGGCTTCGTCCCCTCAAGGCGAGCGAGGATCATGTCCTGGCGCGGACCGAGCGCGTTGTGCAGCAAGCCAAGAATCTCGATGCCCATGGGTTCGGGTTTCGTCCCTTCGAAAACCGTGTAGGCAACGCCCTGCAGGCCCCGATGGATCTCGCTCAAAGGGAAGAATTTCGTCGTCGTGGGTGGGGTGGGTGGCAACGCGGGCGCGCTCGCCGCATGCGCGGCGGGGGCCGGAGTCTGGGCGGAAAGTGCCGCGGTCGCCGCCAGAGCCAGCGCGGCCATTCCTTTGTGGATACCTTTCAGGCGCTTATACACGTCCATAGACTAAGCTTCTCCCACGCTTGCCGCCAGGGTACCTGGGGTACGAAGATTGTTTCAGAGGTTTTGTCATGAAGGAATCCCACCTGCGCTTACCGGCTATGACCGCTGTTGCCCTGCTGCTCTTTCAGACGATTCTCCCGGCCCGCTTGTCATGGGGCCAGCAACAACCGTCTTCCAGTGGACAGCAGAATCAGACTTCGCCCCAGAACCCACCGCCGCAGCAGCAGCCCGACCAGACGGCTCCCGAAGCCGGCGGTCCGGGAAACGATAACGGCCCCATTGCCATTCCTAAAAAGGCTGCGCCCCCGCCGCCTCCGCCGCCCGAGCCGACGGTCAAGAACCCTCCCGGCCTGAACAACTACTCGCTGCGGGTCGATGTGCCGGTGGTCAACGTGGACGTGGGCGTGATCGCGGAAAAAACGCATCAGTTCATCCCGAACCTCCAGCAGACCAACTTCCGCGTGTTTGAGGACGGGGCCCAGCAGGAAATCGTCAGCTTCCGCCAGGTGAAGGCCCCCATTACCGCTGTTCTGCTGGTCGAGTTTGCCGCCAACAGCTACTCGTTCATTTTCGACATGTGGAACGCTGCTTTCGCTTTTATGCAGCAATTGCGTCCGGATGACTACATTGCCGTGGTCACCTATGACATGCATACCACGATTCTGACGGATTTCACGCAAAACAAGATGATGATTCAGGACGCGGTCCGGTCGCTGCAGATGCCCACCTGGCACGAGACCAACGAGTTTGACGCAATCTACGAAACCCTGGACCGGCTATCTCGGATCGACGGCCGCAAGTACGTCATCCTCATCTCGTCCGGACTCGATACTTTCTCCAAAATCACGCTCGACAAGACCCTTCAGAAGATCAAGGAGACGCCGAACGTCACCATCTTCTCGGTCGCCACGGGAGGAGCCGGAGTGATGGGCGGCGGCGGCTTTGCCAGCGGGCGAATGAACAGTATCACGATGCTTCAGGCGGAGAACGAGCTACAGACGTTTGCGCGGATGACCGGCGGCATGTACTTCGCACCCCGCTTCGACGCCGAAATGCCTGACATCTTCACCGAAATCAATGAGTCCATTCGTAACCAATATCAGATTACCTATAAGCCATCGAACGCCAAAATGGATGGGAGCTATCGACACATCCGGGTGGAATTGGTCGATGAGGAAGGCCATCCACTGCGCATGCAGGACGAAAAACACAAGCAGCTCAAGTACGACATCATTGCCCGCGACGGTTATAAGGCGAAGCAACAGGTGGAGTAAGCGACGCGGCTCCTCGGAGTGGGTCAGCGCTTGCACCGGCATGGGTGCGAATCTATAGCTCACAGTACAAAAGTTTCGGTACGTCGGTCATAAGTAACGCTCAAATGGGGGACTTAGCCATTGTCCGCCCTTCCATGGAAATGTTATAGCTGGGGAGTTGCCCGGGCGTCGATACTCGTTGGCGCAGAGAGGCAAAGCGCAGGTTACTTCCGAGGAAGTGCTGTAATGCATGACTTGATTTTTGCCGCAGCTTTTGTCGCAATGATCGCAACCCCCGCCATGGTGGCTACGATTGGTGGCCGAAAAGAGTACAACCCAAGTCCCGATATGGCCTCTTTGCCCCGGGTGCCCCACGTTAAGGTGCGACCCGCTGCACCTCCTGTTCGTCCTCCTGCCCCGCCCAAGGCGGCGCTCGAGAAGCGCCCTGTACTCACCTACGCTGACGTCACGCTGCCCGTGCACCACCCGCGGGGCATGTCGAACCGGTAAGAGCGCGCAGCGTCCCGAACGCGCCGCATGTTGGCGGAGCCCTGTCCCTGTAC
The DNA here is from genome assembly GCA_003167515.1 of Acidobacterium sp. Classification (GTDB taxonomy): domain Bacteria; phylum Acidobacteriota; class Terriglobia; order Terriglobales; family Acidobacteriaceae; genus Palsa-343. Next base: position 22,889 of record PMSS01000135.1, on the reverse strand, counting down.
GTCCGCTGCCCTGACGCCTCGCGATTAGCCTCCACTTTGCTACTCTGACTCCGTCCCTATGGAGCCTCTTCTGGTGGTGCTGCTGGGTCCGACGGGCAGCGGCAAGACCGCCCTCTCGCTAACCCTCGCGCGCCGTTTCGCCGGGGAGATCGTCAGTTGCGATTCGGTAGCCGTGTACTGCGAAATGGAAGTGGGGACGGCGAAGCCAGCGGCAGATGAGCGCCGCGCAATCCCGCATCACCTCATCGATGTCCTGCCTCCCAACCGATTCTGTACCGCGGGCGACTACAGCCGTCTGGCTCGCGAGGCGCTCGGCGAGATCGTCTCCCGCCACCATTTGCCCATCGTGACTGGCGGAACGGGCTTGTATCTGCGCGCACTGCTCGAAGGGCTCTTTGCCGGTCCGAAGCGTTCGGAAGAGATTCGAACCCGCCTTCGGAGCAGCGCACAGCGGCATGGTCCAGGATGGCTGCATCGTCTGCTGCGCCGTCTCGATCCGGCGGCCGCTGCGCGCATCCATTCGAACGATCGCCCCAAGCTGATTCGAGCCATTGAAGTCTGCCTCGCCGCCCGCCAGCCGCTTACCGAAGCGTGGAAGGCGGGGCGCGATCCGCTGACCGGGTACCGCATTCTGCGCGTTGGGCTCGACCCGCCGCGTGCACAGCTCTACGCCCGCATCGACAGCCGCGCCACGGAAATGTTCGCTCACGGCCTTGTTGCGGAGACGCGCAGCCTCATCGGCAAATATGGCGACTCGCCTCGAGCCTTCGATTCACTCGGCTATCGTCAGGCGCGCGCCTTGCTTCGCGGAGAAGCCACCGAATCCGAAGCCATCGCCGCCACTTCTCAGGCTCATCGGAATTACGCCAAACGCCAGCTGACCTGGTTTCGCCGCGAGCCGGAGGTCCGCTGGCTCGCTGGTTTCGGCGACGATCCCTCCATCGCAGCGCAGGCCATCGCGCTGGTAGAAGAGAACCTGTGAAGTGACGGCCTCTTCGACAGCTCTGCATTCACCCCGGCGCGTTACGAGCGGAAACGTCGCTGCGAGGGCGCGCTCCATTCCCTGCACCCTGATTGCGGGCGTGCTCACTCCAGTCGTTGTTCTGGTTCACGGCTATCTTCCTTTTGCCGGAGACGCGGGCATCTATGTTGCGGGCGTCTGGCATGTCCTGGACCCCTCGCTCTACCCCCTCAATGCTGCTTTCGTCGTGGCGTTCACGAAGTTCTCAGCCTTCCCGTGGACTATGGCTGCGATCGTCCGAATCTCTCACCTGCCATTCGCGTGGGCGCTTTTCACAGCCTATGTATTGTCGATATTTCTCTTCCTCACCGCCTGCGGCCAGCTGGCTGCTCGCCTTTTTTGCCCGCGAATCTACCCGGTGGTGTTCCCTGTTGCTTGCGGCCGCATGTTTCACGCTTCCCGTTGCCGGAACCGCGCTCTTCATCATGGATCCCTATGTCACCGCGCGGTCGTTCTCGACACCGCTGGGCCTTATGGCCGTTGCCGCCTGTGTCGACCGAGCCTGGCTGCGCACGATTCTTCTGCTGACGCTCGCCGCTTTGATCCATCCTCTGATGGCGGCCTACACGCCTGAGGTTCACTTCGCTCACAGGGCGTCAATCGCCTTGGTTGCGGCGTCGATCGCTTCAGCGATTTTGCGCACTTGCTCCGGCGTCACGCTCTCGCGCGACAGCCGTGTCATCACCACGCCGCGCAGCTCCATGAAGGCTCGCATGATCTCCGGCGATCGACCGCGCTCGAAGCCCCTGCCTGCCTCGTCGAGGCGCGCGAACAGCTCATCGATGCGCTCCTTGTTAGCTGCGAGGTACTCCATCCCCGCCGGCGTCACGGTGTAGACCTTCTTGTTGTCTTCCGAGGTCCATACCGAGGCCAGGCCCTCTTCTTCGAGCAGCGTCAATGTTGGGTAGATCACTCCGGGGCTTGGCGTGTATCCGCCTGAAAGCCGTTGCTCCATCTTCTTCATGAGCTGGTAGCCGTAGCTGGGCTCTTCGGAGAGCAGCTTCACGATCACCAGCTTCAGGTCTCCTGCATCGAAGAGACGTTCCCGGCCGCCAAATCCACGCTCGAAACGTCCGCGGCGACCTCCGCCGAATCCCGAATGCCTCCCGCGATCCTCGAACGAGGCTTCCCGGCCGCCGCAGAACCCGCCTGCAAACCAGCCACGGGGGTCTGCGCGCTCGTGATGATGGGCTCTGAAGTGGCGTCTACGGCCACCCCGATCTTCTTTTCTTTCAGTAAGTTGTTCAAACATGTCATTTCTCCTGAATAAAATATATCGTAAGATGTATCTTCTTGCAAGAGAAAATATATCTTCCCGAGAGGATGACGCGTCGAATTTCTCCTTCGATCCCCTCGCCTCCCGTGGGAACGGGATGTCCCTTCGCCTTGACAGCCATCGTCAGCGCCAGTAGTCTCGCGGCATTCCCCGACCCTTGGAAAATCTATCCTTTCCGAAGGAGCAATACCCATGCGCAAGTGTGTTTGTATGACCGCAGCGTTCGCTGTTCTGCTGGCCCTTACCGCACCGTCACTGAGCGCACAGGCGAAAGCCTCCGCCGACGAGGCCGCCATCAGAGCCCTCTACACAAAATTCAATGACGCGTTCAACAATAGGGACGTCAACGGCGTCATGTCGATCTATGCGCCTGACGTTTTCGTTTACGATGTGATTCCGCCGCGCGAATACGCCTCCTGGGACGCCTACAAGAAAGATTGGGACGGATTCTTTGCGCAGTTTTCCGGTCCGATCCACAACACCGTCTCGGACCTGAAGATTACGGTTGTGGGCCCGGTGGCTTATACCCAATACATCGCAGACGGCACCCTGACCGCACAGGACGGCACTCAAAGCCATATCGTGGTCCGAAGCACCGATGTGTGGCGCAAGACGAACGGCAAGTGGCTTGTTGTGGAGGAACACAATTCGGTGCCTGTCGACCTGGCCACCGGCAAGCCTGACATGCTGTCGACGCCCTGAGCCACCACGATCCCTGCGGGCTGATCGAATATCCCGACAGACTACGGTTGCTCGGTTTGCAAACCGCCGTCGGGGACTAAGACGACTTCGCAAGTCTTGTCGCTGTCCTGCGAGCAACTGACGACGGCACTGCGCAACAGATGCGCCTTTGAGTCCGGCGGGAGCAGTTCGGAGAACTTAATCGCCGCAATGGAGGGCTTGAGGACAGCGACCGCCGGCTCGCCAGACATCTGCTGCGATTCGATGACGCCGGCGGTGGTGATTTCGAGGCGGAATGTGCCCCAGCCTTTGACCCCGTTGGGGCGGGGGAACCTGTACGTTCGAAGTTCCTGTATGTTGAGGGCGACGCTGGCGGGGCTTGGGAAGAGATGCGGCGCTATAGCGCCGGCAGCTTTCAATCGCGCGATGCTGTCAGTGATATGGCCGCGAATATCAGGCGTCTCGTTGGGGGTGAGGGCCTCGGCGGCACACGTGTAGGCGGTGAGGGCATCGTCTTTCTGGCCGAGGGCTTCATCGACCTGGCCTAGGTGATCGCCGACTTCAGCGCGGAGGGAGGCACGCCAGGCGGGTGATATGAACTGTTTGGCGGCGTCGTATTTGCCTTCGCGGAAGAGGATCCAGCCGAGGGTATCCCATGAGGCGATGAGGAGGTTGGCCTCGGCGAAGGTTTTGCTGTTGGCTTCCGCAGCGGCCATGGTGGCGCTTTTTTCCTCGAGATGGGCGATGCTTTTACGCGAGGAGTCTTCGGCGAGGGGGAGATCGATGCCGGTTTCGCTGAGCGCGTAGGCGGCGTTGTTCAGGATCTCCGGATCGTCGGCGCCATCGAGGACACCTTTGGCGACGGCGGCCGCTTCTTCTTTGCGATCGAGGAGCAGGAGGGTATTGCCGATCTGAATCTGGACGTGGCGATCATCGGGATTCTGCTCGGCGGCGGCCTGAAGAGTTTTGAGGGCGGCGCTGTAGTCGTGCGCGTTGGTCTGGAGCGAGGCGAGATAGAAGGAGAGGCGCAGGTCCGGATGCTGGTCGAGAAACTGGCGGAGGGTCTGGCGAGCGCCGACGGTGTCACCGGCTTTCGCCTGAGCGGCGGCGAGCGCACCGGCGGCGTAGACATTGTCTGAGTGCGCGGTGAGCTCTTTGCGGAAGTCGGCTTTAGCCTCCTCGTCATTGCGTTCCATGGTGGCGATGGCTCCATACATGCCCCACAGATATTCCTGATCCGGATTTTTCGCCTTCACTTTGTCGAGGGTTTCCTTCGCGCCGCCCGTGTCTCCTGCGCGCAGGCGATCCTGGGCGAGCTTCATGAGGTCGGCGGCGGAGGCGTTGTCGGGGGTGGCCGTTTCGGGTGGGGCTATGTTGGCGGGAGAAAGCGGCAGGATAGTGACGGGGATGGTTTTGGTTCCGTTGCCGGCGCTCGGGGTCGTCGATGCGGGCGGGGGCGGCGGGATTGCGCCCGGTTTGCCGCCAATGAACGTGATTTTCTGAGGCTGGATGAGTTGAATCCAGTTTTCGCCGGAGAGGCCGATGTCTTTGGTGAAGGCCTGGTAGCGCTTCCAGTCGGTCTTAGGCAGCTTCTCTTTTTGGACGACGATGGTGCGCTCGGCAACAATCTGCTGGCCGTCGAAGCGGTAGGTCTTGTCAAAGGTGGCAAAGTCGGTTTTGACGTGGATGGGATCGGGGAGGTCGGTGCGGTAGCCCTTGGGCAGGCTGATCGTGGAGGTGGCGGTGAGGGTCCGAGGGGCGCCCAGCTGGATGTCTTGCTGAGGTTCCTTCGCATCGTCGTCGAGCGCGGCGAATTCGAGGGCGGGAAAGAGGGGAACGATGCGGCGGTTGTCCCAGTCGCCGTAAGGATGGCGGGCGTAGTCGTAAGAGATGGCGATGGGCGCGGAATAGTCGTCGGCGTTCGTGAAATGCGTGTTGCTGGTGGTGCCGCTGAAGCCGGTGGCCGAGGAGATGTACTGGGATGCCTTATCCCACTCGGCGGGAGCGATGTTCAGCGCGAGGGCGCGGACATAGATTTCAGAGTCATCGCGATAAGCGGCGGTGATTTTTCCGGTGAGCTTGCCGTCGGCGTCGAGGGAGGCGACGGCCTCGAAGTGCTCGGTATAAGGAAATGGACCGGCAGCGGGTGTGGGCGTCAGCTCCGCTGGTGCATTGGCGGGGACGACGAGTGCCTTCTCGTCGCGGATGACCGCGGTCAGGAAACGATAGGGTGCGACGGCGGGCGTGCTGTCAAGCCAGATGCGGCCATCGGGCAGATTGACGGTCGTGATGACGTGGTTGAAGACGGCGGGAGAAGGAACATCGGGGACAGGAGCGATGCCGGCGCCGATGAGGGCCGGTGCGGTGGAGAAACCTTTGGCGCGGAGGAGAGCTTCGAGGAGCGTGTCTTTGTCTTTGCAGTCGCCGTACTGGTTGGCAAGAACCTCGGCAGCGGAGTGGGGCTGATAACGGCCGACGCCGAAGTCGATGCCGACATAGCGGGTGCGCGTCGAGACGAACTGGTAGATGGCGCGGACCTGGTCTTCGGGGGTCTTCGCGCCCTTGGTCAGTTCATCGGCACGGGCGCGGAGAGCGTCGGTGGGCTGAGCCTGAGACAGGGCAAGGCTGCGATACCAGTCGCCAACCTCCGCCCAGCTGTGGAAGGTCGTCCAGGCGACGGAAGGTAGCTTGCGGCCGTCGGCATCCTCATCGATATCTTTGGGAGGAACCGGCTTGGTGGAGTCGTCGCCTGTGCTTTTCGGAGCACTTATGAGCTGAGGCACGTTCCAGGTGTAAGTGCGGACGCCGTCGTGGTCGGAGATAGTGGGCTTATGATTCGGGCTCCAGACCTGAACGTACTTATCAGAGGGGACCTTGAGGTTGAGGATTTCCGCGAGCGCAATAGCGGTGCCAGGAGGCGTGAAGTGGTCCACGCCCCAGAACTGGCCGGGGGCTTCGGCTTTGTTGATGGCGACCTGAACATCGTATTCGAGGGTGTCGCCCGGAGAGAGCGAGCGGACGGGCAGGTGTTTCTCCTTCAGGTCGCTGTACAGGGGCGCCTCACGGGTTACAGCGGAAGGCATATCGATAGCGTCGGAGGGGGGCGTGTCGACGATGGTGCCCTCGGGTTTGTGCACGCGAACGAGCTTAATGAGCGGAGCTTCATTGGCAGAGGCATAGGCAAAGGAGAGCACTCCGAATTGCTGCGCCGCACCCTGAGACTGGAGGCGGACCAGGACGTGGCTCTCACGCTCGCCCGTGCCGTCGGCGTGCATGGTGTAGGTGGTCTCAGATCGCTCAAAGACGAGGGCCTCATCGGCGAAGGAATTGGGGGAAGCGGCTTTGGTGGGCGACTGCCCGGGAGAGGCGAAAGGCACAAGGAGTACAGCAAGGGCATAACCCAGGGCCGACCAAGCGATTGTGCGGGACATACGCGGATAGCTTAATACGGAAAGCGGGTTAGGCCATTCCATAATTGTGGGATCGGGCAGAGTTGGTTAGACGAGGTTGGCCTAACGCTTGCGTCCAGTGGGACGATCAGGCAAGCGCGCGCAGGCTGTTCCGGAGGCGATCGGGTTCGAGGTTCCCAGGTTGGACCCCGGGGGGCTCTGCATTTCTGAGCTGCGCCTCAACGTCGCGGTGAATTTGCTCCCAGATGGGTACGGCTCGAGCTAGGAGAGTTTTTCCTTTCGAGGTGAGGCTCAGACGGCGGCCACGCCGGTCAGTGGGATCCGCGGCGACCCTGACAAGGCCGCGCCGCTCCAGTGGTTTCAGCGCAGCGGTGAGCGTGGTGCGATCCATGGCCAGCAAAGCTGCGACCGAAGCCATGCTCGCAGGTTCCGGGCGATTCAGCGACATGATGAGGGAAAACTGGCCGTTGGTCAGGCCGACGGGCCGCAGCGCCTCATCGAAACGGCGAGCCAGGACGCGCGCCGCCCTCTGCACATGAAGACAGAGGCAGCAGTCGCGAACTCGGAACGTGGTTTCGAAAGGCACGAGGCCGGCACTTGACATCTACTCCACTATGTTGATATCAACGTATATTGTCAAGCCGCCCCAGCGGCGAGTAGAACCAGACGACCGAAGAGCCAGGCTAGAATCAGGACCAAAACCAGGAACCCAAACCTAACCGGTGGAGGAGCGCAATGTCATTCATTCGTGATCTGAAAATCGCCGTCCGCTCGCTGTGGCGGGTTCGCGCGTTGTGGTTCACCGTCGCCATCACGCTGGCTCTGGGCATCGGCGCCAACGCTGCCATCTTCAGTGTGGTTCGCGCCGTGCTGCTTCGCCCGCTGGCCAACCGCGACGAAGATCGCCTCCTCTACGTGCGGCAGAGCGCGCCCGGCATCGGCATGCAGAACGCGACCTTCTCCATCCCTGAGATTGACGACCTGGGCAAGGGGCTGAAGACGATCACTGACCTCGGCACATTTTCGGCGATCGACTTCACCATCGTCGGTCTCGGCACTCCGCGCGAGATTCCCGCCGGCGTGGTCGACGGCCATTACTTCGAGGTCATGGGGCTGCGGCCGGTGCTGGGACGCCTGCTGACGCCCGCGGATGATGGGCCCAATGCAGCAGGCGCGATCGTGCTCACCTATCGATTCTGGAGCGGGTCGCTGCACTCCGATCCTAGTGTGCTGGGAAAGATGGTGCGCCTCGAAAGCTACAGCGGAGCGCGGATGGCGACCATCGTCGGGGTTCTGGAACCCTCGGTGCCCTATCCGGTCGCAACTGAGATCATCGCCAACGTCGTGACCAGTCCCCACCATTTGTCAGCGACCATGGTCACTGGACGTGAGCACCGCATGACGGAGGTCTTCGCACGCCTCGCGCCGGGAGCGACCCTCGAGGCCGGGCGCGCCGAGCTGCGCGCCCGCTACGCGGCGATCGTGGCCGCGCATCCTGAGGTTTACAAACCCGCCGACCACTTCCAGATCGGTGTGACGCGCATGCACGACCAGATCAATTCCCGCGCCAATACAATTTTGTGGGTGCTGTTTGCGGCCGCGGGGCTGCTGTTTGTGATCGCGTGCTCAAATGTGGCCAATCTGGTTCTGGCGCGCACGGTTCGCCGTGAATCGGAGCTCGCCGTGCGCTCGGCGCTGGGCGCCAACACAGCGGCGTTGCGGCGTTCGCTGCTTGCCGAGAGCCTCGTGCTGTGCGGCAGCGGCGTGATCGCCGCGCTGCTGCTCGCGTGGCCGATGGTCGCCGTGCTGGGACGCTACGCGGCACGCTTCTCGGTGCGCGCCGATGGCCTGACGCTCGACTTCAGCCTGGTGTGGTTTGGCATTGCCCTCGCGCTCACCGCGGCCGTATTCCTCGCGCTCATTCCACGGCTGCCCTCGGGGAATGCGCCGCTGGCCGCGGGGCTCACCAGCGGCGGAACCCGGATGACGGGGAGCAGCAACCACCGGCTACGCATCTTCGCCATCATGCAGATCACCGCATCGTTCCTGTTGTTGACCGGAGCAGCTGTGCTGATGCGAACGCTGTACACGCTGGAGCAGACGCGGCCGCCGTTCGACACTTCGCGGGTGCTGGCTGTGAATCTGCCGGTGATGTCATATGGGAAAACGCCCGAGCAGGTTCAGTACTTTTACCATGAGGTGCAGCGGCGGGTAAGCGCGCTGCCCGGCGTAGCCCACGCGTCGACAGGGTTCAGCGTGCCGTGGCGCGACGATCAACAGCTCGATATCAGCTTTACCTTTGCGGCAACGGGTGCGGCGCGACAGAACGGCATCGACGACTGGCGCGCAAAGTTCCGCTCGGTATCGCCTGGCTACTTTGAAACGCTGGGCCTCCCGCTTCTCGAGGGCCGCGATTTTCGCGACACCGACAAGAACGGCGCTGACCGCGTGGTGATCGTCAGCCAGAGTTTCGCGAACACGCTCTTTCCCGGCCAGAACGTTCTGAACCGCGAGTTGCGCTGGACCGATCCAGTGATGAAGTTCATCGGCATCAGCCTAGAGCCGCGCCGCATCGTCGGCGTGGTCCCCGATGTGGACGACGAGAACATCATTCCCTCGCCCGCCATGATGGTTTATCAGCCCACCGATCAGGAGGGATGGCAGGGACGGCTCTTCGTGCGCGCAGGGCAGGATCCATACGCGCTGGCTCCGGCCATCACGCGCACCATTCACGAAATTTCGGCGGAACAGCCCGTAGAGCGTGCGAGCACGCTGCAGGACATTCGCGCCGAGGTCCTCACCCCCGACAAGCTCAACGCTGTCGTCTTCGGCGGATTCGCGGCCGTGGCACTCCTCATTTCGGTGGTCGGTGTGGCGGGCGTGCTGGCATTCTCGGTCAGCGGACGGACGCGCGAGTTCGGCATCCGCATGGCGCTCGGAGCGCAACCACGCAACATTATGAACGATGTGCTGTTGCAGGGCCTCACCATCGCCGGCATCGGCGTGGGTGCGGGCGCGATCTTCGTCACCGCCTTCGCACGCGGCATCGGGCGGTACGTGGCGGAAGTCCATCTGCCCGGCCTGTTGTCTTTCGTCGTGTCGGCCTTTGTGATTCTGGCCGCAGCGGTGATCGCGTCAGCCGTGCCCGCCGCGCGCGCGGCTCGCGTGAACGCGGTGGAAGCGCTGCGTTCGGAATAGTCAGAAGCTCGCGGCCAGAAAATCCTGCCACGCCTGATGCTTGGTGCCGGCGTTTTTCTGGCCGCAATTCTTTGGGCTTAGTTTTTGCCCAGCCCATCGTTCTTGTGATAGTTCGGATAGGGCGGTATGGGAATATCCGGGATCGGATGCGCCTTCAGCTCGTCCAGCACTTCCTGCACCCCGGTTTCCAGCTGACGATCATGACCCGCCGCCACATCTTTGGGAAGCTCTTCGACAGCTATGTCGGGTGGAATGCCGTGGTTCTCCACTTCCCATTCGCCATGGAGCCCATAGATCGCGTAGCGCGGCGCCATGACGTAGCCGCCATCGAGTAAGGTTGGGTAGCCACCGATGCCGACCAATCCACCCCAGGTGCGCGTGCCGATAAGCTTGCCGATCTCGGCTTTATGGAAGTACCACGGCATGGCATCGCCGCCGGACCCGGAATTCTGGTTAATTAGCATCACCTTGGGTCCGAAGATCGCGCCCACAGGGTCGTGGATCGGCTTGCCGTCGCGTTCAACCGCACCGGAGAGCGGGAACCGCTTGAGTACGTCAACAATGTAATCGGCGATGAAGCCGCCCTCATTCCAGCGCTCGTCGAGGACAAGCGCCTGCTTGTCGAGCTGAGAATAGAAGTAGCGGTTGAAGCTGTTGTATCCCCCTCCGCCTGTGTTGGGCATGTAGACGTAGGCCACCTTCCCAGCGGAGAGCTCGTTCACCTTACGCCGGTTCGATTCGACCCAATCGATATTGCGGAGCCCGTCCTCATCGGCGATCGGAATCACGGTGACGTCCCGTGCATCCTTGCCGTCGGGGTTGGGTCCGACGTGCAGAACGGTCTGCTTGCCGGCTGTGGCTTCGAAGAACTGATAGAGATTGTCCGTGGCATGCAATTCCCGGCCATTCACGGCCAGCAGGTACTCGCCTTCTTTGACATAGACGCCGGGTAGGGTGAGCGGTGACTGCAACCCCGGAGTCCAGTTTTGGCCGCCGAGGATTTTCACAATGCGGTAACGCCCGTTTTCGATTTTGTAGTCCGCGCCGAGCAGGCCGGTTTTTGGCGCGGTGTCGTGCGAGCGCGGACCTCCTACAAACATATGGCCTATGTTGATCTCACCAAGCATCTCGGTAGAGAGATAGGTGAATTCAGAGCGCGAGGCGAGGCCATCGAGGTAGGGCTCGTATTTGGCCTCGATTTTGGGAATGCTGAGCCCGTGGGTGTTGGGGTCGTAGAGAAAGTCGCGTTCGATCCGCCACGTTTCGAAATAGATCTGCCGCCAGCGTGCGCGCGGATCGATCGTCGTTTCCATACCGCTCAGGTTGAGCGGCTTGCCTGGGTTGTCGTTGCCGGGCTTCAGATCGTCGGCAGGAGCGATGGTCCAGCTGTCGTGGCGTTGATAGAGCACCTTAGATCCGTCGAAGGAAACCTGGAAGTTATCCAGATCGTTGAGGACCACTTCAGGCTTGCGCTTCTCCAGCGTGAATCGCCAGATGGCGTGAATATTGGAGCCGGCCTCCTCCTGAGAAGACGCCCGGCCAAACGGCGACCCTTCGCCGAGATAGACGACGCCCGCTTTGCCGGTCGCAATAAAGCCGTAGTTACGCGGCGGAATGGGCAACGACAGGATGCGATTGCCGATACCGTCGAGATCGACCGTGACTTTAACCGGCTTATCCTTATCCTTATCCTTATCGTCTTTTGCCGCGGTCTGATCTTTATTAGTGGTTTTGTCCGCGGAAGACTTGTCATCCTTCTTCTGCGCGTCGGCAGGCTTGCCTGGCTCGTCCGGCTTTTCTTCTTTTATTTTTTCGTCGTCGCTCTCCGGAGGAATGGGGGACGCGCCGTCTTTGGCGAGAACTACAACGTAGGGCGCACTGCTTTGGGCGCGGTCCAGCGATGAAAGATCGATGCCGGCACTGGACGGCCCGTCGTCGGTGGAGGCAATGAAGTAGAGGTATTTACCGTTCGGGTCGAAGGCGGGGCTGGCGGTGTCGCTCATGCCGTCCGTGACCTGAGTGAATTTGTGGGTCTCCACGGAATAGAGAAAGATGGCGTGTAATTGGTTGTCGAGATCGCGGCTGTAGGCGATCCACTTCGAATCCGGGGACCAGACTTCTCCGAAGCTGACGCCGAAGCTTCCATAGATTCCCTTATCGATAAGCACTGGTTTGCCGGAGGGGACATCGACGACCCACAGGCGCAGGTGTTTGTCGGCATAGGCAATGTGTTTGGAGTCTGGAGACCAGGTAGGGCTGTAGAAGTAGCTGGGGTTCGGACCCAGATCGATGACCGTCGGGGCCTTGAACCCGGTCTGGTCGCGCAGGTAGAGCTGGTATTCGCCCGAGGCGTCAGAGAAGTAAGCGACCGTCTTGCCATCGGGGCTCCACGACGGGTCTCGCTCGGCAACGGCCGCGGTGTTGGTCAGGTTGCGCGTATCGCCCTTTTCCCCCGGTACCGTGAAGATTTCGCCATTGGCCTCGAAGACGGCCCGTGCGCCGGTGGGCGAGAGCGCAGCATTTTGAATGGACTCCGGACGGACCGGCGCGAGATGCGGGGCCAATGACGCCAGCTCTCCATGTATCTGGATGGAGACGGTCTTGTCTGCGTTGCTGGTGGTGTCTACAAGGTGAATCGATCCGAATTGCTCGTAGACCAGTCCGCCAGGACCCGCCTGGAACGTCTTCAGGTCATAACCGGTGTTGTGGACGACGGGGCTGATCTGCTTCGATTCGACGTCGTAGGAATAGAGAGAGACGTGACCATCGCGATCACTGAGGAAATAGACGGAGTGACCCACCCAGACCGGGTTCGAGTCGTTGGAATTGTTGCGCGGCACTTTGACCAGATCGAGCGTTTTGAGATTCACGATCCAGATTGGCGTAGTCTGGCCGCCCACGTACTGCTTCCATGCGGGCTCCCACTTGGTGATGGGCTGATAGGCGATCGACCTTCCATCGGGGGAGTACGAACCTTCGGCCCCGGAGGGCAGCGGCAGCGGTTCGGGCATACCGGAGCCATCGGCGTGCACCAGGTAGAGCTTGAGGAAATGCCGGTAGCTGAGCGCGCCGCTGGCAATGAGGACATCTTTGCCATCCGGCGACCAGCCCACCACCAAACTGCCCCCCGGGTGCCACGTGATGCGGTGCGGTATGCCACCCGCAGCGGGAATCACGTAGACATCGGTGTTGCCCTGCAGATGCGCGGAGTAGGCGATCTCGGTTCCGTCGGGGGAATAGAAAGGGCCAGCCTCGACTCGGCCATCGGAAGTGAGCCGCTGCGCTTCGCCGCCCTGCCGGCTGACCGTCCAGACGTCGTCGGCGTAGAGCAAGGCAATGTGGTCCTGGGAGAGCGACGGGTTCCTCAGCAGCAACGGCGGCTGGGTTGGAGCAGATTGAGCGAAGGCAGGAACAGAGAAGAGCAGTGCCATCGTCACTAAAGCGAGGCGAAAGCGTACACGAATCATCGGGCCTCCAGGCGCCACGGGATGATGCTGAAATCGACTGAGTATTGCGGAAACTACGCTCCCGTATGCTAACGCAGCCAGCGGAAGTGGCCAAGCCGGAGCGAGCTGCTGGCCGTCGTCAATGAGGCGTTCGCAAAGAAACTCTTCAGAGACGGGAACCCAATCTTCCCCTATCCCTGCTCCCTGCCGTTATCCACCGGCAGCTTCACCACGAATTCCGTCCGGCCAGGCTCCGAAGTGAACGCGATCGTTCCCTTGTATTGTGAGGTCACGATGCGCCTCGCAATGTCCAGCCCCAGTCCGGTTCCGACGCCGGCGGGCTTGGTGGTGTAAAACGGCTCAAAAATCTGGTCTCGAATCTCTGGAGCAATGCCCGCGCCCTGATCGGCAATCCCCACACAAACCAGACCGTCTTCCACCCACGTCCTGATCCGGACCGTCGATCCTTCCGGCGCGGCGTCGGTCGCATTGTCGAGCAGGTTCGTCCAAACCTGGCTGAGCCCGGTACCGCGCGTCTTCAGCTTCGGCAGTTCCGCGGCAAATTCCTTCTCCACGGTTAGTTGTTTGTACCGGAATTTGTGCCCCAGAATTGTCAGCGTGCTATGGATGCTTTCGTGGACGTCGACCAGGTGCTCGCCGCTCTTGTCCTCGTAAGCGTATTTCTTCACAGCGATCACCAGCTCGGTCACGCGGCTGATGCTCTCTTCGATGGTGGTGAGTTGCTGCATCGACGAGATCAGCGCTTCGAGCCAACTGAGCGCCGACTGCAGCGTGTCACCGGGAAAGGCTTCCTGCGCGCAGACAATGTCGCTGCGCCGCCATCCCGCCGCCACCAGTGTCGGCGCCAGCTTCCACGCGCCGTTCACCCCGATGCTTTCCAGCCACGCGCCTAACTCCTCTTCAGCGTCGGCTTCCTCCAGGCTGCTGACCGGCTTCGGCTTCTCCAGTGCCAGCACCTCCTTCTGCATGTCCAGCAGGCACGACGACTGCTCCTGCGTCAACGGCGTGCGACAGAACCGTATGCTGAGATCCTGCAGACGGGTCAGGTTCTCTCTCAGCTGTGCAGCCGAGCGCTTCGCGGCGGACCCAGGATTATTCAGCTCGTGCATCAGCCCGGCGGCCAGCGTACCCAGCGAGATCAGCTTTTCGCGATGCAGGGTTGTCGCCTGGAAAGCATGCACTCTTTGCGCGGTCGTAGCCAGGACCCCCTGCCGCACGGTTGGACAGGTCGCCATCAGCCGCCAGAAGCCTTCTTCGCTCACGCGCAGCATCCGCACCGGCCGTGTGGCTAGGCCCTGCACGCCGGTTTTCCTCACTCCCAGCAGCAGGGGCGCTTCGCCAAGCGTGTCACCGTCCTGGTAAATTCCAAGCGGAGTTTCAGCACCATTGATCTCCACGCGGGTAAGCCGTACTTCGCCTTCGAGGACCATAAAGAATCCCTGAATGCAGGAGCCCTGCTCGAACAAAACCGTTCCCTGCGGCGCTTCAAGCAGCTCCACAGTACCCAGGCAGCCCAGGTCTTCTTCCTTCAGCTTGCTCAGAACGGGTATTCGGCGGATGAGCTGCGACAGCTCCTGCTGCGAGACTGTTCTAACCTGTGCTTCTGTCGTCGTGCCTTCCATCTGCCCCTGACCTTTAGAACTGCGCCAAATATTGGTGCATCAGCTGCACCGCCATCGAACCTTCACCCACCGCCGTAGCCGCTCGCTTCACCGACCCGTGCCGTACATCGCCGGCGACAAAAACCCCAGGCATCGAGGTCTCCAGCAAATACGGCTCCCGATCCTCTTTCCACGTGCGCGGCAACTGCCCTTCGACGCGCAGATCGCGCCCCGACAATACAAACCCATTCGGGTCGCGCATCACCATTTTCGGCAGCCAGTCAGTCTGCGGAGCGGCTCCGATAAACAGGAACACCGACGAAGCCGGCCTTACCTCTTCGCCCTTCGGCGTCCGTATTTTCAGGCTTTCCAGATGCTGTTCGCCTATGGCTTCCACGATCTCGCTCCCGGTCTCCACCGTTATATTCGATGTTCCAGCGATCTGATCGATGAGATATTTCGACATGCTCCTCTCGAGCGAGTCGCCGCGCACCAGCATCGTCACCTGTTTTGCTACCCGCGAGAAGTGCATGGCGGCCTGGCCCGCCGAATTGGCCCCGCCTACGATGAAAACGATCTCGTCGCGACAGGACTGGGCCTCGGCCAGCGATGCGCCATAGTAGACGCCCATCCCGGTCAGCCGTCCGATCCCCGGCGCTTCGATTTTGCGATAGCACACGCCCACTGCGATCAGGCTCACCCTGCACGAAATCTCGGCTCCATTCGCCATCCGCACCTGCCGGTACTGCCCTTCGCCCTCGATGCTTGTCGCTCGCTGGGTGATGAACTCTGCGCCGAATTTCCGCGCCTGATCGAATGCGTCGCGCGCCAGCCGCTCGCCGCTCACCCCGCGCGGGAACCCCAGGTAGTTCTCGATCCGCGAACTGCTGCCCGCCTGCCCTCCTGGAGCTTCCGGCTCCAGCACCAGAGTTTTCAATCCCTCCGATGCGCCATAGACCGCCGCGGCCAGGCCTGCCAGGCCTGCGCCCGCCACCACCAGGTCGTAGAAGTCCTTTTTCGCCTGAGTGCGCAGGCCAACTCGTTCCGCCAGCTCTCCGTCGCCCGGCTGCACCAGCGCGGTCCCATCCGGGAACAACACTACCGGCAGCTTGCTGTCATCGATGCCAAACTTGCCCAGCAGCTCGACGGCCTGGTCGTCGTGCTCCGGATCGAGCCACACATACGGCACCTGATTGCGCGAGAGAAAATTCCGCACCTGATAGTCGCGCAGCGAATAGCGTGGCCCCACCACGCGGATGCCCTCGAATGGCGCCTTGTAGCCCTGGTTCCAGTCCTCGAGCAGATCGTCGAGCACCGGATACAACCGCTCTTCGGGCGGGTCCCACGGCTTGGTGAGGTAGTAGTGGATGCGCGCGGTATTGATCGCCCGGATGGCGGCCTCGGTGTCCGCATACGCAGTCAGCAGCACGCGACGCGCCTCCGGATAGACCTTCTGCGCCCGCTCCAGCAGCTCCACGCCCGCCATGCCCGGCATGCGCTGGTCGGAGACGATCAGCGCCACCGCATCGCCGCGCTCTTTCAGTTGCGCGCAGGTGTCGAGCGCCGCCTGGCCGGATCCCGCGCGCAGAATCCGGTAGTTCTGTCCGTATTTGCGGCGCAGGTCCTGCACTACGGCTTCCAGCACGCTGGCGTCGTCGTCCACGGCGAGGATGATTGGCCTGGCCATCCTGGTACTCCTTTTCTGTCAGTTCTCCTATTAAGTTACAGGCGCGCCGGGGTTCCTGCGAATGTCCGATCCTCGACCCGAAATGGCCCCCTCGTGTCCCGAAATGATCCACAGGCCCCATTCCGTACCGTCACCAGCACCAAGGTTTCTCCTTGGTTCCAAAAGAGTTTCAGACCACGTGACGTACGTCACAGGACCTTTGTCCCATTTCGAGTTACTTTTGTCGCTGAATGATGGCAGGGACCCACAGGCCACCGACGACAACTTTCCGCGCCCCACATTCGGAAAGTTCCATTGTTCATCCGGCGCCATCCAGGTGTTCAACAAGAAACACGCGGATGGATTTGTTTTTCGCCGGCCCGGTGACCTCTTGAGCGCGTTGCTCCAACGTTGGCGCGCTTGAAACCACATTGTCTTCGGGGTCACCCGGCGACGCACCAATTGAGGACGCGGACAAATGAACAAGCTCGTACTCGCTGACAATCAGGCCATCTACAGAGCCGGGACTGCCAAAATTCTGGCTATGGAAGATGACTTCCGCATCATTGCACAGTGCGCAGAGGCCGATCGCCTCTATCCAGCCCTTGACACCTTCCGTGGCGCAATCCTTGTGTTTGCGTCTGCCCTTAAACTCGACCCACAGACGCTCATCCCAAGAGTACTCGCGGCCGGCAGCCGTAGCATCGTCATTGCCGAAAACGGCGAATCCGTCCAGCCCTGGTTCACTGCCGGGGTCAACGGAGCCGCCCATCGTAACGTTACCGGTCCTTCTCTGATCGAATGTGTTCGTCATGTCGGTCAGGGAGAACGCAACGTTCGCGCCAACGGCATGGACGCTCCAGCCACAGAAGAGGACTCCGTCGGAACCCGCGTGCGGGACCGGCTTACCCCGAAGGAACTGAAAATCGTGGCTCTGATCGTGCAGGGCTGCAAGAACAAGGAGATTGCTGTCCGGCTCAGCACCACGGAGCAGGTCATCAAGAATTATCTGCGCAGCATTTACGACAAAACCGGGGTCTCCGACCGTTTGGAGCTTGCTCTGTTCACCATTCACCATCGGATGCTGGCCGAGGCCGCACAGGTAGTCGGCGACCAGATCATGCAGGGTCTGTAGGACAGTCCGCTTCCCTGACGGTTCACTGCCGCCGATTTTTGGGGCATCGGAGGCGCGGTCGCCTGCAGTGTGTGCGGCGGCGCCTCCATCTTCACAGCCGGTAGCCTGTGGCCGGTAGCCTGTAGCTTATGCCTGGTCTGCACAGCGCGGATCTGACGAGTCACGCATTGCGGTTTCGCCGGCTACCGGCTACCGCCTACGGGCTACAGGCCGCCTTTACAGCTTCTCGGCCACTGACTTTGCCTGCGTGAACAGGTAGAGGTAATCGGGACCGCCGGCTTTTGAGTCGGTTCCGGACATATTAAATCCGCCGAAGGGATGGGCGCCAACCATCGCTCCGGTGCACTTGCGGTTGAAGTACAGATTGCCGACGTGGTATTCGCGCCGCGCGTGATCCAGCTTCGCACGGTCCGTCGAATACACCGCGCCGGTCAGGCCGAATTCCGTGTTGTTCGCGATCTCAAGCGCGTGGTCGAAATCCCGCGCCCGAATCACCGCCAGCACGGGACCGAAGATCTCTTCCTGCGCGATGCGTGCGTTCGGCGCGACGTCGACGATCACGGTGGGCTCAATGTAGTAGCCCTTCTCCGGCGTCTCGACCGCTTTGCCGCCGGTGAGCAGCCGGCCTTCTTTCTTGCCGATCTCGATGTAATCGAGAATCGTCTTCATCGCGCCTTCGCTCACCACTGGACCTAAATTGCTGTTTTCGGCGGGATCGCCGACGGTCAGCTTCTCGACGCTTTCCCGCAGCCGCTCGACAAAGGTGTCGTAGATCGGCTCTTCGACAATTGCCCGTGAGCACGCCGAGCATTTCTGTCCGCTGAACCCGAAGGCGGACGCCACCACCCCCGCCACCGCCGCGTCGAAATCCGCGTCCGTGCTCACGATGATCGAGTCCTTACCGCCCATCTCCAGAATCGTCCGCTTGATCCAGATCTGCCCCGCCTGCGTCTTCGCGGCGCGCTCGTTGATGTCGAGCCCCACTTCCTTTGACCCGGTGAACGCGATGAAGCGCGTTTTCGGGTGCGCCAGGACAGCGTTGCCAAACGAAGCGCCCGAGCCTGGGCAGAAGTTCACCACGCCCGGCGGCAATCCGGCTTCTTCGAGCACCTCCATAAACCGCGCGGCGATGGTGGGCGAATCGCTCGACGGCTTCATCACCACCGTGTTGCCGGTCACGATCGCCGCCGCAGTCATGCCGGCCATGATGGCGAACGGAAAGTTCCACGGCGAAATCACCGCGCCCACGCCCAGCGGAATATAGAGCAGCTCGTTCCGCTCGCCCGGATACTGAATCGGGGTGGTCGCGCCGGCGAGACGCAGGGCTTCGCGCGCGTAGAACTCCAGGAAGTCGATCGTCTCACCTACATCGGCGTCGGCCTCAGCCCAGTTCTTGCCGACCTCATACGTCAGCCACGCGCAGAAATCGAACTTCCGCTCGCGGATCAGTTCCGCCGCGTGCAGCAGCAACGAGGCGCGCTCGTCCGCCGAGAAACCCCGCCATGTCTCGAAAGCCTTGAGCGCAGCCCGCACCGCCTGGTCGGCATGCTCCGCCCCGGCCTTCTGATGAATCCCGACAATCTGCGCCGGCCGCGCCGGATTCCGCGACTCAATTTTGGCGCTGGTCCGCACCCGCTCACCGCCGATGATCAGCGGATACTCGTGGCCCAGCTGGTCGCCGACCCGGGTGAGCGCTTCCTTCATGGCATGCGCGTTGTGGTGCTGCGAGAAGTCGGTAAACGGCTCGTTGCGGAACGCGCCTTGCGGCGCACGGGGCAGGATGACGGTGGGTTGTTCAAGAGTAGCCATAACAAGCCCAGTTTAGTTCAATTCGGCGAGCACCCGAATCTCCGAATCGCGTTGACCCGGCTTCAGTGCAATTCGTTTCGACTTTCCCGCGGCCATCCCGCGGCGCACCCTATAATGCCTTCCAATGTGCTGCGCGTTGCCCCTCTTGTGATCCGTACAGCAGTTAGCGCAGAGGCGGCGTTCGCTCGCATGAAGCAGGATCAGGGTTTCCAGCCCCGTCCGCCGACCGGGACAGGGTCTGACGGAGGTTGCCGATGGCCGATCCCGCATTTGCTCTGAACCCAATCCTTGAGTCCGGCATCGAGTCCTCCGTTGCGGATCGGCAGGCAGGGCGACGCGCGCTGTGGGCCGCCTTCATCGGCTTTTTTGTCGATATGTTCGACGCGTATCTGCCGGTCGTGGCCCTGGGGCCGGCTATGGCTTATTTCCAGCCGCCCGCGCTTAGCCCGGCCCTGCAGTCAACACAGTTCTATATTGTCTTCGCTCTCTCGCTGGTCGGCCGTCCCGTGGGTGCTGCCCTCTTCGGCCACTACAGCGACAAGCTGGGGCGGCGCAAGGTCACGCTTATTTCGATGGCGGGCTTTGCGCTGGTCACGTTTCTGATAGGCCTGTTGCCCGGCTATGAGACCTGGGGACTTGCCAGTGTCTCTCTCCTCATCTTCCTTCGATTCGTCGATGGCGTTTTCCTCGGGGGCGAATACACCGGCGCCAATCCACTGGCTATGGAGTACGCCCCGAAGGGAAAACGCGGCGTCTGGGGGGCGTTCATCCATACGGGATTCCCGGTTTCGATGGCGCTGATGTCGCTCATCACCATTGGCCTGCTGCGCCTGGTTCCGGCGGGCTCGGCGCATTCCGCCTATGTCACCTGGGGTTGGCGGATTCCCTTTTTCCTCGGTGGCATCTTTGGGTGCGGGGTGTTCCTCTATTGCCTGCTCCGCGTGCCGGAAAGCAAAGTCTGGGCTAAATCGGAAAACCNNGGAAAAAGCCAAATCGCCGCTCGGCGAGCTGTGCCGCGGCGACAATCCGCGCATTCTCGCCCAGGTTTTCCTGGTGATGAGCGGTGCGTGGTTCACGCTCAATGCGGTCACCTCGATTCTGCCGGGCGTGCTGCTCACGGTCCGGCACGTGAACAGCATGACCGTCACCAACGCGCAGTTGATCGAGAATTTCCTGATGATCTTTGCGTTTGTCCCATTCGGAATGCTGGGACAGAAAATCGGCCGCAGGACGGTTCTCTGGCTGCTCGGCCTGGCCGGATGCACCGTGGGACCGCTCCTCTATTACATTCTTGTGCGGACCGGATACAGAAATACAGTTGAGCTGGTCGTGCTGGTCACGCTCATCAACCTTTGCGCAACGCCCGTGTGGGCGATCATCACGGCGTACATCAACGAGCGCTTCAGTACAGGTGTGCGGGCTTCCGGCTACGGACTCGGCTACAGCCTCGCGACGATCATCCCGGCATTTTCCTCGTTCTACATGCTGGGGCTCAAACGACTGGGAATGCCCTATGAGTACACCGAAGTCGCAATCTTCGCTCTGGGCGGCCTGCTGCTGATGATCGGCGCGCTGACTGGACCGGAAACCAACCAGATTGAGATTTCGTGAGTGGGCCGGCCAAGGTCACGCCTCCGAGTCCTGCTGCTTTCATTCTCCGCGAGGGGATTGCTGTTGCCGCCGGGGACGGAGCGCCGAGCGTGGTACGAGCTTTGGGCGTGGCATTAGGTCGACACGCACGGATTTTTGCCTGCGGGACCCTGGCGAACGCCAAGGGGATCCCGTTTTGGTCTGTGTGTGCCCGAGAATAGAACCGCTTCATCAACGCGCCTGATCGGTCCGATGCACAGGAGGTATGAAACTTCTGTGCCAATCGCAGCTGTTTCTCGTCGCTTGGTCTGCCACAATCTGCGTGGGTCAGGAGATTGCGCTGGTGAACGCACCGGAACCGGCGCTCCATACGCCGGAACCGGTCCTGGGCGGGTCGTCGAGCCTGAGCGGATCGGCTTCAGGCGCGATCATGCCGGTTCGGGTCCCGCGAACGGTGATGAAGCCGAGGCTGGCGATCGAGGATTGGAGCCTGCTGGGCGCGGGAGCGGTGCTGCGCTTTCTGGACTACAAGAGCACGGTGAAGTCCATGTCGGACCCAGCCAATTTTCGCGAGGTCGAGTTGCCGCAGGCTCTGGCGCGCAACATGCCAGGACTGGGCGCTTTTGAGGCCAGCACGGTAGTGGCGAACTGCTACGCCTATCGTTTTTTGGTGAAGCGGAACCACCGCACCATGGCGCGGTTGGGCCAGTGGGTCAATATCGGCGCGATGGGCTGGACGGTGGGCCGGAATTATTACGAGCTGAACGAATTCTGGCCGCAGTATGACTTTCTCCGGCAGGACCTTCCGGTGAAGCAATAGCCGGCGGTCGGCGATCAACGATCAGTCTTGTGTCACCAGTTCTGAAAACTTTGCCAGATCGATATTGCCGCCGCTGACTACACAAACGACCTTGCCAGAGCCGCATTTGCCGCTGAGACCGGCGGCTACGGCACAGGCGCCGGCGCCTTCGGCGATGACGCGATTGCGCTCCGCCACGATGCGCATAGCTTTGCGCGTTTCCTCTAACGTGGAAACGATGGATCCGGCGAGCAGATGATGGGCAAGGTCCCACATCCGGGGAAAGACGGATTTGCCGCCGCAGCCGTCGACGAAGCTGGCCTGCCAGTTGGGGAACTTTTGTGGCGAGCCCGCGGCCAGCGACAGAGCCAGCGGAGCTGCGGTCTCCGGCTCGGCCGCGAAGACCCTGGCTTTGTGTTCGCGAGCTTTGAGGGCGGCCGCAATGCCGCACGACAAGCCGCCGCCGCCGAAGCCAGCCACGACGCAATCCACGTCGGGCAGGTCTTCGATAATTTCGAGCCCGGCCGAAGCATTGCCGGCGATGAAGGCATCGTCCTCGAAGGGATGGATGAACGCGCCGGTCATGGCGGGATGCGCGCGGTCGGCCAGTGCCTGCCAGCACTGGTCGTAAGAAGCTTTGACAACCTCTCCGCCCAAACGACGCACGGCATCGAACTTGGCCTGCGGGGCCGCATCAATCATGAGGATTTTGCAGGGCACGCCAGCTCTGCGAGCCGCAAGGGCTACGCCCTGGGCGGCGTTGCCCGCACTGACGGTCCATACGCCCCGGCGGCGCTGCTCTTCGGGGAGAAGCCGAACCGCGTTCCAGGCTCCGCGAATTTTGAATGAGCCGATGGGTTGCAGGCACTCTAACTTGAGATAAATGTCGGCAGGACCGTCGTAGTTGAGACGCACGAGCGGCGTGCGCAGGGCGGCTTCGTAGACGTGCCCGCGGGCCTCGTCGATGAGCGCTGCAGGAATGTTCCTCTGATTCGATTGGCCGGTGGATGCTGGATTCGTCGCCATCGCGAAGTTAAATATACGCCCGTGGGATCAAGCGTAAGATCTTGCGAAAATCGTGCGCCACGACGAGATTTTCGTGGAGCTACGAGGATGTCGCGGGCAAATTGAGACAGGATGTGCATTTTGGCTGGATGCGGCACGGAAGGAGCCCCGCACAAAAACGCAGGTCCGTCTTCTCGTTAACTGCCGACTTAGAGCATTTTCCGTTTTACT
>PMSS01000080.1 GCA_003167515.1 Acidobacterium sp. | reverse complement strand
GAATCCGTCGTTGTCGAAATCGCCCGCTGCAACTCCGGTGTTGTTGTAAAGGTCGATGGCACAGGCGCTGTCGAGGACCGTGCGCCAATAGTCGACGCCGCGAAGGAGTTGGTTCTTGTATGAAGGGGTATTCCCCATCGCCTGAGCAGTGACATCTACGAATATCCTCTGGTGCGCGACACTGAGAGTTTCCTCGCCAGCTTGCCAGCGCGTCGCCTGCCATGCTCCCGATTCCTGGCGGGACCAGTCCGTGCTCCACGAACCAACGCGCTCTTCGCGGCGGCCGTCGTAATGGCTGGCAACGAGGTCGTAGCGAATATCGCAATGAACGGTGAGCGGCGAGTTGCCCATTGTTTCAATTCCATAGATTTCGAATTCCGCTGTTTCAACGGCCGAGACCGGCCCGAGCCACGTCAGAATTGCATCGAGAAAACGCTCTCGCCCGGTGAATTCACCAGCGTCAAAGTGGCGCTTGATGACTTCAATCCCGTACCCGGAGCGGATTGGCAACTCCTTCGACGGAACCAGTGAGCAAGCCCGGATGGAAGGGTGCAGCGACTTTGCCAGACGAGCAAGGTCGCGAGGCGACGCCTTCAGGACGCTGCCCCACTCCTTCAGTTGCGACTCAACCTCAAAGGCGTACTTCTCGGTGGGGTAGTTATCAAAGCCGGGAGGGACAAGACGAAGGATGTCAGCCAGGGGCGATGGCGTGGGGTAGTGCGGAGTGAGACGAGTGTCGGCGAATTCGAAATCGGAATCTGACTTGCCAGGACGACTGGCTGCTCCGAACAAAAGAGAAGCTCCCTGGAAGGGTGCCGGGCGGAGGAGCAGCGGCGCCAGCCCCATGCTTTTGAGCAATCCTCGCCGGGAGATGAAGTGTTTTTCGTTGTTACGTCCCGACATTAGAACTGGTCTCATAAACCAAAAAACTCCATCACGCCACGGATGAGACCCGCCGCCGAAGCGGGGCTCAGTGTGGTAATCGAAGCCCCCAACCTACATATGAGACCAGTTCTAGCGCCTGAGAGAAAGTGGGAAACCGGTGCGATTCCCGCAGAATAGCACCAGTGCACAATCAATTGCCTGCGGTCAGCCACGGACCCCTATTCCTGGGGAATGCGATCCGCCCGGGGGTGTCTTGGCTGGGTCTTTGCCGCACATCCCCACCGCCGGGTGGTGAATGACCTCAAACTTTCGGTTGACAACCATTCCGGGATTGTAATAGTGTGTTTTTCGCTTCCAGTGTAACCGTTTCCATGCCGGTTGTTTTCGAATCGGAGACGGGTTTGTGCAGTCGATCTCACCATCCGGCTCCCTGTTTTCAAGTCTCTTCAAAGGGCGACCAGATGGAAAGAAAAAGAAGTTCGATCAGAAACCAAGAGACCGTCGCAGTGCAGGGAGGGTATTCGGATGGGCCGTACACGCAATTCTATTCTCTGGATCGTAAAGTCTGGTTCCGTAGCGCTAGCATGCCTGTGCTTCCTGTTGTTCTCGGCGCAGCGCTCCTTCAGCCAGGTCGATGAAGGAACGATCACCGGTGTCGTTCAGGACCAGACGGGCGCGGTTGTGCCCGGCGCCGATGTGACCCTCCTGAACACAGACGTCGGTTTGACCCTGCAAGCCAGGACCAGCGGCAGCGGCGTCTACACGTTTTCGCCGGTCAGGATCGGCAACTACCACGTAACTGTCGGGGCCAAGGGGTTTGCCACGACCACGCAGACCAACATCACCCTCACCGTCAACCAGACCCTCGAGGTCGATGTCCAGTTGAAGCCGGGCGCGGCGTCGGAAACCGTTGAAGTGACCACGGCGCCTCCGGTGCTGCAGACGGACGAGGCCTCGGTTGGCCAGACTATTGGCACACAGGCGGTGAACGATCTGCCTCTCAACGGGCGCAACTTTACCTTCCTCGCGCAGCTGGGCGCGGGCACCCAGTCGCCCCAGGCCGACACGCGCGGCAACGCATCCACTGGAGCATTTTCCGCAAACGGCCTTCGCCCCGCGCAGAACAACTATTTGCTCGATGGAATCGACAACAATTCCGACACGGTCGACTTCCTGAATGGAACGAACTTCGTCGTTC
Organism: Acidobacterium sp.; assembly: GCA_003167515.1. Lineage (GTDB taxonomy): Bacteria > Acidobacteriota > Terriglobia > Terriglobales > Acidobacteriaceae > Palsa-343. The sequence continues at coordinate 6,469 of PMSS01000080.1, read as the reverse complement.
TGCCACCGGTTGACGCAATCCAGGAGTTCAAGGTGCAGACGGCGGACTTCAGCGCCGAGCTGGGCCGTGCGGGTGGCGCGGTTCTCAACGCGACGAGCAAGTCGGGAACCAACAATGTGCACGGAGCCATCTGGGAATTCTTCCGCAACCGGGAACTCGATGCTGCGGATTGGTTTGAGAACTTCCACAATATTCCCAAGGGAGCGCTGGAACAGAATCAGTTTGGAGCAGCGATCGGTGGTCCCATCGTCAGGAACAAGCTTTTCTTCTTTGGCGATTATGAGGGGCTACGGCGCGTGCTGGGCACTCCGCAAAACGGCAGTGTGCCCACAGCGGCAGAGGTCAGCAGCGGATACACGAATTTCGCTGACATTTTGACGAGTAAAACGCAAATGGATGACCTCGGGCGAACGTTCCTGCTGGGTACGGTCTTCGATCCAGCCACGACCCGCCCGGTTACGGCGGGTAATTTCGATCCCACCTCTGGTATCACGGCTACGAAAACAGGTTATGTTCGCGATCCTTTTGGCTGCGCGGCTTCAAATTCAGCTCCAATTCTGTCGAACTGCGCGACTCTCAATCAGATTCCCTCCGCCAGACTGGATCCGAACGCCATCAAACTCATGTCGCTCTACCCAAGCGCGACCAACTCCAGTATCTCCACGAATTTTGCATCCAATTTCAGCCTCTTCGAGCATCGCAATGCGTTCGATGTCCGTGGCGATTACGATCCCTCGGCCAAGAACCAGGTGTTCTTCCGGTTCAGCTACGTGGATGACCCCCAGTACATCCCGGGCATATTCGGCGGTGTAGCGGATGGCGGCGCTTTCCAGCAGGGCATCCAGACCGCTCATTCCGACCAGTCGGCCGGTGCGTGGACGCACGTGTTTACACCGAATGCCATTAACGTGGCCCGTGTCGGATTCAACCACTTGCACACCACTCGCTTCGGCCCGGAAGGAAATAACTTAGGTCTTCCAGCGGGCTTCGGAGTTCAGGGCATCCCACAGACACCGGAAAATGGCGGCCTTCCCGAATACGATATTGGCGGGCTAACAACCCTCGGCAGCAACGCCTTCCTGCCCTCGGACGAAATCAGCCAGACGCTGCAACTGACGGACGACTTTACGAGGATCTGGAAACAGCACAGCTTCAAGATGGGCGTTGAATCGCAGCACATCAAGTTCGACACGCTGCAGCCTGCGTACTCGCGCGGAAACTTCGACTATAACGGCCAGTACACGGACGTTCCGCAGGAGAACAACGGCGGAACAGGACGGGCCCAATTCCTGGTCACTCCGACAACGTCAAGTGTGGGCGGCGTCCCCTATTCCGGAGGCTCTGACTCTATCAATGCCTCGAACATCAGCACTACCGATGATTACAAGACCTATACGGCGCTCTATCTTCAGGATGACTGGAAGGTATCTTCGAAACTCACCCTGAACCTGGGTCTGCGCTGGGATTACTTCGGTCCCATCCAGGAGACCGGCGGCGGGCAGGCCAACTTTGTTCCAACGCCCGCTCAGGGCGGCAGTTCCAGTGGCCCGAACGGTACCACCCCGACGTACCTGATCCCGGCCAGCGGCAGGGACAACCGAAGCCTGTCGTCCACGGCGAACAATCCGTCTCTCGATGGCAACGGCTTTATCGACCTCCTGGCAAAAGACGGCATCACGCTCGAAGAAACGAACAAGTACGGCCGCGGACTGGTGCTGAACCAGGAGAACAATTTTGCGCCCCGCGTCGGATTCGCCTATGAAGTGGACCCGAAGCTGGTCGTGCGCGGCGGCTACGGTATCTTCTACAATTCCTTCGAGAACCAGGGATATGGCCCCAACATCGGTGAAAACTATCCCTTCGTCTTCAACTTCACCTATGCCCCCGAGGTTCCCGGAACCAACCCGCCTCCAGGGTTGCAGGCGGTTTCGCCGATTGGGTATAACACGCCGTGGGCCGGCTGCAAGACGGCCAGTGCGGGAGGGACCTATACCTTGGAGTCCGGCCTCTCTTGCGTTGGGTTCACGCCTTTAGACGTCAATGCGGACGGGCTGGGATTGCAGGGAGCGCAATTCCACTGGATCACTCCGCGCAACCAGAACGCAAACCTGACGGTGCAGTATTCGTTGACGCGCAGCTTGTCTGCGCAGGCCGCTTACGTATTCACCCAGGGGCAGGATATTCAGGTGGGGATCGGCAGCAACGACGTCTCGACGATCCTGGCAAACAATGCCAGCACCACCTCCGAGGTGCCGTGGCCCGATTTCTCCCACGGTATGAGCTATCAGAACACCATCGGAGAGAGTAATTACAACTCGCTACAGACCCGCGTGGAGGAGCAGTTCTCCAACGGGCTCTACTTCTTGTTTGCCTACACCTGGTCCAAGACGACCAGCGACGCTGGCGATCTGCTCAACGGTGGCAGTACGGGTGGCTTCCGCGCCCCGTATGTCCCAGGGCTGGGGCCGAGCTTCGACAGAGGTCTGGCGGATTTCGATCTCCGGCAGGTCGTCCATTTCAGTGGCATCTACAATTTGCCCTTCGGCAAGGGGCAAACGTTCGGCCACGACATGAACAAAATCGAAGATGACATTGTCGGAGGCTGGTCGGTCAACTGGATTGCCACGCTCCAGGGAGGGCAGCCCATCAACTTCGGATGCCCTGACGGAACCGCGGCCGGCCTGAACTGCAACACTATCCTGGTGAAAGGGTCGGATCCCAAACTCGGAATCCACAAAGACTCAACTGGAGTCCCGAACTGGATTGGGAATGCGAATGCGTTCAACCAACCCTGCCAACTGATCCCAACCTCTCCAACCAACCCTGCCTTAATTCCTGGCTCAACGCCAACCGGCTGCATCCCGTTAACCGGGGCTGCTGCCCTGGGCTCGCGGCCCGGACAGATTCCGGGACCAGGATTCCACCGGCTGGATTTCTCGGGGTTCAAGACCGTCCAGCTGAGCGAACGCTGGTCGGCGCAATTCCGGGCCGATTTCTTCAACATTCTCAACCACCCGAACTTCAATGCTCCGAACTTTGGCGGCAACGGCGTGGTGTCGGTTTCGAACTCGGGCAACTACCTCAACGGCAACTTCGGCGAAATCGGATCGACGCGCGATGATCCATTAGATCCGCGGCAAATCCAGTTCGCTATGAAGCTGCTCTTCTGAGGCCCTAAAGTTACTTCTGAGGCCTCGAAGAGGTAAGATGAAGACCGATCCGGAAAGGCGTCGAACATGGCGCCTTTCCGAACTCTATTTTGTGCAGCGCTTTGCTCACGCGCCAATGTGATGGAGGTGAGCTGTGAGCAAGTGGGCCCCGTTTCGCCTGACGGTCCTCTGTCTTCTGTCGACGTGGGCGTTTTCCGCCAGAGCGACCGATACCGACGCAGAGAACCTGGATCGGCAATTCAAGTCAGCTGTGGCAGACTACAACGCTGGCCACTTCGCGGAAGCAGCCGATAGGCTGCAGAACCTTCTTCCGCATGTCCCCAATAGTTTTGAAGTCCACGAGTTACTGGGTCTAACTTACGCCTCGCTCTCCCAGGATAAGAAAGCCATCGAACAGCTGCAGGCCGCAGTGCGCATCAAGCCGGATGACGCGCCGGCGAGAACTAACCTGGCAGCGAGCCTTTCTCATGCTGGAGAGACGGCATTGGCCGGCGACCAGTTCCGCAAGGCTTTCGAACTCGAGCCCCACGACTACACCGCTAACCACAACCTCGGCGAGTTCTACATTCAGACAGACAAGTTAAAGGAAGCTTGCCCCTTGCTCGAACGCGCCCAGCAACTGAAGCCGGATGCCTATGACAATGGCTATGATCTGGCGATGGCGGATTTTCTGACCGGCCAGCTCAGCAGCGCACGCACCGTGATTCAGGGACTGCTTAGTACGAAAAACAACGGAGAACTGCACAACCTGCTGGGGCAGATTGACGAGAAGGACGGTAAGTTCCTGGACGCGGCAAAGGAATATGAAACCGCTGCGCACATCGATCCCAGCGACGACAATCTCTTTGCCTGGGGCAGCGAACTTCTCCTCCACCGGACCTACGAGCCGGCCGTCGAAGTCTTCAAATTCGCAACTGAGCGGTACCCGGATTCTCCACGCCTGCAGATTGGGCTGGGCATGGCGCTCTACGCGCGTGGACTCTATGAGGACTCCGTGAACGCGCTACTGAAGGCGGTCGACCTGAGTCCGGACGATCCGCGTTGCTATCAGTTTCTGGCGCGTGCTTACGACAGCTCTCCGAAGCAGGTAGATGAGGTCATCCAGCGATTCCAGCATTATGCGGAGCTACAGCCCGGCAATGCGCGCGCGCAGTACTACTACGCGATGAGTCTCTGGAAGGGAAAGCGGCTCGAACAGGGGGACGCGGACCCTCAGACCGTGGAGTTACTGCTGAAGAAGTCGATTGCGCTGGACGGAACCCAGGCCGATGCGCACGTGCAGTTAGGCAATCTTTATGCGGACCAGCATGAGTATCAGCAATCGATTCCGGAATACGAGCGCGCACTGGGGCTGGATCCGAACCTGCCCGATGCTCACTACCGGCTGGGGACCGACTATGTTCACGTGGGCGAAAAGGATAAGGCTCAGCAGGAGTTCGCCGTTTATCAGAAGCTTCGCGCCGAGCATCTGGCCGAGGACGATAAGGCGCGTGCGGAGGTTCAGCAGTTTGTGTACGCTGCAAAGAGCGCGCCGGCGACGAGGCCCCAATGAAGAACCAACCAGCGATCGTGAGGGAAAGATGGACGGTAGCCGCTTCAGCCGGGATGCGGTGAGCGCGAGGGACGTCGCCAACCGGCTGAGCCGCAGCCGGAGGGATTTTCTGCGCGCGGCCGCCGGAGTGACCCTGGGCAGCGCGCTGATGGGCGCCAGCCCCTTCGTGCGCGCAGAATCGGTTCGCAGGAAGCGCAAAGTCATCGTCATCACATTTGGGGGAGGCGCGCGCGATCAGGAGACGTTTGCGCCGCAGGGGCAGGAAAACATACCCCACCTGCTTCAGGAATTAATCCCCCAGTCGAGCTTCTTCACCCAGGTGACCAACCACGGAATCCTGGGTCACTATGTGGCGACTGCAAGCCTGGCTACAGGTGTCTACGAAACCCTCAATAACTTTTCCGCGGTCCCGCCGGATCACCCGACGATATTCGAGTACTTCCGCAGAGACCTGAGACGGCCGGCGTCCGACGCGTGGGTGGTTGCGCCCAGCAACGGCTTCAATCGCATCGGGGAAAGTTCTTATGGGCAGGGCATGGGAGCGACGGTGGTCTTGCCCAAGCGTCTGCTGAGCGTCGCAGCCTCCGGTACCACCACCGATTACGAACACCTGCTTCATGATAACTACGAGACGCCGCTCTATACGCCGCAGTTAGAAGGCAGTGAGTTCGAGTTACAGCAGCTGGAAACGGTTCTGCAGCTCTCAGTGGACGACTTTATGAAGCACGCGCGGACACTTTCCAGCCCGGACGAGCTTTCCGTCTACATTGCGAAGCGGCTGATGCGACTGCAGGCGCCGAGTCTTCTGTGGGTTACCATGCACGACATCGATATAGCCCACTCCGGCGCCTACTCGCTCTACGTCGAGGGCATTCGGCGTACAGACCGTCTCTGCGCGGAACTGTGGAATGCCGCGCAGAGCGAGCCCGAATACGCGGGCAACACCACCCTCATGATTCTTCCTGACTTCGGCCGTGACGCCGATGAGGATTCGGGGGGGAACGGGTTTCAGCATCACCGCACCGGCGACGCCGCTTCGCGCACCACCTGGATGATGGCGCTGGGCGCAGGAACACGCGCGGGCGTTGTGTACGACCATCCGGTGCAATCGATCGATATAGTTCCCAGCCTGGGAGCGATGCTGGGATTTTCGCCCGCGCAGTCGCAGGGCAAAGCTATCCGGGAGCTACTGTAATTCCTATGTTGCCGCGCGAAATCCACGCCGAGCAGTTTGCCGGTTATCCTCCGCAAGCACGGAGGCTGGCCGTGGCCAACCTGGCAACGCTCGAAAAGCTTCCGCTCAGCTTTCTGCCCTCCTTTCTTCGGGAACTGATTGATTACGATTACAAGTTTCCAGTGGAGCGTGCCGCTATCGATGCCGAACTGACGACGCTCAATTCTCTTTCGCCGGCGCAAATCGACGACTGGTTCCGAGCGTTCTCGCAGCTCTCGCTTTCGTCGAAACTGGAGCATCTGGACTGGATCAATCAGCCGGCACAATTTCTGGAACAGGAATCGGCTCACCTGTGGACGACCGGGCAACAGGATGCTTTCCGGGTCGCAGCGACCGCCTATGGTGACCGTCTGCGCGCAGCAGTCCCGGTTTCCGAGATTCAGGTGCGGCGGCTGGGAATCGCCATCATCGGGCAGGGGGTTGCGTCGAATGATGCTCCTCTGTTTCGGAATCTGCGCGCGCACGGAACCTTCTTCGGACAAGTCAATCCGGAAAGGGGACTTGATCTGCTGC
>PMSS01000138.1 GCA_003167515.1 Acidobacterium sp. | reverse complement strand
CCCTCGGCATAGATCGTGTCGAAGGCGAGACTCGACTTGCCCGAGCCCGAGACCCCGGAAACCACGGTCAGCTTCCCGTGGGGAATCGCGCAGTCGATGTTTTTCAGGTTGTGCGTCCGCGCGCCGCGGATGATAATCTCGTCGCTCAATGGCCTGGTTCCAACGCTTCAGGGAAAAGTGTCCCAGTCTGATTATAGAGGCGGCGCGGGGCGCTTCGCCCTGTGCTAAAACTTGAACCCTATGCATCTGACCGGAGCCTCGATTCTGCTGCTGTTCATTGTTCTGCTGGCCAGCGTCATCCAGTTGCTGCTGCACCTGACGCGCGCCGGACGCATTCTCCACGAACGCATCCCCGATCGCCCTCGCCGCCGGCTGTTTCTGGCCGCGGTCACTTTCTTCATCACGTTCCTCGGCGTGCGGCTGCTGGTCTGGGGCATCGTCCACCACATTGGTCCGTTCGGTTGGGTGATGATGGGCGGCAAGCACATCCACCATTTGGTGTGGGGCATTCTGCTGCTGCTGGCCGTCGGTTATGCCGACATGGCGGAGATCGGCACGGGCTCATCGCCGGGATCGCTTTTCTTGAGCCGCCTTATAGCGATTTGTTTCGGCATGGGCGCGGCGCTCACTCTGGATGAATTTGCCCTGTGGCTCAACCTCAGCGCCGACGCCTACTGGACGCGCGAGGGCCGCGAAAGCATCGACGCGGTGGTGCTGTTCGGAGCGCTGCTGGCGATTGGTGCGTGGGGCGCACCGCTGTTTTCGAAGCCACGCCAGAAGGCCGCCACCACCAAACTGGATTGAGCTGGCCTGAACCCAATTGCGAGGCTGTCGCACTGCGCGACAACGCCTCTCGTGAAGCCCCCCGCCGCCGATGCACAGGAGTGGGGTGGTGTAAACCTTGGCTCCGGTTGCACGATTAATGGCTATCCCGCTGGTGAACTACGCTGTCAGAATGGTGGTGATGCACTGGACAGCGGCGTGGGTTCTTCTCATCTTCATGGTGTTGTGCGCGTCGGCGATCCTGTTTCTGCTGCACCGGACGCGTGCGGGCCGGGTTCTGCATGAGCGCATCCCGGACCGGCCACGGAGGCGGCTGTTTCTGGCCGCACTCGGCTTCTGCCTCACCTTCATCGGCGTGCGGCTGCTGGTGCTGCTCATCCTTTTCCATATCGGGCCCTTCGGATGGGTGACCATAGCCGGCACCCACATCCACCATTTGGTATGGGGCATAGTCCTGCTGCTGGTTTCCGGCTATGCGATGGTTGCGGAGGTGGGCACCGAGGCCACGGCTGCTTCCCTGTTTGCCGGCCGCCTCTTTGCCATCCTCTACGGCATGGGCGCGGCGCTCACCCTCGACGAGTTCACCATTTGGCTGAATATCAAGGAAGTCTCCTGGTCGTTCCAGGGACGGGAGAGCATCGACGCCGTGGTGATATTTGGCGCTGTGCTCGCAGTGGGAGCATGGGGCGCTCCGCTGTGGACGAAGCGTCCGAGCAAGACACGACACCGGCATCGGGAGAAATCCGCGGCGCGGTGATTGTCTGTCGATCGGCACGGAATCGAAATTCCCTGTTCCCTTGCTTGATTCCTGCCGCATTTCCCCACCGATCCACAGGCCCCGCCACGCTATAGTCAAAGCGGCGATTCTCACGACCTTGCTCAGGCGTGGCAAAAAGCAACGCAGACAGCGGTAGCGCGACCCTCATGGATGAATCGCCGGCTGACTTCTCACGTCCGCCGGCTGGCCGGAGCGCCGACGCACGCCCCTTACGGCCGGCACGCACAACCGCCGATCCGGAAGACGATGCAGGTGAGCCTTTCCTGCGCGCCCGCCGCCGTGTCCCTGTCCGCCGCGGCCTGCTGCCCGTCTGGGCCAGAACCCGCTGGGGAAAGATTGCATTTTCGGCCGCTGTTCTCACCGCCGTCGCCGCTGCCGCAGCACTCATTCTTGCCGCGCGAGACTTTTTCGATCACGATCCGCGCTTCCGCATCGAGTCCGCCGCATCCATCCAGACCCTCGGCAACAGCCCGGGGTCCCCGGCGAGCCCGCTCGCTGGGGTTGAGCTGACTCGCGCCGATCTGCTCTCGGTCTTCGGTTCCGACGTCGGCCACAATCTGCTGCGGGTGCCCCTCGAAAAGCGCCGGATGAGCCTCGAGCAGATTCCCTGGGTCGAGAACGCCACGGTCATGCGCCTGCTCCCCAATCAACTGCGTGTCGCCATCACCGAGCGGACACCGATCGCGTTCGTTGCGGTTCACGGCCGCATCCAGATGGCGGATGTGAACGGCGTCATTCTCGACATGGCGCCTCTGCAGATGGCCGCCCGCCGTTACTCCTTTCCTGTTGTGAGCGGCATCGGCCCCGCCGATCCGCTCTCCGAACGCAGCGCGCGCATGCACATTTACCAGCGCTTCATCGCTGAGCTGGACTCGACCGGCGAGCACATCTCGGCGCAGCTCAGCGAGGTCGACCTCTCCGATCCTGACGACGTGCGCGCCACGTTGCCCGCGAATGGTTCGGACATCCTGCTGCATTTCGGCCAGGAAGATTTTCTTCCGCGCTGGCACAATTACCAGGCGCACATTGCGCAGTGGCAGCAGCAGTATCCGCATCTGGCGTCCATTGATCTGCGCTATGAACGCGAAGTGGTGCTGAAGATGGCCGGCGATCCAGCAGCGAATGCCGACGCACACCCGGCGCCGAAACCGGCACAGGCCGCCCCGCAAGCTACCCGCACCCCCCCTGCAGAGCACAGCTCGAAGACGCACAAGCCCCAGCCCGCGAAACATACCCCGCCCCAAAAAGCCCATGAGTCGCCAGCGAAACCGCACGCAGGCCGGGGGGCGGCATGAGCCAGCAGGACAACATCATCGCCGTGCTGGATGCAGGCAGCTCGAAGGTCCGCGCCATGATCGCTGAGATTCACGAAGGCGCGCTGCGCTACCGCGGCCACGGCGTGGCGGACGCGGCGGGCATGCGCAAGGGACTCATCTCGGACCTCGGGCCGGCAGCGGCAGCGATCGATCGCGCGGCAGTGGCGGCAGAAACTTCGGCTCAGACCGTCATCGAGCGATGCGTAGTGGCGGTTGGCGGACCCCATATTCGCGGCGTCAATAGCCGCGGCGGCATCAGCCTCGGTACGCGGCTGCGCGAGATCACCCGAGAGGACGTCCGCGCCGCCGTTGATCGTGCGCGTTCGATCGCGATGCCTGCCGATCGGGAAATCCTCCACCTGCTGCCGCAGCAGTTCATCCTCGATGAGCAGCCCGGCATCCTCGACCCGGTGGGCATGGTGGGCAATCGCCTCGAAGTGAACCTGCACATCGCCACCAGTTCGGCGAGCGCGCAGCAGAGCATCATCACCAGCGCCAACCGAGCCGGACTCGAAGTTACGGAGACGGTGTTTGAAGCGCTGGCCGCCGCCGAAGCCACTCTTTCCGCCGATGAGCGCGAGATGGGTGTCTGCCTGCTCGACATCGGCGCCTCCACCTCGGAACTCGTCGTCTATTTCGAAGGCTCGGTGGCTCACACTTCGGTCGTTCCCGTTGGCGGCGATCACTTCACCAACGATCTTGCCGTGGGCCTGCACGTCACCGCGCCCGAAGCGGAATGGCTGAAGTGCAACTACGGCCATGCCGTCGTCACCTCCGTGGCGCAGGACAGCGAAGTGGAGCTCACCGGCCTGCCCGGCTACGAGCCGCGCATGGTCAGCCAGCGGCTGATCAGCGAGATTCTCGAGCCCCGCGCGCGCGAACTTTTCCAGCTACTGCGCGACAACCTGCGCCAGGGTGGCGTGCTGGAGGCGATGGGCGCCGGCTGCGTGCTCACCGGCGGCGGCGGACGCCTGCCTGGACTGCTCGAAACGGCGGAGAGTCTGCTCCGCGTCCCGGCGCGCCTCGCATCGCCTGTCCCGCTCTCGCGCATGCCCGCGGAGCTTGCCGCGCCCGAGTTTTCAGTTCTCACAGGAACATTGCTTTATGCCCACCGCACCAGCGTCACCCGTGCGGCGGAAAACCAGGGACTGCGCGCCAAGTTGCGCGCCATATTAGCCGGGAGTGTCTAAGTGAAGGAGTCGAAGCCTATGAAGAACCAGTCGATCAGCCAGCCCGAAGAAATCCGCATTCAGTATCACGACGAAGTCCTCCGCGGCGCGAAGATCAAGGTCATCGGCGTCGGCGGCGGCGGCGGCAATGCCGTCAATCGCATGATTGCGGCCAGCATGGAAGGCGTCGAGTTTATCGCCGCCAACACCGACCGTCAGGCGCTCCAGCTTTCGCACGCCCCGGTGAAGCTGCAGTTGGGAGCGAAGCTCACCAGCGGCCTCGGCGCGGGCGCCAATCCCGACGTCGGCCGCCGGGCTGCGCTCGAAGACTCCGAAAAGATTCTCGATGCGCTTGAAGGCGCGGACATGGTCTTCGTCACCGCCGGTCTGGGCGGCGGCACGGGCACCGGAGCGGCCCCGGTCATCGCCTCTCTCGCCAGCGAAATGGGCGCGCTCACCGTGGCCGTCGTCACCCGGCCCTTCTCCTTCGAAGGCAAGCGGCGCATGGCGCAGGCCGAGCGCGGCATGCAGGAGCTGCTCGACAGCGTCGACACGATGATCGTCATTCCCAACGAGAAGCTCCTTGCCGTCGCCAAAGACGCCGGCTTCTTCGAGTCGTTCCGCATCGCCGACGACGTCCTCCGCCAGGGCGTCCAGGGCATCTCGGACATCATCACGATCCCCGGCATCATCAACCGCGACTTTGCCGACGTGAAAACCACGATGGCCGGCATGGGCTACGCCGTTATGGGCACCGCCGTGCGCAGCGGGTCCAATCGCGCCATCGAAGCCGCGCAGGCCGCAATGGCCTCGCCTCTGCTCGAAGCCGGCGCCATCGACGGAGCACGCGGCATCCTCATCAACATTACCGGCTCCGCTTCGCTCAAGCTGAGTGAAGTCAATGAGGCCTCGACCCTCATCCAGAACTCAGCCCACGAAGACGCCAACATCATCTTCGGCGCGGTGCTCGATCAATCCATGTCTGAGGAAGTGAAGATCACCGTCATCGCCACGGGGTTCCGCCAGGGGTCGGCGGAACGCCGTGAGCACATGCTGGGCGCGGCTCTGCGCCAGGAGGCCCTGACGCCGCGCATCGAAACCCGCCCGCCGACGCCGCGTTTCGCCAGCGAGGAAGACGAGGTATTCGCGGAGACAGCCACCGCCACGCAGCCCCAGGTCCTGATTCCCGTCACCGCCCGTGAATTTGTCTCCGCTTTTCGGGTCCATGAGCCAGTTCATGAGCCCGCATTTGGAGACCAGGCGTCCGCGCCCGGCATGGCTGCCTCAGAAAACGACACAGAACCGGCGCTCGTCTCTGTGGCCGTGGCCGAGGCCGCAGATCAGGCCGGCGACTGCGTCCCAACCCACCCGGCTTTTATCGAGGAACCGAGCGAAAACCTCGATATCCCCGCCTTTATGCGCAAGGGTACCCTTTGACCGACCGCAGCGGTACCTTCGTGACCCGCTCCAGCCGGGGGATTCGCCTGTAACCGGAAAGAGGGACCGAAATCTGCGAAAATGGTACTAGACAGACAACAGTTTGGGGTTATAGTGAACCCATAGTTCCCGCCTCCCATCCAAGCACTTGCAGTCGGGCAACCCCCCGAACACGCATCTGTAAGGGTGTCTCCAGGGTTCGGACGAAGAACAATGGCGGGAATCTTATGTTCGTCCCAATGCGGGAAAGCTGGAGTCCGCATCGGGACTGTCGATACAGATAAGGTACGAAAGAAAGCTTTCGCCAGACGGGTTTCTGCGGCATGATCAGTCAGAAGGTCTGGACTTTCAAACATAAGAGTTACCCGATGAAGCGATTTCTTCTGCCTCTCTTGCTGTCCGCCCTGGTCTCTCAACCGCTGCTCTTCGCGGCATCCACCACCACGACCCATCGTCCCGCCCATCGCGCGCACAGCCGCGTGCATGAATCGGCAGCGGCGCGCAGTCACATCGCTAACCTGCAGCACAGCGAGCGCGTCACGGGCGCCCACCTTGCGACCGCCAGCCTGACGACCGTGCGGCACCATGGGTATGTTCGCCACACACGCCATCATTATTACGAGCGCTTCACCGCCAGCTCCTTCGTCAGTGCAGACCAGACCGCTGGCGACATCACGGCGGGCGAGGATCCCATCGTTCGCCAGGCAGCGATCAATGCGCTGGGCGACATGAATGGCACTGTCGTCGCCATTGACCCTTCCAACGGCCGCATTCTTGCCATGGTCAACCAGAAGCTGGCGCTCTCCAGCGGCGCCGAACCCTGCTCGACCATTAAGCTCTCTGTGGCCCTGGCCGCCCTCGACGAAGGCATCATCACCAAAGAGACGCCGGTCAACCTCGGCGGCAGCTATCACCTGAATCTCACCGAAGCTCTGGCCCACTCCAACAATGCCTACTTCGAGACGCTCGGCCGCAGACTCGGCTTCGACCGCGTTCGCCACTACGCCACTGAGTTCGGCCTCGGCGAACTGGCTGGCTACAACATTGATGGTGAGCAGCCCGGCATCTATCCGGACCAGCCTCTGGCTGAGAACCTCGGCGGCGTCGGCCGTATGTGCTCCTTCGGGGAGGGCGTCTCGATGACCCCGCTCCAGCTCGGCGCCCTGGTCGCGGCCATCGCCAACGGCGGCACCCTCTATTATCTGCAGCATCCGACCACGCCGACCGAAGCGCTCAGCCTGCAGCCCCGCATCAAGCGCACGCTCGACATCGCCCCTATACTTCCTGAGATTCATGACGGAATGCAGGCCGCCGTCCAGTACGGCACCGCCCGCTCGCTGCGCACCAACTTCAACGAGTTCCCGGTACTCGGCAAGACCGGCACCTGCTCGAACGATGGCACCCGTTTCGGCTGGTTCGCCTCCTATGCGGATACGCAGTACGGCCGCATCGTCGCCGTCTTCTTCCTCGAAGGTGGACGTCCTACCTTTGGTCCCAAAGCCGCGGAGCTTACCGGCGTCTTCTATCGCAATCTGTGGGACTCAAGCTACTTCGCCGCGAAACAGGCGCCGGTCACTTCCGACGCAACTCCGGCGACCGCAGTGGGCGCTCCTCAGTAAACGCATTGACGTCCTGATCGAAAGACCAGGGCAATGAAAATCCCCGCCTAAACAGCGGGGTTTTCTGCTTTCGCTGACCATTGCTTATTTTGTGTCTCTACTGGAACCTTCGCACACGTCAGGGACGGCGGGGAGCGGAGAGCCTGGTTGTTTCCGTATTGACGGTCATCCGCCCGGAAGCCGAGAGATTCTGCTCTCGACCACGTTTGCCTGCAACACTACGGCCGGACCAACGAATCGGCAACGTAGCGATCGGCTCCAATCGCTGGAACCCCCAGGAAAGGTGAGTGCCTGAAAGCGCGAGAATTCCAGCCGGCCAGTGACAATTCGAAGATCTGGAGATCAGTTTGGTTAACGGCCGAGAACCTTGCGGAAGCGCAGAACCTTTTTTGCTGCCGCAATCTCCAACTGCACAGCTTTCAACTCAGCCTGTACGGCCGGCGTGGAGCTGGTCTGCCACGCGGAGGCATCCTGCAACAGATCGCTGGCGAGTCCCGGCTGCTCCGACCGAAGTGCCTGCTTTGCTGCTTCAATGCATTTAGTCACCTGACGATCGACGATCATCCGCACTCGCGCACCGAGCCGCTGCTCGACATTGGCGACGCCCGCGGGCGCTTGCGTCGAGAACTCATTCGGCGAGTCGCACTCGAAGGCAATTGTGCACCCCGGTTCATCCAGTGTGGCGTAGACGCCTCCCATCGCTTCCAACCTGGCCGCTTCGTTCGCCAACATTTTACGACTGCTCTCAAGCGCCGACCTCACCCGTTCCACCTGTCTCACCCCGGCGGACTCGGCGCCAATCAGTCCAATCGCTGCATCGTATAGCTCGCTGTCGCAGTATCCCTGAACGGCAGCAATCACCTGCTCGACTCGCTGCTCGAGTGCCTGCTGCCTTATCGATGCGTCTTCCAACTGTCTGCGCAGGGCCGGCTCATCTACGCGCCGCAAAACAGGTGGCAGCAGTTTCAACACCGCCTCGTAGTTTTGTTCTTCCAGGAGGCGCTTTGCCTCCAGAAAACTTCGTTCTACCATATCCTGAGAGACGCGCTCAGCCGCAGCCGATCTTGCAATGTCCAGCAGATCGCTCATTTCGGGTGAGGAGAATCCCTTGCTTTCGCATGTTTCCAGCACCTTCACCGTCTCGATATAAAGATGGTCCTCCAGCAGTGCCCGCGCCTTCGCCAGATAGTCCGCCAGCATCTGCTCCCGCTGCTGCCGAGTTAGACGCCGCGAGATCGCCGACTCGAGCGCAAGCAGATCCTCGTTGCCAGGCAGGTGCACAAGAGCATCGCGGACTCGTGCGAGCGCCTCCGCCGGAGGTAGAGGAGAGCATTCATTACTAACCTCCGCGACTAACTTCCTGCTCACCTGATCTCTCAACCGCGGTTCCATCTGCAGCTTCAGGCGCAACAGAATCGGCTCGCTCGGGTACTTCTCCAGCCCCGCCGTCACTTCACGCATCGCCGCATGCAGTTGCTCCAGCGTCAGAGCAGTCTCCGCCTGGTCCCGAAGAGCAAGTACCAGCCTCTTTCGCTCCTCCTTGCGAATCTCATCGGCAAGCTCATCCTTCAATCGAAGCAGATCTGCATCCGATGACGATAACTTCTCGGCTTCAGCGATGACCCCTGAAGCATCCGTGAGATGACCAGCAGCAATTTGATCCTGAGCGTTCTGCAGGAGCCGGCGTAACTGCACTTTTCGTCGTGCCTCCTCCGCCTCCTGTTCCAAACTCCGGCAGATCGCCTGTATGCGCGAGTCGGAGGGATCCAGTTCGGAAGCTCTTCCCGCAATCTGCTTCGCCGTATCGTAATTGCCGGAATGCCGCGCTGAATCTGCGTCACGCAGAAGCTGCTGGATTTGCTCTTTAGTTCGTTTTCCCGCGATCGCGCGCGCCCGGAGCGCCGCAGCGTCGGCATTTTGCGTATCCAGCTTCAGTATCTCGCCGCACACCGAGAGGGCATGATCCCAATTACGCTGCTCGATGGCTTCCTGCGCGACCTTTGTCAGCTGCGCCACTTGTTGGCGCACCTTTTGCCTGCTGAAGTACTCGTCAACCGCGATCATGAGCTTTCTGGCGGCGGCATGTTGACTGTCCACGCGCAACAGCTGGTTCAGAAGCCCCTTTGCCCGCGCATACTCCTCCTTGTTCACAGCCGCCCGAGCTTCGCCCAGCAATTCCGCCACTCTCTGTGCCTTGAGCTTTGTTCCAATTTCTTTCAGATCCGCCGCCATTCCATCGGCATCGGGATAGCGCTTCGGGGGATCTTTCGCCAGCGCACGATCAATTACCTCGTCGAGTTGTGGCGGGTAAGAGGAAAGATAGCGTTTAAGAGGTGGCGGATTCTCGTGAAGGATCTGATGGAGATTGGCCGGATACTCTGCGTCGAAGGGCAGCGCACCTGTCAGGAATTGATACAACACCGCGCCGGTTGAGAAAATATTTGAGCGTCCATCGAACGGCTGTCCGAGCAGGCGCTCCGGAGCCATATAGGCCGGGGTTCCGACCAGCATTCCCGCGCGCGTCATGGCCGTCTCGGCTTCCTGCGGCTGCTCGCCCGCTCGCGCGATCCCGAAATCCAGCAGCTTGACCAACCCGTCCGGCTGCACGATGATGTTGGCGGGTTTCACGTCGCGGTGGATCATCCCCTGATGGTGCGCCATGGCAAGAGCCCCGCAAACCTGCTCGATAATGTCCAGCTTTTCGCTGAGATGCAGTGACTCCTTCTCGCGGATCAGCTTGTCCAGTGGCTCGCCATCCAGGTACTCCATGACGATGTAGGGCAGACCGTTCTCATCGCCGAAGTCATAGACTGTAACAATATTGGTGTGCCGCAGATTACCGGTATGCCCCGCTTCCTGATAGAAGCGCGTCAGCATATCCGGGTCGCCGGAGTAGCCTTCGGTCAGGGTCTTAATCGCTACGTCGCGGCCAATGCGGGAATCGCGGGCGCGATAAACAACACCCATGCCTCCCCGCCCCAGCACGCCGACCACATCGTATTTCCCGATTCGGGTGGGCGCCGCTTTCTCTGCCCCTTCGCTCACGTTGCTCCTCACACCAATGCCCAGGCAAATTCAAAAAACGATCATGCGGACGGCGCGCGCGGCGTCGAATCGCCAAAATTGAAGTGCTGCAGCAGAAATCCCTTTGCCCGCCTTCGTTCCAGCGTGTCCTGATTGAGCGTCGAATTCAGGTAAAGGAAGTACAGCTCTGCCGCGCCGTCGTAATCGCTATCCGCGGCTTTCTGGTCTGCGTGATCGAGCACAACCGCCGGCAGCCCAGCTACTCTTTGCCTTGCCTGGTCCACCAGCAGATCGCGCGCCTGATATTCGCTCTTCCTGTAATAGTCCGCGTCGTCCGGCTCCATCCCAGCCGTCGGGCGCACTCCCTGCACATCCGTCGGCTGGACGCCCTCCCGCTTGATGTATTGATCGGGATTCTCCTGGCGAACCGGAATTTCCGGCACGACCTCGGCTCCCGAGCTGTCCACGATCTTGAACTGAATCACCACCGTCGGCTTTACATGCACGATGCGTTCAACGTAGACGTATTTGTCGATAACGGGCACCATGTTGAATTCCTGAAGGGTGCCTAGTCTTTCGTTGGCATCCTTCAGCTTCTGCTCGTTATCGGCCACCGTCTTCCGGGCCGCTTCAATATCTTTCTTCTTGTTCCGGGTTTCAGCGTCCTGCAGCTCCGTCCGAGCCATCTGCAGATCTTCCTTCGCCTGCTCGTACTCGCGGGTCGCTTTGTCGTAGTCCGGGTTCCTGACCGGCCGCTCCGAAGACCTATAGGTTGAATCCTTCGGCACAATCTCGGGCTGCTTACCCAGTTCATGCTGGATCACATCCCCCACAAGCCGGAAATTCGGCGGAACCGGCGTGTTGTCAGACGTGCGAAGCACCGAGACTTCGTGCCCCAGCGACTCCAGCCCGTTCGCCATCGCATCTGTCAGCTGGGTTGCAAAATCCACCGAGTCGCGCCGCGACGTGGAATCGCGGAATTCCACCTGGATCGACAGCCGGGATCTGAGGTTGTACGTCGACCGTACACGCTCTCTTTCGTCCCGCACGTCGCCCGCGTTGCTCTGGGAGCTGTATTGCAGAGCCTCCGAAAGATAAGTCCAGGCCACATTGACGCCAGTTCCGTCCGGCTTGTCCGCATATTTCTTACCCTGCTGGAGATAGTAAGCAGTTAAATCCTCGCCCAGGAGTGCTATCCGGTCCTGCAGCGTCGGATCGCCAGTGAGACGATAGCACCGCTGTAAATACCCGTACGCCCTCTGAATGCCCTCTTCGTCGGTGATGCCGTTGACAGGCTGGTGCGCTTTCTGTTCGTTCGTCGCCGCCCCCTCCGCTACCTGCACGTACTGGTCCTTGAGAGAACCGAGCCGTTCCGTTACGAGCGCGTGCTGGTCGGCAGGAAGGTCATCAAGTACTTCGTAAGCCCTGACGATGTCGCCGCCGGTCTCGGCATCCTGACTTTTCTGCAGAGCCGCCCTCGCCGCAGCCTGATTGGCCGCAATCGACGCCCGCTGTTGCGCGGAGGCCAATAACGCCTGCGTATCCGGCGAAGGCGAGAGGCCCTGCGCTTTTTGTAGATCGCTCACTGCCCCGCCCCAGTTATCCGTCTCTTCCGACTTCTTCGCCCTGGCGACGTACAGGATTGAGATCGACCTGAGGTCGTCGGCCACCCTGGAGTTTTCCAGGCCGAACACCTGGAGCGGAGCGATTGTCCGGGCTGCTTCGTCCGGGTGTTGCGAGCCAATCTGCGTGTCCGTATCGCGAAGGACTTTTTCGAAATTCGCGCGGTCCAGCTTCGATTGTATTTCCGCCGAAGTGGCTTCCGGGGTCTCGGGTTCCACGTTGTAAGCCCCATTCGCCAACTTTTCGGCCGCGACGAGATTGGCGTAGCCGGGGGCTTGCTGCCTGAACGCGTCGTGATAAAGTTCCAGTTTCGATTTCGACTGCTGGCTAAGGTCCAGAATCTCGGCGTGAATTGTCTTGCTCAGGTCGGCCGTTGCAGCGTCATCCCGAACCTGGGCGTGAGCCAGATCCGCCATCTGGCGGGCCTCGGCCAGTTTGGCATAATCCGGAGCGGTTCCGCCCTTCGAACTCGTGTACGCCTGGAAGTCGGCGCTCGCCGCCTTCTGATAGAGGGCCGACAGCGATTTTCTGGCATTTGGCAAGTGCGCCCCTGATGCATCCTGCGCAAGATATCGCCTCCATCCGGGAATGTCGCCTTGCCTTTCGGCCCGTAGATAATTCGCGAGTTCCATATCGGGCGCAACAACAAACACGAGCTTAATTCCAGGTTTCAGAGTAGCCGGGACCTGGGTGATGGGCGGATCCGAGCCGGGCAGGACATTGCCCTCGACCGTCGCTCTGTCCGCAAGCGCAGCCGCGCTAAGAGAATCTTCCTTTTCGAGCTTGAGATTCGCCGGTACCACGCAGACCGGATCTTGCCCGTCGCTAATCAGCATCAAAACGCCCTGTGCATTACGCTCCAAAGACATTCCCGCAGCAAGCGAGACCTTAACCAGTTTGTGGTAAGCCGACTTTTCGATATTTCCCGTGCCCGCGCACTGATAAACCTCGTTCTTGCCGTTCATAACAAAGCCAGTAATTTGGGCCATATCCTGCCCATCGGTTCCGGGATAGATCACGATAGCGGACAGGCCGACCGTTTTGGCCTGCGACTGATACGGGACCCAAGTCAGAAAAGTGATCAGAACGAAAAGGCGGTATCGCCGCCAGATCGAAACCCTGTCCGGCAACATTAGTTATCCTCTGAACAAAGCTAATGAGGTGCCCTGAGGATGGGGAAAGCTCACAGCGCCTTATGCTACAATTTTGCGTAACTGTACCATCCCCCCGGACAGCGTGCAACTACATTTCCTGATCCCTTTTCTGCCACGAGGATCACATGGGTGTGTCGTCTTCCAGCGCGCCGGCAGCCCTTTTGGCTGATCCCCCTTCTGCTATCAGCCGCGCCGCAACGATTGACCTGGTCTTTCGCTTCTGGGCTCCCCATTCGAGGGATTCGGAATCAGCGGCGACCGAACATAAACCGGCCTGCCATCCTGGGATCCTGGCTCTCATCGAAGATGTCGTCGCTTCCAGAAAGGGCACACTGCACGCCCCTCAGGATCAGATTTATGTCTCTGGATTGGAACAGGTCGCGGACGCACTGGTCGTCTCTCGGCAGATCCAGACCGGCGTCCAGGGTTTTCGGCAACGCCGCGGAGGGTTCCCGGTTGCCGTCTCCATCGCCATCGACTTGACCGGAACGTCGTCTCCGCGAGCAGGGACCGATCCAAACACTGCAGAACAGAGTTCCGCAAGTTTCTCCTCCAACGATGCATCCGCGGAACCATCTCACGAACTGCTTTCGCTGCTGAAGCTTTCCAAACCTGCGCAGATACTGCTGACCCATGACATGTTCCGGCAAATCTCTAATATCGCTGGAGTGCCGCTCAAATCCTTCCCCGGCCGCTTTGGCGTTTATGAGTACCTCTGGACTGCGGAAGATAAGCTGGACCTCCTCAATTCCGAGCCGCTGCTCACGCTTTCTGTTCTTCCCTTCGCGGCTTCTGAGCGCTCCGCGTCAAAAGAACCGGTTTCGCAGGAACCAGCCATCTTGACGAGACGGAGTGACGTCGGCAGCAACACGACTCCTGGCGGGAGCACCAGACGTAGCTGGAACGAACGATGGGCCCGGTGGAACACTACACTTCGTTCTCCGCGGTTTTTGGCTATTGCGGCCGCTGCGCTCCTGGTCGTCAGCGCCATTACGGTCGTGGGAATCTACGGCGCTCATGGGCGCTCGAAGCCGCCTGCGCGAATTTCTGACCGGGGCGGGGTGCCCGCTTCGCCAAACGCCCAGGCTCAGCCCCTCTCGGCTCCGCTGCGCCCGCCGGTTTCGTCGTTACCCAGCAACAATTCCCCAGGAGATCCAACCGCCGCTTCGCAGTCAACACCCCCCAAGCCCGGGCAGCAACCCCGGACAGGCGACAAGACCACTGCCGCCGTCGCTCGGCCATTGGCCGAATGCTCCAATATCGGCGACCTGTCCAAGCTTTCCGCATTGGCAGAGCAAAACCGGCAACGCGGTGATTATGTCGCCGCGGAACGCGAATTTAGCAGGGTTTTGGCTTGCGATCCAAAGAATGCGCAGGCCCGCAACGGGTTGGATCGCACCCGTCAGGCCAAGCGGGAACAACAATAGGTCTTCATCGACACTGCAATGGCAATGCCGCTCGGCAGCACAGCCGATCACGCGCCTGATTCGTTGGCCAGCAGCGCGGTACCAATCAGCGGCGGCGAATGCGGAATCTCAGAGCGGACCTACGACGCCTGTGCCATACGTGCCCCTGTTTTCGTCTACGCCGCAGGCCGTTTCCTGACCGGCCCGCTCTCGACAACCTTTCCCGGCGTAGCTCCCTTCTCTGACGTCGCCTTCAAATGCCCGCGAAACAGCGAATCCCGCCGCTTGGCCAGCTCTGCATTCGTCTCCGCGCCGATCAAAATTGCCAGCGCCGTTAGATAAATCCAGAACATCAGCCCGAGCACCGCGCCCATTCCGCCATACAGCCGCGAATAGTGCGCCAGGTGGTTCAGGTAGAAGGCCAGCCCCGCGGAGCCCAGAAACCACAGCGCAATCGCGACGATCGCGCCCGGCAAGGTCGACGCGAAACGCTGCCGCCGATTCGGCGCCAGAAAATAGACCAGCTCCAACCCGACAACGAAGGCGATGAAGACCGTCGCCACCCGAATGAGGGGCCACATTCTCTCGAACGCCCCGGGGATCGGGAAGATTTGACCCAGCAAATGCCCGAAATGCGGTCCCGCTAAGAGCGCCAGCAGAGAAACCGTCAGCAGGCCGCCGCTGGTCGAGGCCAGGATGAGCGCCTGCAGCCGGTCGCGGAGCCATGAGCGCGGCCTGGTCACGTCGTAAGCCACGTTGAGTGCAGAGATCAGCGATGCGAACCCGCCGGTGGTCGACCAGATGTAGCTGAGAATGCCGAACGACAGCATCCCCCGATGCGGTTCGAGCAGCCCGCCGACCATTCTCTCCACCATCGAAAGTGAATCCGCGGGCACAAGGATCGCCATCACGCCCAGCAGTTGCGGCAGCAGACCTGGCAGGCGCAGGAGCGAGAGCAGCGCCGCCACCGTGATCAGCAGCGGCACCATCGACATCATCGACCAGAACGCCAGCCCAGCCGCCTCGTCAAAAACGTCGGTCCGCACCAGTTCGCGTGCGACGATGACCAAAAGCAGGCGGGCTTCCTTCAAGCGGCGCCGCATGCGCTGGCGCCATCGTCCAAAGGTTTGCTGTCTGCGCGGTTTTGTGGAACTGGGACAGGCAGGGCGTCCGCGGTTGCCGGCGTCGGCCGCCGCTCTGTTCCCTGGGCCCGAAAAAAGAGTCTCACGCGGCACAATGGGTCTCCGAACAACCGGCTACCTTACAAACATTAGATGCGATGGCGAAATCTGCGGCTACGGGTGAGCGCCGGGACTCCATTTCCGCCCACCGCTTGCCTCCGCCCTTGCCTCAGCACGATGTTTTCTGCGATACATGAGTGGTTTGTCCAAAGGAGCCGTAATGAAAGGCAAGCTTCTCACGTCGGCCCTGTTTCTCCTTGCCAGCCTCTCTCTCGCCAGCGCCAGCGTTAACCCTGCCAACATGCAGGAAGTCACCTTTCCCAGCGGCAGCGACACCGCCCACGGCCTCCTTTACCTGCCGGGAGGCAGCGGCCCGCACCCGGCCGTCGTCATCATTCACGAATGGTGGGGCCTCAACGACTGGGTGAAGGAACAAGCGCAGCATTTCGCCAACGAAGGCTACGTCGCCCTCGCCGTCGACCTCTACCGCGGCAAAGTGGCCACCGACGCCGACATGGCGCATGAGCTGATGCGCGGCTTGCCTCAGGACCGCGGCGTGCGTGACCTCACCTCCGCCGCCGACTGGCTTGCGCATCGCAAAGACGTCGACCCCCACCGTATTGGCGCCATCGGCTGGTGCATGGGCGGAGGCTACGCGGTGCAACTCGCGGTCGCCGATCCGAATCTGCGCGCAGTGGTCATCAACTATGGTTCCCTGCCCACCGACAAGACGGCCCTCAGCCAGATCCACGCCGCCGTGCTGGGTAACTTCGGCGGCCTCGATCGCGGCATCACTCCTGACGACGTTCACGCCTTCGACGCTTCGATGAAGGCGCTCGGCCAAAGCGTCGACCTGAAAATCTATCCCGATGCCGGCCACGCCTTCGAGAATCCGAACAACACCACCGGCTATCGTGCCGCCGATGCGCAGGATGCTCAGAACCGGTCGCATCAGTTTCTAGCGGAGCAGTTGCACCCTGTCCAAAGGTGAACCATCGGATGAATTTTCATCGCCGAACTCGCTGGGATGTCAACATCACCACAGTGACCTTGACGCGCGAACTGTCGCGCATGACCGCTCAGGCGTCTCGTGTCGTTCCCGCGGCCCGACCAGCACGCAAGCCCCACTGAGCCATCCGACTTTCGTTTCGGCTAAGTGCATGAATTATTGTGCATTCCGCATTTTAGTAAGTCTCTTTGGTGTATCCCGTGGTTACCAAGGTATTAAAAATACCTCTTGCTTGTGATTCTCGGACCGTGTTAACTATGCAGGCAATATCTTGAAATTCCTGCCTTGCAGTACACAGGGGAAAGTACGGTCAATAACCCATCACTATGAAAATAGGAACAACTATCCGAGGGTATCGCCTGTCGAAGGGCTTATCCCAGGGGGACATCGAGAAGCGAACGGGGCTTCTCCGCTGCTATCTGTCGAGGGTTGAGAACGGACACACCGTTCCGTCACTGGACACTCTCGCCAAGATCGCCGGAGCACTCGAGCTTCCGCTCGCACAATTGTTCGCCGAAGATACGCTGGGACGCCAGCTCCAGTCGCAAAAGCTTTCCGACGACGAGCTCCGCTTCCTCACGCAGATCCGGCGCTACTCCACCAACCTCAACGACAGCGATCGTAAGCTGCTGCTGGCGATGGTCAAGAAGTTCGCCACTACGGCCACTCGATAAGCGACCCGGCTCCTTCACTTCTCTATCGCGGGATGGCTTTGGAAATGACCTCCAAAGTCCGGGGGAGAACCTCACCCGGCCGCCGCCTTGTAATAGGCCCGCAATCCCCAGGCGACTAACAGCAGCAGAAAGGTCATCACCCCCACCGCGAAAGCCCGCCTTCGCACAAATCGTGCGCGCGGAGCCCCGATGCGCGGCACCAAAGGAGCCCCCAGCGCCAGCCCGCTGAGGAATCCGCCGAGGTGCGCCATGTTGTCGATCTGCAGCGAAGTATGCGCGATCCACAGACCGCCATCGATGATGAAATTCAGCAGCGCGAAATACCACACGCTGCGCCGCAGCTTCTTCAGTTCCACCTGCGGAATCGGCAACAGCGGCGACCGCAACAACATGAGAAGCACTCCAGCCAGGCCGAAGACCGCGCCTGAGGCTCCTGCGCTAAGGACGCCGCCCGCCGGTCCAGGAGGCCGCTGATTGAACGTGACGCTCAGCAGGTTTCCGGCGACACCCGTCAACACATAAGCCGCGATAATGCCGAACTCGCCCAGCAGCGGTTCGCCGAGCAGGCCGAGATTCCACAGGCACCACATGTTGGTGGCGATGTGAATCCACCCAAAGTGCACAAAGATGGAGGTGACCAGCCGCCACCATTGCCCCATGCCGACAACATAGGCGCCGTTACAGAGCAGCCCGTAGGAGAAATTATCCTCGAAAGTCGGTCCAGCCACGGAACGGCTCAGGTACAGCGTGAGCAAAAACACCGCGCAGTTGATCCCCACCAGCGTGTAGGTCGCCGGCGCCGAGGCCCAGTGTCGACGCGGCCGCGGTGGCGGCTGGGGCGGCGGATACCATCCACGCGGTTCCACCGGCTGCTGCGCAGGATCCGGATACGTGCCAGGCGGCAGAATCTCAGGCTGTGTGCCGAACCGCCTGCCCGCGCTCTTTTCGGGGTCCATCGCCCTGGGGTCCATACTCCTCCACCCTATCAGTCCTACCCTATCGTTCCCGCCGCGCCCTGACAATCGGGCTCGGCGATCAGGGCTCGGCAATCAGGACCGGCAATGCAGGATCGGACCTCCGCGATTCAAGCTACGCCGACGCGATCGGAATATAGGCTCGATTGCGGCTCCGGCTTCCCTCTCCCGCGCGTCGAGGCACCAGCCCGAGCCGACGCGATCAGCGCGAGCGGCCCCATCACAAAAACCGAGACAAGGACGCAGTTCCCAAACAAGTCAGCCATCAGCCACTGCCGTCCCGCTGCATCCGTGATCATCCGCGGCCAGGCGGCGGGCACCGCGCTCGGAATCGCCAGCAGCAAATCACCGCGGCCACCACGCCATACATCAGCACGGCCAGCCGATTCCATCCTTGTGTCGCAGCCGTCAGCTCCCGCCCGCGCGGCCAAAAAGCAAATGCCTGGTAGATGACCCACGTCGTCAACTACCAACCAAAATAATTGCCGAAAGGCACGCCAAAGTATCCGCCGCCGCGCGCCCACACCCACTCGCGATCAATGTTGGCCCACACCGGATCCATCGCCAGATCCCACGCCGACATCACCGCCGCCGCGATCCACGGCAAAACGATCAGCCCCCTGAACGACCTTCCCCCCGCCCCAATGATCAGCGACGCCACCACCCAGGCCAAATAGGCCCACGCCCACCCAGGCAAACGCCAGCAGGATCGGTAGCTGAAAAACCCTCGGCCCCATCACTCCCGTGAAGTAGTCGTGACCGAACGGAAAGCCCGATCGCAAACTGAGACTCTCGAAAAAGCCGCCCACCGCGAGACTAAGCACCATGAAAACGACAATGCCGCGAGTCCCAAAGACCCGCCTGCCATGGATGAACGCGAACACCGCCGGCGGCAGCACATGAAGCAAAACAATGAGCAGCGTCGGCACCTGTGTGGGAAAAACCTGCAGCATGCGCCCACCAGCATAGACCACGAGCAACGCCACAAGAGCGTTGCGCGACGCATCTCGTTCCGGCGTGGCTCGTTCCGGCATGGAAAGATTCTAGCCGCGCCCCTAAAAAACGCGCTCCCTCGCGTTTGTTTACAATTTTCTTTTCACGCCCGCATTCAGGGCCAACTCCGGAGCAATCGATTTGAGCGGTAACAAAAGCATCGCCCGTGCGCTGCTGAGCGTTACGGACAAAACCGGCGTGGCGGATTTTGCCCAATGCCTCGCCCGTCATGGCGTCGAGCTGGTTTCCACCGGAGGAACCGCAAACGCGCTGCGCGAAGCCGGCCTGCCCGTGCGCGAGGTCGCCGACCTCACCGGCTTTCCAGAAATGTTCGAGGGCCGCCTCAAAACTCTGCACCCCAAGGTGCATGGCGGCATCCTGCAGGTCCGCGCCAATCCCGAACATCGCGAGCAGGCCGCGGCGCACGCCATCGAACCCATTGACATGGTCGTCGTCAATCTCTACGCCTTCGCAAAAACCGCCGCCAATCCAGACGCCAACTTCGCCGAAATCATCGAGAACATCGACATCGGCGGCCCTGCCATGGTCCGCTCCGCCGCGAAAAACTTCGAGGACGTCGCCATCGTCACCGCGCCCGCCGATTACAACAACCTCGTCGATGAACTCGACCTCAACCGCGGCATGCTCTCACGCGAGACACGCTGGCGCCTGGCGCAGCGGGCCTTCTCCGCAACCGCCTCCTACGATTCCGCTATTGCCAATGTTCTCGAGCGCATCGAGCCGCCCGCGACCGGTCGCCCCCTGCGCTTCAGCGACGATCTCCCGCAGACGCTGCGCATCTCTCTGCCCCTGGCGCAGAGCCTGCGCTACGGCGAAAATCCCCACCAGCGCGCGGCCCTCTATCGCGACGACTCCGGATGCGGCGTTGCCGCAGCCCACCAGCTCCAGGGCAAGGAACTGAGTTACAACAACCTCGTCGATCTTGACGCCTGCTGGGATCTCGTACAGGAATTCGAAGAGCCCGCTGTCGCCATCATCAAGCACACAAATCCCAGCGGAGCAGCCACCGCCGCCAACCTGCTCGAGGCCTACCGCAAAGCCCTCATCGCCGATCCGGTCTCCGCATTCGGCGGAGTCATCGGGGTCAATCGCGAAATCGACGGCGACACGGCTGAAGAAATGGCGCCGCTGTTTGTCGAAGCCATCGCCGCCCCCGCNNGTGGTGCAGCCGCCCAAGACCGCGCGTGTCATCCGCCAGGTTTCCGGCGGATTGCTGCTGCAGGACGCCGACCGCGCCGGTGTCTCCGTCGCGGAGCTGAAGGTGGCCACGCGACGCCCGCCCACCGAAGACGAACTCAACGCGATGCTCTTTGCCTGGAAGGTAGCCAAGCACGTTAAATCGAATGCCATCGTCTACGCCCGCGACGGACAAACCATTGGAGTAGGCGCAGGCCAGATGAGCCGCGTCGACGCCGCCCGCTTCGGAGCCATGAAAGCCGCCCTCTCGCTTGAGGGATCCGTCGCCGCCTCAGACGCCTACTTTCCCTTCCCGGATGGACTCGAAACCGTCGCCCAGGCCGGCGCCACCGCCGTCATTCAGCCCGGCGGCTCCATCCGCGATAAGGATGTGATCGAAGCCGCCGATCGCCTCGGCCTCGCGATGGTCTTCACCGGCATGAGGCACTTCAGGCACTGACGGATGACGCTTCGGACCTGCCCCCACAACACGTCAGGTTCAGGGAAAAGGCGCGACAGGCCGGCTTAGGGGGACTAATCTCCTTAGTCTCCACAGATCGGCGTACCGAAACAGTACGCTGCTTCCGTGCCGTCGAGGTGCGCCTTACGAAAATCGTGCCTGTAACTAAGTCCGGTAATCTCGAACACTCCGTTTGCTTCTGCACCAAAGTGCTCGATTTTCGAGCGCAAGTGGTCCGCCGACAAAGATCGTGAGACGGTTGCGGCACTATTTCGGCTGCTCCGGCTTCGGATCCCAAGTCGAGGAGTCTCTCACCAATACGGCAATGCCCTTACGGCGACGCAACCGTGATCAGGGAACAGACCCGCGAGACGTGGGGCATGATGATGGCGAGTTATCTGCCTGCCCGCCGCGCAGCCTCTGTAGACCCAATGCGAGCGCTGCGCGGCGAATGAGGCGACGCGCTATCTTATCCGCAGGGGGAACCCGTGGCTGCCTCTCGCGTCGTCATCGTTGGTGGTGGATTCGGTGGTCTCTATGCTGCCCGTGCGCTCCGCGGCACACCGGTCCAGATAACTCTGATCGACCAGCGAAACTATCACCTGTTCCGCCCTATGCTGTATCAGGTCGCGACCGGACTGCTTTCCTCAGACGAGATTGCCGCCCCCCTGCGCGGCATCCTCAGCAACCAGCCTAACGTCGAAGTACTCATGGACGAAGTCGTCGGCGTCGACGCAGCGAACAGCCTGGTTCGCCTGAAGAATCGCAATGTGCCGTACGACTTTCTGATTCTGGCCACCGGCATCCACTACAACTACTTTGGGCATGACGAATGGCGCGAAATCGCGACTCCGCTCGAGTCGCTGGAAGGGGCGGACATCGTCCGTACGAAGGTGCTGGCTGCGCTGGAGCGGGCTGAGAACATGGCCGCTGCAGGTAACGCTTCTGCTGACGAGATTCGGCGGCAACTGACCTTTGCTGTGGTGGGGGGCGGCACGGTGGGCGTGGAAATGGCCGGTACGTTGGCCGAGATGTTTCACATAGCCCTCAAGCGCGACTTCCACCACATCGATCCCGGTTCAGCGCGGATTCTTCTGTTTGAAGCGGGCCCGCGCCTGCTTGCGGCGTATCGCGAAGATCTGTCCCAGGATGCGCAGCGGCATCTGGAGGGCCTGGGCGTCGAGGTGCATACGAGGACCCCGGTTACGGCGATTGATGGCTCCGGGTTGGTTGCCGGTGGTCAAACGATTCCCGCGGCGACGGTGATCTGGGGGGCTGGTGTGCTCGCGTCTCCCGCGGCCAAATGGCTCGGCGTCCCCAGCGATGCTTCGGGAAGAGTCATCGTGAGTCCGGATCTGTCTGTGCCCGGGCATCCGGAAATCTTCGCCATTGGCGACACGGCGCACGTCGTTGCGCCTGCACGCAATCTCATCGGTATACGATCGCGCGAGCCCATGGTTCTTCCGGGCGTTGCGCAGCCTGCCATTCAGGAAGGACAGTACGTCGCCCGGATAATCCGCAGCCGCGTCACGAAGGGTCCGGCGCCGGCCCCCTTCTGGTATTGGGACAAGGGCGATCTGGCCATCGTCGGCCGCACTTATGCCGTTGCGGATTTGCGTTTTGTACGTTTCGCGGGATTTCCAGCGTGGTTTGTCTGGGCGATCGTGCACGTTTATTTTCTGGTCGGGTTTGCCAATCGGCTGTTTGTGCTGCTGCAGTGGGGCGTCGCCTTTGTGACGAAGCGGCGGCGCGGATGCGTTCTCGATCAATGAAATGAGACCCGCGCGAGTTTGAACTCGGCCTTCCCCTTGACATTCGACCGGAACAAGACTACCTTCAGGTCGAATGACGACTGGAGAGCTGGACAGCCAACTCGACCTCCTGCAGGGAACCCTCGATCTGCTGATCCTGCAGACCCTCGCCTTCGGGGCAGCGCATGGGCACGCCATCGCCCGCATCATCCAGCAGCGATCNNTGTCGGAAAACAATCGCAAGGCCAGGTTTTATCGCCTGACGGCGAAGGGCAGAAAGAAGCTTTCAGCGGAGACGTCGAAATGGCAGCGCTTCGCGAACGCGGTTGCGCGGCTCCTGGTTCCCGTACCCGGCCAGAATCCCTAAGCCCGGAAATTTCTGAAAGAAGGATTGCGCCATGAAGCAGTGGGAAACGCGCAGGAAGCGTTTAGAGGACGAGATGCAGGAGCACATCGACCTCGAAACGAAGGAGAACATCGAGGCGGGCATGTCCCCGCTCGAAGCCCGGCAGGCCGCGATCCGGAAATTCGGCAGCGTTGCCGGCGCCGCTGACCAGTCGCGCGAGACGTGGGGACGGCTGTGGCCGGAGCGGCTGTGGCAGGATGTTCGCTTTGCGCTGCGGAGTTTCCGCAAGGATGCCGGCTTCACGGTGGTGGCTCTGCTTTCGCTGATGCTGGGCATCGGGGCGAGCATCGCGTTGTTCAGCGTGGTCTACGGCGTCCTGATCGCGCCGTACCCGTATGCCAGGCCGAATCAGATCTGGGCGCCCGCGGTCCTGGGACCCCATGACGCCATCCACGGCTGGCACTGGTATTCGCAGCGCGAGATGGAGGAGATTCAAAAGCTCCCCGCGTTTGCCGACGTTATGGCCACCAGCGTCAAGCCCGTCCTGTTGACGGGCGGCATCAACCCGGAGAGCTTCTACGGTGTGCACCTCACGGGCGGCGCTTTCAACTTCCTCGAAGTGAAGCCTCTTATCGGGCGTACAATCCAGCCATTCGATATCGGCCCGGGCGGCGAGCCGGCGCCCGTGGTTGTGCTCAGCTATGGGTTCTGGCAGCGCTTCTTCTCGGGCGATCCTCACGCGATCGGCCACACCATCACGCTGGACGATGTGCCGCGCACCATCATCGGCGTCATGCCTCCGCGTTTCGGCTGGTTTACAAACGAGGCGTTCTGGCTGCCGCTCCGCACCGATCTGAAGGACACCAGCGGCATCGCGGTCATCATGCGGCTCGCGCCCGGCGTCACGCAGCACTCCGCAGAGCAGCAACTGAACCAGCTCAACATCCAACTGGCCGCGGAACGCCCGGACGACTATCCGAAAGGCCAGTTGCGCACGGTGCTGCTCAACTATATGGACATCACTACGGCCAGCGGCGAGATGTCCGACAGCCTGCATCTGCTGCTCGCGGCCGTCGGGCTTCTGCTGCTCATCGCCTGCGTCAACGTGGCCAATCTGCAGCTGGCCCGGACCACCAGGCGCGCCCGTGAAATTGCCATGCGCCTGGCCATCGGCGCTGGCCGGGGCAGGCTCGTGCGCCAGCTCCTCACGGAGAGCGTGCTGTTGTCGGTAGTGGGAGGAACGCTCGGCGTGTTGTTCGCCGTGGGGGCCACGCGGCTCATCGTCGCGCTCATCCCGCCCGACTATGTGCCCAACGAAGCTCGCATCGCGATCAACGGCTGGGTACTTCTGTTTTCGCTCGGCGTCTCTATGCTCACCGGTATCCTGTTCGGCCTGGCACCGGCTCTGCGTTCGTCGCGTCCCGACCTGGTGGGCACGCTGAAAGACGGCGGAGGGGGCGCCACCGGCAGCATGCGCGGGCGCGCGATGCGCAGCTGGCTTGTCGTAGCCGAGATTTCGCTCTCTGTGATCCTGCTCGCAGGAGCCAGCCTGGCGGTCCGCGGTTTTCTCCAGGTGCTGCGTGTCGATCCAGGCTTCCAACCGGAGAAAGTATTGCGCATTGACGTGACGCTTGCGCCGAAACGCTATCCCACCTGGCAACAGCGCAACATACTCGATCGCAATCTGCTGGAAAGCATCACCAACCTGCCAGGCGTCCAGGCCGCGAGCCTCGGCAACCTAGGCCTGCCCTGGAGCGGATGGCGTTCATCGTTTTCCATCGACGGGCAGCCGCGCACCGAAGGCGGCAAAGTCGCGCTCTCGCTCATCAGCGCCCGCTATCCGCAGACACTCGGGATTCCGCTGAAGCGCGGACGCGAATTTACCGAGGCCGAAATTGAGAGCGGCGTGCGTGTGGCGCTCATCAACGAGAGCGCCGCCCGCCTTTGGCCGGCGGGCGAGGACCCGGTTGGCCGCTCCATGCAGATCGACGTTCTGGGGCGACCGTTGGAAATTCCACAGGTGCTCTCGGCTCCAGGGATTGCTGCCGGCGCCACCGTGGTGGGCGTCATCGGCGACACAAAGAATGACGGCCTGGCGGAGGCTCCGGCTCCGGCCGTCTACCTGCCGTACACCCTGTTCTCGCCAACCCAGCGCGAACTGGCGGTGCGCACGGCGGGCGATCCTCTGGCGATCGTGAACGCGGTACGGCTGAAGGCGCGCGACCTCGACAAGGACCTGGCCGTCGGCAAGCCGAACACCCTCGACGAGGTGATGGGCGAAGAAGCCCAGCAGCCCCGTTTCAACATGGCGTTATTCAGCAGCTTCGCCGCACTAGGGCTGGCGCTGGCGGCGATCGGCATCTACAGCGTCATTTCTTATAACGTGACGCAGCGGGTGCAGGAGATCGGCGTGCGCATGGCCCTCGGCGCCAAACGCGGAGACATTCTGAAGCTGATACTGCTCATGGTCGCAAAACTCGCGACGCTCGGGCTCGCGATCGGACTCCTTGGCAGTTTCCTCGTCGAGCGCCTGGTGCGGTTCCAGATGTTCGCGAAGACGTCGTTCGGCGTGGTTCCGCTGGCAACCATCGTGCTCGTCCTGGGCGGAATCTCACTGTTGGCCGCATGGCTGCCGGCCGCGCGAGCGGGGAATCTCGATCCCGTTACGGCGCTGCGACACGAGGCGTAAACCTTCCCTCGTCCCCGATTGATCGGCAGAGGAGCGACGCGAAAGGATCTGTAACGGTAAATGCGCACATAGGCGGGGGGGCCCATTTCAAGCCCGGTTTTGGCTTGAGTGGGCTCGCGTCGCCCAGGGCGGCGCAACCGCCGATCGCCTCGGCCTGGCCACGGTCTTCACCGGCATGAGGCACTTCAGACACTGAGGCGAACGGCTCGAAACCGGCGCGCAGTGTGCAAATGATGCGAACTCTACACCCCGCGAAAGAATATGCCGCATCCTCAGCAAAATGAATCCCGGCTTTAGCCGCTGAGCAATGGTTTCACATCCATTTCGCGATTTCTTCGCCATTAGCGATTCCGGGGTATTGGTGGATGCGCTGTAGCTTTTTGGGTCACCATTCCCGCCGTTCCGGTGCTTTCACCGCAAACACACCTATCGGAACCCCTCTTTAGTCCGAAGAGTACAGGGAATGAACTTCGATAGCCTTCGACTCTTCAGGCCAGACGGCAGCCGCATGGTAGAGAAAGCGCGAAAGATGCGCAATCGGTCCTATGTCGTTTTCTGCCGCGTGGTTGGTGGCTGCGCTCTCGACACGAACCGTCCGGGGATCGCGCGCGCCATTCGAAAGAGTCGCAAACCGGAGGACTCCTTGAAAACATGCATGCATTGCGCGATCTCTGTAACCATTGGCTTCCTTTTCTGCGCACTGGTTATCGGATGCAGCGTTTCGAGCTCCGGCACGACACCTTCGACGCTGGCGTCGATCGCGATCACGCCGGCCTCTTCGTCGGTAGCCTCCGGTGCAACGGATCAGTTCACGGCAGTGGGCAAAGACGGCGCCGGCAATACCATCAGTGGGCTGACCTTTACCTGGGCCAGCAGCGCGACGAGCGTGGCGACAATCAGCAGCAGCGGTGTTGCAACCGGCGTCCTGGCCGGCACGACCTCGATCACGGCGTCCTCGGGCGGTATAGCCAGCAGCGCAGTGACCCTGACCACAACTCCGGGTGCGCTGGCGTCGATCGCGATCACGCCGGCCTCTTCGTCGGTAGCCTCCGGTGCAACGGATCAGTTCACGGCAACGGGCAAAGACGGCGCCGGCAATGCTCTCAGTGGGCTCACCTATACCTGGGAGAGCAGCGCCACGAACGTGGCGACGATCGGCAGCAGCGGTCTTGCAACCGCGGTCGCGGCGGGCGCCACGTCCATCACTGCATCCTCAGGGGGCGTAACCAGCAGCCAGGATACCCTGACCGTGACCCCGGTTCCTACTTACGCGGCCGGCACAGCCGCTATAGGAGCCGCAATCGCCGGCGCGACCGTGACTCTCACGGACAGTCTTGGCGCTACGAGCACTGCGACAACAGCCTCCGACGGCAGCTACTCGCTTGACACCACGGGACTCACTCCGCCGTTTCTGGTCCAGGTTGCGACCCCTGGTGGCAACCTGTACAGCGTAAGTGCGGACGCCTCTAACTCAACAACCATCAATGTTCATCCCTACACGGATCTGATGGTTCGTTCCTGGTACGGCGCACAGGGAGTATCGGCCGATACCGCATTCTCCAGTGCGAGCACTTATCCCGCTCCCACTCCCGCCAGCGTCAACGTCCTCAGCAGTGCTGTAACCGGGGTCGCGCAGATGTGGCTTACCAACGCCGGCCTCGATACTTCGACTTTCAATTTGATTTCCAGCTCATTCACCGCGGGCAGCGGCTCAGGCCTTGACCAGGTACTGGATCAGAGCTCAGTGAACACCAGCGCAGGCCAGGCAACCATCACCTCCGGAAGCGTAACCCAGACTTCCGCCATCAGCTTCGACACCAGCGCCAACTCGATGACCGTTCTTACCTCGACCACCAACTCGAGCACCAGCGTCACCAGCACGAGTTCCGCGACCTCTGTAGTTCCCGCCCAGACCGCTCAGCAAACCGCCATCAACGGCATCAATGCCACCATGGCAGGATTTGTCAGCGCGGTGAATTCCAACGGAAGCGCGTTGACAGCGAGCCAACTCGAGACCTGGATGGCCGCCAACCTGGTGAATGACGGCCTCGATGAGGACCAGTTCGCGGATATGTGGGCAACGTATTTCCGCGGCGATACGATTGCGGCGCAACTGATCGGCGTAAAGAGCCTCGATCTGGCCAACGGCGTCGCCGACGTGCTCTTCGACGTTCCCCTGGCCGCCGGCACTCACAATCCGATGGAGCTTTGGTTTGAGAATGTGAACGGCAGCTGGCTGATCGCGGGAGATAACCGGATCGCAGAACTTTATCTGAGTGCGGAAGCCCGCCACGATGAGGGAGCGCAAACGGGAAGCGAAGTCATGATGGATGTGGCTGTGCAGGCCCCCACCGGAACCGTCAGTGGTGTCTCCATTACCGACGCGAGCGGGATCACCGGCTGGAACAACACGGCATTCTCGCCATCGGGAACCAGCGATGAAACCTTTACTCCCTCGCCGAACACTACCAGCACCGTCACCCTTGACAACTTCAGTCTGGACAACCAGGACGTCAGCACGCTCATTCCCGCAGGCACGCGGTTCACCTACACTGTCACGCCCACCTCGGGACCGGCAGATACCTACAAGGTCCGCAGCAATGCCTTTACCCAGGAATTGATCTCCATCACCACCCCGACTAGCTCCACATTTGCCCATTACGCCGGCCAACTCGGCGCTTCACAGAAGGTGGCCTGGACGCTTCCTGGAACGTTCCCTATCGCCAGTGTCATGCTCGTCGCTCAGGGCTACACCGGCAATGAAGGTTCGGCGTCTACGCAGGAGTGCTCCACTTACACCTCTCCGATGCTCTTACCGGCGACCGCCACGACGGCAACCATCACGCTCCCCACGGCAACCTGTGATGGAATGTCCGTGACTCAACTGGTTCTTAGGGTAACTGTCAACGGCATCAACGGCGAGGACACGGAAGCATACCTTTATATTCAATAGCCGGAAGTTTTGACCCTGGTCCCATACCAGGGGAAGGGGGTACCCCAACCGGACCCCGAATTTAACCCTCAGACCGGAATGCCAGTGCGCTCCGGTTTGCAATTGTGATAAACGTGACCAATGCGAGCTGTTGCCGAAAAACTCCGCCTCAGCGCAATCTCGCCCGGCCTGGTCCAGTCCGAGATTCGCGCCATGACCGTCGAATGCGACCGAGTGGGCGGCGTCAATCTGGCCCAGGGCGTGTGCGATACCGAAGTTCCTCAGCCGGTCGCCGCGCGGGCCATCGAAGCCATCGCCCAGGGCCTGAACATCTACACGCGGCTCGACGGCATCGCGCCGCTGCGCCAGGCGATCGCCGACAAGCTTGCCCGCCACAACGGCATGACCACCGACCCGGACGGCGAAATCCTGGTCACCTCCGGCGCGACGGCCGCGTTCCAGGCCGCCTGCATGGCGCTCTTCGATCCCGGCGACGAGGTCATCCTCTTCGAACCGTTTTACGGCTATCACCTGAACACCCTGCGCTCCCTGCGCGTGAACGCGGCATCGGTCCCCCTGGCCGCGCCGAACTGGACGATGGACCTCGACGCCCTCCGCGCCGCCATCACGCCGCGAACGCGCGGCATCGTCGTCAACTCGCCGTCGAATCCCAGCGGTAAGGTCTTCTCGCGCGCCGAACTCGAATCCATCGCGGCGCTGGCCATCGAGCACGACCTCTTCGTCATCACCGACGAGATTTACGAATACTTCGTCTTCGACGGCGCCGAGCACATCAGCCTCGCAACGCTGCCCGGCATGGCCGAGCGCACCATCTCCATCTCAGGATTGTCGAAGACCTTCAGCATTACCGGCTGGCGAATCGGCTATCTGGTCGCGGATCGCCGCTGGCTGGGCGCGATCAGCTACTTCCACGACCTGCTTTATGTTTGCGCCCCGTCGCCCTTCCAGCACGGAGCAGCAGCGGGACTGATGCAACTGCCTGACTCGTTCTACTCGGGGTTGGCGACGGAATACCAGGCCAAACGGGACATGCTGTGCGCCGCGCTGGCCGACGTTGGCCTCCTGCCGTCGATCCCTCAGGGCGCCTATTATGTGCTCGCCGATGTTACAAATCTTCCCGGAGCCACGGCTCGCGAGAAGGCCCGCACCCTTCTGCGCGATACCGGCGTGGCGGCTGTAGCCGGCACCGCCTTCTTTGCGGACGGACGCGGAGAAAACCTGATTCGTTTCTGTTTTGCCAAGCGCGACGAAGACCTGCTGCGCGCCTGCGATCTCCTGCGCACGCTCTGAATCTACGCTCTGATTCCTAGACCGCCGCAGGCGCTGGGATGTCCACCAGCGGATAGCCCAGCCGCTTCCACTCCTCATAGCCGCCGCGCAATGGCCGCACGCGACTGATCCCCATTGCGCGAAGTCGCAGCGTCACCTTCGCCGCCGTAGCCTCGCTCGGGCAAGTGCAGAACAGAACGATCTCCTGATCCCTCGGGATCAGGGCGCTCTCCGCCACCAGCTTGTCCGGCGTAAGGCTCAACGCGCCCGGCAGCGTGCGCGGATCGGGCAGGTAATCGAGAGGATGGCGCAGGTCCACGATGAAAACCGGCTGGCCGTTGTCGATCATCTCCTTCAGCTCGGTCGGCTCCAGCCTCGCCATGCGCAAGGAGCGCAGAAACGCCCGCCGCCGCAGCATCCTCCATACCAGGAAACCGGCAAGCAGCAGCACGAAAATTGTGACGAAGAAGTGAGCCGTCCAGGAGAGAGCATTTGGGTGGTGTTTCAGTATGTCGCCGAAGAAGCGGCCGCCCACCGTGACCGTCACCGTCCACAGCAGGATACCGGCGGCGTCACAGAGCAGGAACTTGCCGTAGGGCATGCCGATTTGTCCGGCGATGGGAGCAGCCACCGAGCCGAGCCCCGGCACGAACTTCGCCACCAGCAGCGCCGCCGGTCCGCTTTTCGTGAAGTAGATCTCCGTCTTCCTCACGCAGGCTGTGCTTTCGAAACTGAGCCGGCACATCAGCCGCACCATCGCCGACCCATACCTTTTGCCGAAGACGTACCACGTGGTGTCAGCAATCAGGCTGGCACTCAGCGCCACTGCCAGCACAAACGGCAAACGAAGCTGATGCGTCGCGGTCAGCGTTCCCGCCGTCAGCAGCAGCGGAGTGCTCGGAATCGGAACCCCGAGTTGCTCCGTCAGAACCCAGGCAAAGATCACCCAGTAACCGTATTTGATGAAAAAATCCAGAGCGAT
Source organism: Acidobacterium sp. (assembly GCA_003167515.1). Classification (GTDB taxonomy): domain Bacteria; phylum Acidobacteriota; class Terriglobia; order Terriglobales; family Acidobacteriaceae; genus Palsa-343. The sequence goes on along the minus strand of PMSS01000138.1, from coordinate 2,940 downwards.
CGGCATGACGTGGGATCCTGGGAACAGCGTTACAGCGGCTCCAGTATAGATGTGGCAATCGCCGAAAGGGAGCGTCGATCCCGGCCTACGATCCAGGCGGGACCCGGGCAGGACCCGAGCAGGACTCTGTTTGCGCCTTTGGAGGACCGATCTCCAGACGCCATGCGAAACCAGAACAGAACCTCGTTCGCAGGCGCTACTGCGTTTCGGTTGCGACGGCGTCTGCCTGATCCCGCGATATCTCCGCCAGTTCCTCGATCAGTTCAAGCAGTCGCCGCTTTCCACGCTCGGTCAGCATCGTGAACTCCACCCCAACGACCCGATGGGAGGGCGCCTGCCGAACCGACCCCAACACCCGCACCGGCAGCTGTCGCACGCAAAACGAAATTTCAACAGCTTCCCCTTTGCGAAAAACCTGACAAATTCCCAACTGCAGCCGGCAGCCACACAGGCTCAGATTCCCGACCGTTCCGCGCGCGGACAGTCCCGTGGCGAGGCTTCGGATCTGCGCCTCACCACAACATGGAAACCTCGGATTTCGCCTCCGATCACTGCCCCGTTGCGACACAGCTCTCCCCGAATGATCAATGACCTGAGAAGCATATCGGCTTCCTGGCGGGAACCCATGAGGAGCGCGACGCACGATTTTGCTGTCCTTCCCTGAGTACGCGGCCCTGAGTGCGCCGCGCTCGCGATACTCTGTTGCCATGCCATCGGAGACTCTTGCGACCTCCGGCCCTAACACGACGCAGCGCTTCGCCTCGGTTCGGTCGATCCTGGGTGAAGCGGTCCGCCAGCGCGCCTTTCCCGGGGCCGCGTGGGGTGTCCTCGATCGCGGCAAGGTCGTAGCCCTCGACGCGGCCGGCCGTTTTACGTATGAACCCGACGCGCCGGTCGTCCAGCCGGAGACCGTCTTCGATCTCGCCAGCGTCACGAAAGTGGTCGCCACCACCGCAGCCGCCATGCTCCTCGTCGATCGCGGCCTCTTCGACCTCGACGCGCCCGTTGGCGACATCCTCCCTGGCCTCGTGATCGGCATGGAACCAGGCAGCGGCAAGCAGCACGTCGACCTCCGCATGCTGCTCGCGCACAGCTCTGGCCTGCCCGCCTATGCTCCGCTCTTTCGCGAGCACACCACGCCCGCCGCTCTGCTGCGTGCGACGCTGCGCCTGCCTCTCGAAGCCAAACCCGGCGTACGCACTGAGTACTCCGACTTCGGCTACATCCTGCTCGGCAAAGCCATCGAAATCCTGAGCGGCGAGCCGCTTGACGTTTTCTGCGCCCGTGAAATCTTCGCCCCTCTCGGTCTTGCGTTCACGCGCTTCTGTCCGCCCCAGGAGTCTCGGCCCTCCATCCCCCCCACTGAAGACGACTCGACTTTCCGTGGTCGTGTCATCCAGGGCGAGGTACAGGATGAAAACTGCTTTGTCCTGGGCGGAGTCGCCGGTCACGCGGGAGTCTTCTCGAATGTCGAAGGTTTGCTAAGCTTCGCCCGGTGCATGCTTGCGAAGGGCAGAGGCGGTGACGGCCGTCCGCTCTTTCGTCCTGAAACTGTGAACCTGTTTGCGACGCGCCACGATACGCCGGACGGCAAGTCCCGCGCTTTAGGATGGGACGTCCCCACCGAAGGCTCGTCCTCGGGCAAATACTTTGGACCCCGCTCGATCGGCCACCTGGGCTACTCCGGCTGCTCGCTCTGGATCGATCCCGACCAGGACCTGGCCATCGCGCTGCTCACCAACCGCACCTGGCCAGACCGTTCCCGCGATGCAATTCGCCAGGTCCGCCCGGCGTTTCACGACGTGGTCATCGAGTCCCTGCGCCGAGGCTCGTAGCCCGGCCCCATCGCACCCAATTCTCATCAGAATGCAAAAAGACCTTCGCGCCGGTTTCAGCTGCGAAGGTCTTAGCCCTTCCGAATCGAAAAATTAGTAGATCCGGAAGTTCACCTCGATGTTGATCTCCACCGGCACCGGATGACCCTGATAAACGGCGGGCTTGAATTTGTACTGTCTCACCGCTTCCAGCGCTTTCTCGTCCAACCCCATGCCCAGCGGCCGCACCACGCGTACCCGCTGCGGATTCCCCTGCGAGTCCACAATCAGACTCACCACGCAAACGCCCTGATACTTCGCGCGCCGCGCTTCGTCGGAAAACTCCGGATCGGGCGCGTAGATCAGCACTGGATTGGAGACGCCGCCACCCGGATGCATGAGCCCGCCGCCATAGCCGCCACCGGTGCCCGGCCCGATGCCATTGCCGTTACCGGAGCCGATACCGCCGCCCGAGCCGCTGCCAAATCCTGAACCCGAGCCGCCGCCCTGTGAGGCCAGTGCAATCTGCGGCGACTGCGGTATACCGATGTTCGGCATGTTCGGATTGTCCGGCAGCTTAATCTGCTGCGGCATCATCACCGCCGGTTCCACCGCCAGTTTGGGATGATCGATCTTCAGAATCTGCGGTGGCGCAAGCGGCGCCTTCTCCATCTTCGGCAGTCTGCCCTTGGACGCCTCGACAATCTCATGATTGCCGCCGCCACCGCCGCCGCCCATGGTTTGTTTCATCGGCGCAGCCGGAATAAACGGCGTTACGTCGACCGGCGTCACCGCCAACTTCTTCTGCAGTGCCCGCTCATGCCACTGCTCGAGCGTAAACAGCAGGATTAAACCAATGATGACCGCATGCGTGATGAACGAAACCGCGCTCGAGGCCGGGTTCCGTTTCACCGCCATGGGATCTCGCACCGCGATCGGCCTCGAGCTCAGCTTCAGCGGCGGCAGTTTCTTTGGAAAGAGCACGTCGACGACGCTCGCGAACAGCGTCTTCCAGATCGGCTCCTCAACAATCGAATCAAGGCCTGCAAAGTGCAGAGCCGGCAGCTGAGGTTCTTTACCCCGAGTTGTGTCCGGTACCAGGTGCGGAGACGTCAAAACCGTATTC
>PMSS01000002.1 GCA_003167515.1 Acidobacterium sp. | reverse complement strand
TTTGTTGCCGGTGACATTGGCGCGGATGGGATTCTCGCCGACGACGGTGCCGGCGTTGGCTGTGTCGCCAAAGACGTTGATGGTTTCAGGGAAGCCGGTCTGCACCTGGTATTCGATGGAGCCGCGCCAATTGCGAGTGACGGCACGTTCGAAGTAGTTGGATCCAAGAGGAGATGAACTGCCTACGGCGCTGAGAGCGAAACGCTGGCGGACATCACAGGCGGGACCTTTTTCGGCGTTGAGGTCGTAGTTGTTCTGCGGCGTGGCGGGCTCGAACATGGGAGAGCGGAAGTCGGGGGCGTTATCGAGTGCTTTGGCGAAGGTGTAGTTGGCGAGGAAGCTGAGGCCGCGGGAATAGCGGCGGCGGATGTTGACGTAGCCGGCGTCATACCAGCTCTGCGCAGTATTTTCGAGCAGGTTCATGGTGCTGACGGGGAAGGTGGTGCTGGCAACCGTGGTGGTTGAGGGGAACGTGGTGTTGGGGACAAAGCTGATTTTGGGGAAGGGGCGGCGGGGCTGAATGAGTCCGGCACCGGGCTGCGCGTCGTTGACGAGGTGGGAACGCTGGAGGTGGAAGCCTCCCGCGCCGAGGTAGCCGACTTCGAGTGTGGTCTGGGTGCCGAGCTGTTTTTCGAGGGAGGTGCTCCACTGCTGGATGTACTGGGGCGGGGCGTGGAGCTGGAGTCCGGTGAAGCTAACGACGGTGGTGCCGAGGACTGGGGTGGGGAAGTTCAGCGTGGTGATGCTGGGAATGTAGGGATCGCTCTGCGAGGTTTCCGGGAAGACATAGGGCACGTTGTGGCGCTGGTTGCACCAGGTGTTCATGTCGACGGGGGTATAGAAGACGCCGTAGGCAACATGGGCGACCATGCCGAGGTGGGGCAGGCTTTGCGCCAGGCCGAGGCGAGGAGCGAAGCGGGTGTCGTTGGGATACATGAGGCCGCGTGGGTATCCATTTTGGCCGCCGATGAAGACCTGGGGCGTGCCATTGGTGAAGACGAGGTTGCTGTTGGTGTAGTCCACGTCGATTAGGGGGGCCATGTATTCATAGCGAAGGCCGTAGTTCAGCGTGGTGTTTGAGGTGATGCGCCAGGCGTCCTGGGCATAGCCGTTGGCGTACCACTGATGGAGATTCATCTGGGGGACGCCAGCCTGGCCCTGGCGGGCGGCGGGGAGACCGAGGAGGAAACTGGCGAGGGCCGATCCGGTACCATCGTTGAGGGCGTCCTGGGTGGTGTAGCCGTTGGTGTACTGATAGTAGCCGCGGTTCTGGAAGAAGCCCCACATGGGCCAGATGAACTTCTGATAGACGCCGCCGAATTTGGTGCTGTGGCGGCCGAGTTGCCAGCTAAGGGAGTCGCGGCCTTCGATGACGGTGTCCCAGGCCTTCATCGGAGTGGCGAGGTAGTTGTCGCCGAAGGGGGAGTAGCCCTGGACGTTGAAGTAGGGGGCGCCCCAGGCTTTGGGTCCGCCGAAGCCAGTACCGGTGATGCCGAGTTCGTCGACGATGTCGTTCTTGTTGGCGCTTTCGGTGGTGTGGGACATGGCGAGGCGGGAGGCAGCAACGGAGGCGACGTTGACCATGCGCGCGGAGACGACGCGGGACCAGCCGAGGGTTCCCTGCTCAGAGAAATTGTCGTGATAGAGGCCGAAACCGGGGAGGCCTTCCGGCATGAAGCCGTCCTCGGTGCCGGCCGAGTAGCGGGCGAAAGCAGTGTCACCGCTGGCGAAGTTGTGATCGACGCGGAAGGTTCCCTGGTTGTGGAACATGAGTTCCTTGCGAGCGTCCAGGTAGTTGTTCGCGTCGTTGCCCGCGCCGATGACGGTGGGCTGGCCCATCATGGTCATACCGCCCATGTTCATGGAGTTGGGCAGGGGCGTGTATTTATTGAGCATGATGGAGGCGGCCTTGGTGAGGCGGCCGGGGGGAATGACATTCAGGACGCCGTTGTAAGAGAACTGCTGGCGGATGTACTGAGGATTTGTTTTGCTCGCCGGGAGGCTGGGGTTGTAACTGGGATTGGGCTGGGTGGTGTTGGGGTCGTAGATGTTGACGCCGCTCTGGGTGAAGTCGCCGGAATCCTCGGCGGCGGTGGGGACGGTGTCGACCATGGTCATCAGCTCGACGGCGCGCAGGGCTTCATAGTTGGCGAAGAAGAAGGTTTTGCCGGCATGCCAAATGGGGCCGCCTAACGCAGCGCCGAAATTATTCTGAACGAGGAAATTGGAGCCGCCCATCTGGTTGAAGGAGTGGGCATCCAAAGCACCGTTGCGGAGGAACTCATAGGCGGTGCCGTGGAAGTGGCTGGATCCGGAGCGGGTGACGACGTTGATCTGGCCGCCACCGGCGCCGCCCATGTCGGCGGAATAGCTGCCGGTCTCGACCTGGAACTCCTGCACGGCGTCAGGGGAGGCGCTGAAGTTCTGAGTGCTGAAGGTGGGGTCGGTGTTGGTGGCGCCATCGAGGAGGAAGTAGTTGGCGTTGGGACGATTGCCGCCGATGCTGACGGCGGAACGCTGGCCGGGGCGCCAATAGAGGGTACTCATATCGCCGGTGGCCGCGCCGTGACTGACGTGGGCGCCGGGGACGGTGAGGACCAGGTCGATCAACATGCGTCCGTTGAGGGGGAGCGAGTCGACGGAGCGCTGATCGACGACCTCGCCGATGCTGGCATCCTGGGTTTTGAGGAGCTCGCCGTTTGCGGTTACGTTTACGGTTTGCGATTTGCCGCCGACGATGAGGTGAACGTCGATGGTGGCCTGCTGGCCGACTTCGAGATTGATGCTTTGTTCTGCCTCGCGGAAACCTGTGCTCTCGACAACGAGGTTGTATTCGCCTGGCTGTAAGCCGGCAATTTCATAGATACCGGTGGAGTTGGAGGTGACGACGCGTTCGGCGCCGGTGTCCGGCTCAGTGAGGTGCACGCGCGCGCCGACAACGGCGAGATTTTGTGGATCGAGGATCGATCCGCGGACCACGGCGTAGTTGCTCTGCGCACAGGCTGCGGGCACGACGGCCAGAAAGGCCGCAAGAAAACAGGCACAGACCGCAAGAAGCTTCCTCGTCGTTCTCGTCATGGGTTCCCCTTCAGAAAGGCAATTCTTTCGCTGGGTGCAGGGCGCTTTTGTTTTGCGCGCAGAGACGAGCCAGCGTTTTCGTGTACTGCTTTTATGCGTGTCTTCACGGAAGTGGCGGGACGGGAGGAAGAGGACGGCAAAGAACCTACTGAAAGCAGTCGGCATGTAATCCAACGAACCGTCTCAAGGTGTGAAAACACGGTGTTGTGTTTGCCCTTGAACTGTATGCGCCGGGTCTGCGATTGTCGTCGCCCAATGGATGGAAAGAACCGTCCTCCTATGGGTGGAGAGCAGCTAATTCGGGCGAATCCCGGGGGGGGAGCGGCTTGGGTGCTCTGGGCAGCTAGAAGCTGGCGCCTCCGGTGTTGGGCTGGTTGCTGAGGATTTCTTTGCCGCCGCTGCGACCGATTACGTAGACGTCGCCGGGGAGAGTGGGCGAGGTTTGCGGGGTGGTCCAGAGCCAGACGCGGGAGGAGCCGTTCCAGAGGGTGGTGAGGGCGGCGTTGTCGATGAAGACGGTGGGGTTGGCGAGCTGGGAGTTGGGGTCGAGGGTGGAAGGAGACTGATTGAGGAGGAACACCTGACGCTCGAGATAGAAGGCCAGGGATGAGGCGCTGTCGAAGGGGCCGTTGACAACGATGGAGTCCGCAGGACGGACTTCGGGCTTAATGGCTTCGGCGAGGATCTCTGAGGAGAGAACAGGCGAGAAGGTGTTGAGGGCAAGATGGGCGGCGATGAGGATGGCGACGATCATGCCGGCGAGGAAGCAGTTGGCCATGCGGGCGTTGTCGCGAAGGCGGAACCAGAGGCCGGCGGAGACTCCGACGAGGAGCGCGAAGAGGGTGATCCAGAGCGGGACCCGGAAGAGGCCCATGGCGGAGCGAGTGAGGTCGAAAAAGTAGCCGAAGAAGATGGCGTGATGGCCGGGGTGAAGGCGGAGGAGCGTGGCGATGTCGACGCCAGGCGCGGGCGTGGGCGTGGGCGAGGCGATGAGGAAATACGCGACAACCGCGGCGGCAGCCATGCCGAGGAAGAAGAGGATGAATGCGGTAATGCGGCCCTGATGGTGGGGCAGAGACTCATCTTCAGCGAGCCAGCCGCCTGCGAGGAGGGCCATGGGAGGCAGCGCGGTAAGGAGGTTGAATTCCTGGCGAGCGGTGAAGCTGAAGAAGACGAGGACGGTGAGGATCCATAGGACGCAGAAGAGACGGGCTTGATGGCGGCGCTCGGGATCGGGAGAGGCGCCGATGCGAAGGGCGCGGATGGAGAAGATGCACCAGGGGACGATCCAAAGCAAAAGGAGCAGCCAGAAGACAAGCAGCGGGACGCGTCCGCCGGTCATGGGAGGCATAAGGCTGACCAGATCCTCATGATGCGAGGCGATGCGCGCCGCGATTTGCCAGGGCAGGAAGATGGCGAAGAAGGCGAGGATGGCGGGGATGGGATGCCAGCGCAGGAAATGGCGGAGGTTGCCGGTGGAGAGCAGATAGAGAAACGCGATGGTCAGAGGGAGGACAACGCCGGCGAATCCCTGAGTGAGGACGCCGAGGGCGCAGCAGACAGCGAAGCCGATGGCGGTTTCGAGGCGGTGCTTTTCCTGGGTGAGGGAGCGGAAGAAGAGATTGAGGGCGAGGGTGGTCCAGAGGCAGAGGAAGACGTCGCGGAGAAGGAAATGGCCGAAGAGGAAGACGCCGTAGGAGGTGATGAGGGCGAGTGTGGCGTAGAAGGCGGCGGCGGGGGAGTGGAAGAGGCGGCGTCCGAGAGAGAAGGTGGCGATGAAGAGGGCGAGGGTCGCCCAGGTAACAGGCAGACGCGCGGCCCAATCGCTGATGTTGAAGAGACCGAAGCTGACGGCGGTGGTCCAGTAGAGAAGGGGGGGATGGTGGGGGTAGCGGATGCCGTTGGCGTAGGGAGTGATCCAGTGGCCGCCGGTGAGCATCTCGCGGGCGATTTCCGCGCTGAGGGCGTCGGTGCCGTCGAGGAGCGGCGGCTTAATCATGGAAAACGAGGCGTAGAGCAACACCCACAGACCGAGCAGAGGAAAGACGAAACGCTTGGCCGTGCGCAGGCTGGTCATCGGTCTCGATTATAGAGAAGGGGAAGCGGCGGAAGGTTGGCGAACCGCGGCGAGGACAGGGGAACGGGAGTGCGGGAGTCGCTCAGAGGTGGGAGTTTTCACCGGACTGTTCGCCGGACATGACCGATGCCCAGTGCAGGGCCTCGATATACATGGCGGCGATGGAGCCTTCCGGGATTCCGAGTAAGTTCTGGATCCGCTCAGAACGCTCCCAGTCGCATTCCTCGAGGCTGCGGACAAGTTCGAGGGTGCGACCAGCGGGACTTTGGTCGCCGGTGAGGGCGGACTTCATCTCGGGGCTGACGGGGATGGATTGGAGGATGCGGTCGAGGGGGGCTTCGAGGAGAACATCGAGGAGCGAGAGCATGCCGAGGAGGTAGAAGGCGGCGGGATCCTTGGACAAGGAGGGAGCGAGCAGTTCGCAGAAGCGGGCGCGGGCAAGGACGACGTAAACCAGGGCGGGGGTACGAAGGGCCAAAGATCCGGCGATGGCCACGGTGACGACTCTGCGGACCGCATCGTCACCGACCATCAGAAGGGCCTCGCGGAGGGTGGTGATGAAGGCGGGATGTCCCTGGATAGCGGAGTTGGCGAGGCGGAGGACGCGATAGCAGAGGGAGGCGTCGGCGGAGATGAGTTTCTCGAGTTTGCGGAGGTCGGTGGGAGCGTGACGGAGTGCGGCCAGAAGTTTGAGGTAGACGAAGGCATTGTGAGGAACGGTGCGCGACTCGACGAGGATGGGCTGGGAAAAGAAATAGCCCTGGAAGAGGGTGCAGCCTTCGGCGACGGCGATGCGCTGCTGGATGTCGGTTTCTATCCTTTCGGCGAGCAACTGGGCCTGGGTACCGGCGGCCATGGCATAGATTTCGCGTCTGTCCTGGAAGTCGGCGGACTGGAAATCGATTTTGATGAAGTCGGCGAGATCCAGAAAGGGGACACGGGAGGGTTGAGGCATGAAGGCGTCGAGGGCGAAGCGATAGCCTGTCGCCCGGAGCGCGAGACAGGAGGCGATCACTTCGGGATCGGGGTCGATGTTGGGGAGGATTTCGAGGACGGTGGACTCGGGAGGAAGCAGGGTGACGAGGCCATCGACGAGGGCGTTGCGAGTGCAGTTGACGAAGGCGGCGGCGTGATCGTGCTCGGGGATGAGCATCAGCCAGTGGTCGACTACTTCGCGGGTGGCCTGCTCTGGATCGCCCGAAAAGGCGTCGGTTTTGCCGGCGCGGTAGAAGAGTTCGTAACCGAAGAGGCGGCGTTCGACGTCGAGAATGGGCTGGCGGCCGAGGAAGCGGTTGGGGACAGGGTGGGACGCGGGATGGTCCGCTGCGGGCCGGGAGGTTGCGGATTGCGAGGAGGCGATGGCTGACATGGGTGCTCGTGAGCTGGCCGGTGCGGTGCTTCCTGGCCGCCGATTCATCTCCGTTATCGGCTGCGGCGGGATTCTCCCTAGGCGAGGCTTTCGTGTGGGCTCGATGAGGCTCGGGAACGGGCGTGAGGTGTAGCGATTCGGGGCAGGAGGATGGGAAGGCCAGGGGCGGGGCGTTCGGTACACTGCTGAAAGCCCGATGGGAACAGCTCGAACGACGCATCAGCTGAGGAAATTTCGATTCGAGCGGCCACAGAAGATTGCTGTGGCGATGCTGCTCGTGCTGCTGGGGGAGTGCCTGTGGGTGAGTGCGCGGCAGCCACTTTCCGAGACGGATTATCAATTCGCGCGGTGTGGGCGGGAGATGTGGGAGCGGCCTTCGCCGCTAACGGGGTACTTCACGACCTGCGGGAACATCCACGACGGAATCCTGGCGTATCGGGCGGCGGGGCTGCCGCTGACGCTGGGGCGCCTGGTTACGGGGCAGGCGGCGACCACTTCGACGTGGGAGATGCGGCATGAGGTGGGGGCGATCAAGCTGCTGCTGCGGCTGCCGTTCATTCTGGCTGGGGTTGCGCTGGGGGCTTGCCTGTGGTGGGTGACGCGGCGGCTCTTTGGTAACGAGGGCGGTTACATTTCACTGGCGCTTTATTGTTTTTCGCCGGCGGTGGTACGAGCTTCGACGGTTCCGAACAACGAGATTCTGGCGGCATTGGGCATTTTCTCGGCGATTTATACGGCGATCGGGGTTTCCCATGCTCTCCAGGGGCCTAAACGGAAGTGGCGTCCGAGAATTGTGCTGCTCACTGTTGCATTAGGGTTCACGGCGGCAGCGCATCTGGCGGCGTTTGTGGTGGCGCTGGTGTTCACTGTGATTTTTATGGCGTGGGTGGCGGAGGAACGACGGGCTTATATTCCGACGCTGCTGATTGTGTGGGTGCTGGGGGCATTTTTCCTGCTGTTTGCTTCGTATGCGTTTCATCCGGACGCGTTCAGCTATGTATTTCGCAGCGCGGCAGGGCAGATGTGGTTTTCGCTCGAGCCGGCGCGGTGGTTTTTTACGGCGCCTGAGAATTCTGCGTTCACGATTGGGCTGATTGGGGCGCTGGCGCTGTACGCGGTGTCGCGTCGGACGCGGTATTTCGGGAACACGACTCCCCTGCTGGTGGGCGTGCCGTTGATGCTGCTGGTGACGACAGGGGTGGCTTCGGAGCCGTGGTTGTGGGCGCTGCCGTTCCTGATCACATTTGTGGGCGGGGTGTTTGCCGACGCGCTGGAGGCACGGTGGCGGAAGGCGTTTCTTTGGGCTACCGGGGCTTTGGTGGTGGGGCAGGCGGGGTTGTGTTTGGCTGGTTTGTGGGGGATGACGGGTTAGGCGCGGGAGCTTCCGTTCGCGAGTTTTGTGAAAAGAAGGTTCCGCAGGCAGCCGAATCGGGCTTCTGGCAATCCTACCTGAACGGATCGCCCGCTCGTTCAACTTGGGGGCGGATCTTCCAGGCGAAAATCCGCGGAATTGAGGTTTCTTTCTGAGCAGCATTTTGCGCAGTCCGAAAGTCCGAGTGACACTGTCATCTTTGTTTCAGGCGGTACAGGGCGGCCTGGGCGTGAGTGTGACGCCTTCGCACTTCTATTTTCCTGTGCCGATCCTGAAATCGTTCCGGGATAAGGACTGGAGGGCGCCGCGTCCCTGCGCGAAGCTCGACTTCCGGCTTGAGGAGCAGATCGAACGCTTGCGCGATGAGTTGCTGCCGTTCGCGGGAGAGTGGACGTTCCCGGAGACGGATAAAGGCGACGAGCACAGATTTCATTTCAACAATGGTTTTTTTGAGCATGTCGATGCAGAGGTGGCGTACTCGCTGGTGCGCCAGCGAAAACCGGAACGGGTGATCGAGATTGGGAGCGGCAACACGACGCTGGTGCTGGCGGCAGCGCTCGAGAAGAACAGGAACGAAGGATTCAAGAGCGAGCTGATCAGTATTGAGCCTTATCCTGCGGCGTTTCTCAAGTCCGGAGTGCCGGGACTGACGCAGCTGATCGAGAAGCCGGTGCAGCAGGTGCCGCTCGATCTGTTCCGGACGTTGGGTCCGCAGGACATATTGTTCATCGATTCCAGCCACGTGGTGTCGATGGACAGTGACGTTCTTTACGAGTGCCTGCGCATCCTGCCCGAGCTGGCGCCCGGGGTGCTGGTTCACTTTCACGACATCTTCACGCCGCTTGATTATCCGGAAAAATTCGTGATGAAGAATCTGTGCTTCTGGGGAGAGCAGTATTTGCTGGAGGCGTTTCTGGCGTTTAATACGGCATTCCACGTGGTGTGGTCGGCGAGTGCGATGCAGCAGTTTCATCCGGAGATATTGCGGCGGGCATTTCCGGCGTGGGAGGGGAGTTTTGAGCGGATGCCGGCGGATCTGAAGGGGTATGCTCCGACGCTGGATGGGTGGAATGTTTGGCCATGCAGTTTCTGGATCGCGCGGACGTAGAGACCGGGCTTATGGATGCGCGGGCTGGGGCACTGACAGGGATTCGGCTGGAGCACGCCGCGGGCTGGGTATTGTTGTGGATTGCGCGAGGAGCCAGAAAGGGATCCAAAGAGCGCTGACGGCGGCCTCAATGCCCTTGGATGGGGACGCAAAAATGAGCAGCTGGACGATGAGCCAGGCCGCGACTACCAGCGGCGAGCGCCAGGCTCCGCGCGCGGCGACGGCGATGAAGACCGGCAGCGCGATGACGTAATCCACGGACCAGCTGTAGGGAGAACTGGCGAACGAGGCAAGGAGGAGCAGGGGCAGATGTTCGGGCCAGCTCCAGGCCTTGCGATGGCGCGGCCAGTACCAGAAAAGCCAGGCGGCTCCGGGCACGCAGGGGACGTATTGCAGCCATGTGTGCTGGCGGCCGAAGAGGACGCGGAGGCCCCCGCCTGCTCCGCAGACCTGATCCATGGAGCGGCCGTAGATGTTGCCGAAGTAATGGAGGGCGGCGGGATCGAAAATGCAGACCGCGGTCATGGCTGCGGCGAAGGTTGAAAGGGCTCCGGCGAGGAGGCGCCAGCGGCGCTCCTGAATCGCCCAGAGCAAAACGGCGACTGCGACCAGCCAGAAGAGGTGGGGCTTGATGCCGAGGGCGAGGAGCAGGGACGCTCCGGCGGCGAACCATCGCTGAGCGCGCACGAGAAGGAGAAAGACGACGAGGCCGGCGAGGATGAGCGGGGTGATTTGTCCATAGTGATTGGTGAGTCCGAGGGGAAGGAAGGTGAAGGCGATGGCGATGGCGATCCAGCGAGCGCGCGGCGCGCCGCCGAAGTAGCGCCAGAGGGCGAGGGCGGAGAGCAGCTCAATCGCGAGGGATAGAGCGAGCCAGAGCGCCTTGGCTCGATAGAAAGCGAGAAGCCCGAAGGGCGCGAAGAGGGGGAGGGTCCACGGAGGGTTGTAGGCGCGGATAGGGTCGGCGTCGACCCAGCCCACGGAGCGCTGGACCGTGAGCAGCGGCTCGGCGGCGTAGGGGTTTTTATGGGCGAGGAAGATGCGCGCGGCGCCCCAGTAGGCGGTGAAGTCGCAGAGGGCTCCGGTGTGGCGGATGGTAAGGGAGATTGTGGTGGCGACGAGCGGCAGGCTGAAGAGCAAGGCCAGGGCAGCGTAGAGCCAGCGCTGGAGTGGTGGGTTCGCAGTGTGGATGGTCGGGCTCGCCGCGGAGGCCTGCATGGTTGCAGGGTACCGCTGGGTGGGTGGGAGTGAAATGACGCTTCCGTGGGGGATGGTTTCGGGACGCGATCAGCGCCAAGTGCGGTGGCTTCCCCACCCTTTGCACCAACTACAGCAAAGGATGGGACACCCGAGATCACTGCGCCGGTCAGACAGCGGCGCGTACGCGCGGACCCCGGGTCTCAAAATCGAGACCCGGGCCAGCCATATAGCGGATCAGCCGGCGGCGGGGGTTGCGTCGGTCACTTCGACGGCGGCGGATTCTTTTCGCAATTCGCGGACGCGTTCGCCTATAGCGTACTTGAGCTTTTCGACGCCGAGGCCGGTGACGGCGGAGATGGCGTAGAACGGGAGCTTGCGGCGCTTCGCCAT
>PMSS01000271.1 GCA_003167515.1 Acidobacterium sp. | reverse complement strand
GTCTCATATATAGCGCAACGGCTTTGGCGGACTGTATGAGCCCCGCTTCGATGGCGGGTCTCACACGCTGCATCTCGGTGGTATGAGGTTGATGAGACCAGTTCGGAGTCTTTTGGCGAGAGCTTGTCTTAAGAAGTGCGGGGCCTGGGAACATTTCCCGGGCCCTTCTTCATTGGGGAGTCAGGCCAGGGGGAACTCGACGCGAAACATAGTGTGGAAGCCGGGAGGAAGGAAGCGGGTTTGAACGGAGATGCGGCCGCCATTCTTGTCGACGAGGTCCTTGGTTACCCAGAGGCCAATGCCGGTGCCAACGTCTTCTTTGGTGGTGAAGAAGGGGTCGAAGACGCGCGTGAGGTTTTCCGGGGAGATGCCGGTGCCATTGTCGCGGATGGAGATGGAGGCGGTTCTGTCGTGGCGGACGATTTCGATTTCGATGATGCCGCCGGAAGGAGTAAGGGCGTCGCAGGCGTTGGAAACGATGTTGGTGAGAATCTGGCGGAGATCGTCGGCAGGCATAGGGATGGTGAGCTCGGCGTTGCGGCGGATTCGTATTTCCGCGGCACGCGCGGTGCAGCGCGGCTGGAACATGTCGACGACGGCCTCGACGGTTTCGATGACGTCAACCGGGCCAGCGGACGATTTAGGGCGGACAAACGTGAGGGTGCGGCGGGCGATGCTGGCGAGACGGGCGAGCTCCTGGTCGGCGCGCTGCAGGTAGTCTTTGGCTTTGGGCGGGAGACCAGGTTCGGAAATGGCCAGGTAAAGCAGGTTGGTGACGGCTTCGAGGGGGTTGTTGACTTCGTGCGCGACGGTGGCGGAGAGGCGGCCGATGGCGGCCAGCTTCTCAGAACGGACGAGGGCGGCTTCGGCTTTCTTGCGATCGGTGATATCGAGGGTGACGCCATGCCAGATTTTGGGATCGGCGGCGGAGGGAGTGCCACGGCTTTCGAGCCAGTGGAGATCGCCGTTGGGCCAGCGCACGCGGAACTCGACGCGGAAGCTTTGACCGACGGAGGTCGCGGCCTCGACGGCGTGCAGGACGCGGTCGCGATCCTCGGCGAGGATGAAGCTGGTCCAGTCGCGGGAGACGCTGGATTCGGAAAAGGGGCGGCCAAAGATTTCGGCGCCGCCCTCGGCCCACTCGATGCGGCCCAGGACGGAATCGTGCATCCAGGCGGCGGAGTTGCTGGCTTGCTGGGCTTCCATGAGCGCGTTGGTGCGGACCCGGAGAGAGGCCAGGGCGGCGCGGAGGTCGCTGCCGATGACGCGCTGGCGATCGCAGAGGAAGGCGACGAGGGTGCCGATGACGAGTATGACGATGGTGTAGAGGAGGGACTCCGAAGTCAGCGACAACCAGGTGTTGCGCGCGAGGGCGAGATGATTAAAGAAGAGCGCGGTGAGGACGACGGAAACGAGGCCGGGGCCGAGGCTGGTGAAGAGGGTGATCCCGGCGACCAAGACGAAGCTGAGCGCCAGAGGCGTGCCGCGCAGCGCAGGCGTGTGAATGCTGAAGGTGACGCCGACCCAGGGAAGGAGTACCGCGGCGATATAGCCACAGATTTGAACGACCAGATGAAAGCGGCGCGATGCGCCGGATCGGGAGGGGCTGGTCAAATTGCGGCCTCGTGCAACGCACCGCGCGTCCGGGAGTGGGGACCGGAGTATCCGGCGGCGATGTGATGACAGGATACACAAGTAGTAAAGGGGGTGGGGCGGAGAGTGAATCAGAGAAGGGACGGCGCGCAGTCAGGTTGGGCTTTGTTCTTCGCGCAGGCGGAGCCAGCATAGAGGGGCCAGGGTTTGCCGAGGGCGGACGTCGAAACGAAAGAGCTATGGTGGCCGACGGCGTCTGCGAATGCGTTTTCGTTCAATGTGGAGACGACGACGCAGACGAACTATCAGGGGTTCAACCCAGAGAGCCTCTCGGGCGTGGCCGATAGCGATTTTGTGTCGGTAAGTGGCTGGCTGTTCGCGCCGGCGACGAGCGGAGGATCGCCGCAAATTGCGGCGCAGAATGTGGTGCTGCATTCCGGCGGGTGGTTCTGAGAGGCAGGGAGTAGGGAACAGGGAACAGGGAACAGGGAACAGGGAACAGGGAACAGGGAACAGGGAACAGAAGGCAGGCAGGCGGGTCCTGTTTTTCGGGCGTTGGTTGCCCGGGCAGGGCCCGCTTTGTTTTGACTGTCGATCTTCCGCCGCGGGCGAATGCGATCCTTGCCGGTTTGCGGATTGGGAGTCTTTTTGCGCGTGCGCTCATCGAAGTGGGTTGGAGAGCGAGTCTCGCTTTTTATTTCACGAGGAGAGGTACGCAATGCCGAAGGTCGTTCGTTTCTATGAACTGGGTGGGCCGGAGAAACTGAAGATCGAAGATGCGCCAACGCAAGAGCCGAAGGAAGGCGAGGTGCGGCTGCGGGTGCAGGCGACGGGGCTGAATCGCGCGGAGCTGCTATACATGGCGGGGCTTTATTTCGAGCAGCCGAAGCTGCCTTCGCGGATTGGGTATGAGGCGGCGGGCGTGGTGGAAGCGGTGGGCGCGGGCGTCGACAAGAGCCTGGTGGGGAAAAAGGTCGCGACGGTGCCGGGGTATTCGATGAATCAGTTCGGGGTGTTGGGCGAAGAGGCGGTGGTGCCGAGGTCGGTGCTGGGCGAGTATCCCGAAAAGCTGTCGCCGGCGGAGGGTGCTGCGATCTGGATGCAGTATCTGACGGCGTGGGGCGCGCTGGTGCATTACGGAAAAGTGGGGCAGGGGGATTTTGCGCTGTTGCCGGCGGCGTCGAGCAGCGTGGGGCTGGCGGCGATCCAGATTGTGAAGGACGCGGGCGGGAAGTCGATCGCGGCGACCCGGACGTCGAAGAAGAGGAAGGAGCTGGTGGAGCTGGGCGCCGATTATGTGATCGCGACGGAAGAGGAAGATTTGCCGGCGCGGGTGCAGGAGATCACGGGAGGCAAAGGCGCGCGGGTGATTTTCGATCCGGTGGCAGGGCCGTTTGTGGAGAAGCTGGCGGAGGCGGCGGCACCGGGCGGGATCATTTTTGAGTACGGCAGATTGTCGATGCAGGAGACGCCGTTTCCGACGCGGGCGGCGATGACGAAGGGTATATCCTTGCGCGGATATTCGCTGATGGAGTTTCGCTCGAGGCCGGAGATTGTGGAGGGCGCGAAGAAGTATGTGTACGACCGGCTGGCGGATGGGCGGTTCAAGCTGAAAATTGCGAAGACGTTTCCGCTGGCGCAGGCGCGCGAGGCTTATGAGTATCTGGAGTCGAATGCGCAGGTGGGGAAGGTTGTGATCACGGTGTAGTGGCGGTCAGAACTTTCCTTCTCTCGGTTCGAGATTCCAGAAGTCTGACTGGAGGCCGGCGCGATGGAAGATAGCCTGGGCTTCCGCGACGCTCCATTTGTGCCAGTCGGGTTGGGCGTGCGATCCGTACCAGAGGGTCGCGAGCCTGGCGACCTGATGCAGAGGGACGGCTTCGCCACGGGGCAGGCCGTGACGGCTGCACCACGGCGCGATTTCGTCAGTATTGCGGAAGGGCAGGACCATGGCGCAGTGCTCGAGGACGTTATTCCAGGCGCGGGCTGGGGGAATGGCGAAGTGGACGACGGCGGTTTCGAAGCCGGCGGGGCGGCCATTTGTAACAGGTATGGTTACGGATTCGCCTTCCGCGCCGTTGCGGGAGTGAATGTGGACTTCGCCGCCGATGAGAGCCGCGACACCGAGCGCGCACCAGATGCAGGGAGCCCACCAGCTGTGGTCTTTGCCTTTGACCCAGTTGATGGTCGGCGTTAGCGAGAACGGATGGAGGATCCACGGCGCGGGTGTGTGCGGATGCAGGACGACTCCGTGAATAGCAGCCAGGGCGCGGAGCTGGTCTTCAATTTCTGAGAGAGGCAGTCCGAGTTGGCGGGACAGATCAGCGTTGGTGGGGCAGACGCCGGTCTGGATCAGGCCGTGGATGAGCTCGTAATGCAGCCGAGTGATGGCGGGTTGGGAGTCCATACTTCGCCTATAGCGCTTTCCATTGATTGGATTGGGCGGAGGCGAAGATGGCGTCGATGACGGCCATGTTGGCGATGGCTTCTTCGAGGGAGACAGGGATGGGTGTGCCTTCGAGGATGGCGCGGGAGAAGGCGTCGCCCTGGAGGGTGTACTGGTCGGTGGTGGGGAAGGTTTCGGTTTCTATGCCGGAGCCGAAGATGTCGCGGCCGTCGTCGATGAAGAGGCGTGTGGGGCGGTCGGGCGGGGCATTGAAGGGGATTTCGATTTCGATGCGGCCCTTTGTTCCATAGAAGTGGACGCGCTGGTGTGGGACGAGCTGGGTGCTGCAGGTGAAGATAGCGTGGCCGGCGGGGAAGTCGAGGAGGGCGGAGGTGAGGCGATCGGTGCCGAGTTGCGGGTCGCGGTCGATGAGGCCGGCGACGCGGGTTGGCTCCTGTTGAAAGGCGGTGCGCGCAGCCTGGATGCAGTAGCAGCCGATGTCGTAGAGCGCGCCGCCGCCGGTTTCGGGTTGATTGCGGATGTTGGCAGGGTCGTTATTGAAGTAGCTGAAGAAGGCGGCGATGGAGCGAAGCGGGCCGATGCGGCCTTCGTCGAGGAGAGTGCGGAGGCGAAGCCATTGCGGGTGGGAACGGATCATGAAGGCCTCGCCGATGAGGACGCCGGTGCGATCGCGGACGGCGAGGAGGGACTGGGCCTCGGCGAGGGTCATGCTGAGGGGCTTTTCGCAGAGGACGTGCTTGCCGGCTTCGGCGGCGCGGATGGTCCAGGGGACGTGGAGCTGGTTGGGGAGCGGGTTGTAGATGGCGTCGATGTTGGGGTCGGCGAGGAGTTCTTCATAGGAGCCGTAGGCGGTGGGGATGTTGAGTTGGGCGGCGATGGTTCGGGCGCGGGCGAGGTCGCGGGAGGCGATGGCGGCGACGGTGGAGAGCTGGCCGCGCTGCATCGCGGGGAGGACTTTTTTTACGCCGATGTTGGCAGTGGAGAGGACGCCCCAGCGGATTTTCTTGTTCATGGGGGAATGATACTGGGGTAGCCAGTAGCTGGTAGCAGGGTTCTCTGAACTGGCGTGTGCTGGTGAGAGGCTACCGTTGTCCGAGGGTTTTTCGGACGGCGCGATCGATGGCGGCGACGGAGCCGGAACCGTAGCCAACCTCCTGAAAGACGATCACGCCGTGGCGATCAATGACATAGGTTCGCGGGATACCGCCGTTCGCGAGGCGGGAATAGACGGCTCGCTGCGGATCCCACGCGAGCGGGAAGGTCAGGCCGGAATGGGTCTTCTGAAAGCGGAGGACGGTGTCCTTAACCTGCTCGCGGGCTATGGCGATGAAAGCGAAATCGGGCGAGGATTTGTACTTCTGCCAGACCTGCGTTTCCATTTCGGGCATTTCGACCTGGCAGGGTTCGCACCACGTGGCCCAGAAGTTGACCACGACTACTTTGCCGGTCTGAGCGCCGAGCGAGAAGGCACCACCCGAGGCCTGATCGACAGAAAACCCGGGCATCTTGTCCCCGACCTTCGTGTAGTTTTCGATGTTCTGGCCCGATGCGGCACCAGCCGATAGAGTGAGGAGCAGGACAGCCAGCGAAAGGAGAGCATTACGACGGCCTGGATTCATGGCTTCCTTTGTAGCCCGCTAAGCAGGTTGGTGGAGAAGAGGACGGCGGCTCCGCCGAGGAGAGTGCATTTGGCGAGGGGACGGCGGTTGAAACGCGGCGGGAGCGGATCAGACATGACGTACTCATTCTATGTGCCGCCGCCGGGCGACTTCAGATGCCGGCCTGGACCATCATTTCGCGGACGTGGTTGCGCCAGCGCTGGAGTTCGACGCGGTCGCCGAGCTTGAGTTGCTGCGCGGCTTCGCCGAGGGTGATGCGGCGGGAGTAGAGTTCGTCGGTGACGCGATCGGCGAGGTCGGGGAGGAAGAGGGTCTTGCCCCCCTGCTGCTGGATGGTTTCGGGCATGGTGCTGGTCTGATAGAGCTCGAACTTGCTCTGGTCGCCGAAGTAGCCGTTGCGGATGACGTGGACAACGCCTGTGTTGACGGATTCCATATAGTTGTGGAGCAGCTCGAGCGAGTCGCGCTGGCGATTGATGACCCACAGAGTGATGAGGGGACGGGCGAGCTCCTTGAGGGATTCGAGCAGGATGGCGGCGTGCTCGCGCACGGCGTCATTGTTGCGGGCCGGGGTATTGACGACGACGGCCTTGAAGGGATTGGCATCGCAGGTGTTGACGAGATTGATCCAGCCCTCGACCTCATCGAGGCTGGCGACTTCGCCCTCGACGGTACGGCGATAGGCCTTCCAGACGTCAGGATTGGTGGTGTCGGCCTCGAGGAGGCGCACGTAGCGGTGCTCGGTGGTGAGGTAGTCGAGGACGGCCATGGCGGTAAGGGATTTGCCGACACCTCCCTTGCTGCCGCTAATGAAGACGATGGGCTGATTCATGGAGTCTTTCCTGGGCCGAGATCAGGGGATGCGGGGTGGGTCGATTCAAGGTATCCGCCGGCGATGGGGAGAATATGCGAGCGAGCCGGCTCCCACAGCGTTATTCCTGATCCTGCTTGCGCCGTTCGAGAATTTGAGGAGGACCTCAGCGATTCTGAGAGTACACGGGCCAGGGGGCTGGGGCAACGGGAAATCGAGGGGCGGAGTGCACGCCGGGGTACGGGTGGGGAGGGGAAGAGGAGGGGGCGCCGCCGCCGACGAAGTGGACGATTTCGAATTTGTCGCCGCCGGAGATGGAGGTGGAGGGCCAGGCGGGGCGGGAGACGATGGAGCCGTTGTGTTCGACGGCGATGCGATCGGGTTTGAGGCCGAGAGCGGTGAGGAGGTCCTGAAGGGTGGCTCCGGCGGGGAGGTCGGGGAAGGTGCGCGGCTGGCCGTTGATGAGGAGGTCCATACGAAGGGTACAGGGTACAGGGTACAGGGGGCAGGGGGCAGGGAACAGGAAACAGGGTGCACGGCGTGGCTCCGGGCTGCGGGGCGCCGGAGTGCTGAGGATGAGGGCCAGTCAGAAGAGCATACGCAGGAGTTGGAAGACAACGCCGCCGAGGGTGACGAGGGCGGTTTCCAGGATGAGGGCAAAGGCGAGGCCGCGGAAGGCGCCGAGGTTGATTTCCTCCTCGGGGCGGGTGTCGGAGGCGGTTTCGTCGTGGTCAGCGGTGAAGTCCGTAAGGTCGAGCGATGAGTCGAAGCATTGGACGGCCATAAAAATCCCCTCGTAGAAACGGTATCGACCGGGGACGGCCAATACATGAAGAGATGCGGCAAAAAGCGCGGGCGTGTGCCAAAAAAGGACGGGGCTGCAGGCGCGGATCAAAAAGGGAGGGCCCGGATTTGGGGATCCGGGCCTTCTTTTGGCAACTCCAAACAGAATGTGCCGCGGGCTTGCTATCTCAAAACATCGAGAGTGACGGTGGCCGTATGTTTTGTGCTGCCGCTGGTTCCGGTGACGGTAATGGTGTGATCGCCGGTGTTGGCGGTGCGGCCGACGGTGATCTTCATGGTTGAAGTGCCAGCGCCCGTGATGCTGGTGGGGCTGAAGGAGACAGAGTTGTCAGTGCCCTCACCCGATGCGGAGAGTGTGATCGGGGAGTCGAAGCCGCCGATGGCGGTGGTGGTAATGGTGACGTCACCGGAACTGCTTCTATCGATGCTGATGGAGGTTGGGCTTGCGCTGATGGAGAAGCCGGCGGTTGTGCCGGTGACGGTGAGGGAGACGGTGGTGGTTTCAACCGTGCTGCCGGCGGTTCCCTTGACGGTGATGGTGTAGGTGCCGGTTGCGACAGAGGAGGCGACCGCGATCGACATGCTCGAAGTGCCGGAGCCGGTGATGGAGGTTGGGTTGAAGGTGATGGCGACACCAGAGGGCTGGCCTGATGCGGTTAGAGCGACGGCGGAATCGAAGCCGCCGGTGACGGTGCTGGTGATCGTGGTGGACCCATCAGCGCCCTGAGCTATGGAGACGGAAGAGGGCGAGGCAGAGAGGCTGAAGCCGGGAGTCTGGGTGGTGGAGCCGGCGAGGGCATTGATGAGGCTGACGCCGTTGGGGCTGCCCCAGCCAGTGGCGAGATCGTAGCCGGTGGTTGCGGAGTAGCCGTTGCTGCCGCTCGTGATGTCGTGAAAGTCGGAGTCGTAGCTGGAGCCTTCTCCGATGGAGTAGAGGGCGGGGTTGATGAAGCCGAGGGTCTTGCCGGAATTCGCCGCGGCGTACTGCTGGTTGGTGAGAGCGAGGAAGCCTGCCCAGAGAGGCGCGGCGAAGCTGGTGCCCCCGTATTCGTTAGCGGTGCAGGTGGTTTGGTCGGCGCAGACGTAGTAGGTGAAGTTGGCGTTGGCGGAGACGTCGGGTCCGTTGCGGTAGGTTTTGGAGCAGCTGGAGCAACTGCTGGCGGCGGTGGTTTGCCAGGAAGGAATGGCGAACTTGTCGGGAGATATGCCGCCTCCCGAATCGGACCAGGCGGTTTCGGAGGCCCACGGGCCGGCTGCGGATGCGGTGTCGAGGTCGGTGCCACCGACGGAGGTGAGGTAGATATCGTCAGCGGGGAATATCTCTGAGTCGGTGCCGGAGGTGGTCCACTTGCTGTCGTCGCCGGCGGCCTGGAAGAGGTTCTGCCCCTGGGTGGCGAATTCTTCAAAGTAGGGATTGTCGGTGTTGGGGTCGGCGGGGTACCAGGTCCAGGAGGAGCTGAGCTGCGCGTTGAGGGGGCTGTGCGTCGCCATCGCGTTGAAGATGGCGGAGTCGGCGGAACCGACGTAAACGACGAGGCTGGAGAGGCCGGGCGCCAAGCCGAGAGCCTGGGTCATGTCGAGGGTCTGCTCGGTGTCGTCGCAATCGCCGCCGGAGCGGGAGTCGACGCAGGAGGTGCTGGTGCCATCGGTGGAGAGGAGGGTGATGATGGAGCCGGGGTAGGTCTGGCCGGCGTTCTTGTAATAGGTCTGGAGGTCGGAGAGGTCGGTACCGTAGTACTCGAGCAAGCCGAGGGACTGGCCGCTGCCGGTGAGCGAGGTTCCGCCGTAGTAGGCCGCGCGCATATCACTGCCGAGGAACGAAGCGGAGGGACCGGAGCCGGTGGTGGCGCCGGAGGTGGTGTGGCCGACGTTTGGATTTCTGGTGAGGCCAGCGGGTTTCGGCAGGGAGTAGTTGTCGAGTCCCGCGATGTGCCAGAGCTGGAAGGGGAGATCGACGGTTGGTTCGCGATCAGGCGCGAAGAAGGTGCGGTTCTCCGTGGGGTGCTGGTAGGTGCGCATCGCGATGTGGAAGGCGAGCTGGATAGCGGCGGCTGTTCCGGTGACATCGACGTTGAGGCGATTGGGTGAGGTTGCGACGACGGTGAGGCCGTGTTCCTGGGCGAAGTTGATGACGGCGTTGTAATCGTCCTGGGTGGGTCCGAATTGGGCAGTGAATTGGTCGACGGTGAGGAATTGGCGGTAGGAGGGGCTGTTGGGGTTGTAGAGATCGGCGAGGAGGTTGTCGAGGGCCTGCTGGTTGCGAAGCGGCAGAGCGATGACGAGGCGGAGGGTCTGAGTGGCGGGTAATTGTCCGAGAGCTTTCGCTTCACCGGTGACGGTGGCCTGGCGGACGTGATGGGTGAGGAGGGTTTGCGTCTGGCCGAAGGCGGTTGCGGTCAGAGAGGCCGCAACGAGGGTGAGCAGGGAGGTCCTGAAAAGGGGCAGCACGATTTCTCCTTATGTGGGTCCGAGGGGGGATTCCGTTTATCGTGCAGGCGAAGCCTCGGGTGGAGGCATTTTCGGCGAATTTGGGGCGGGGTGTCCAGAGAAATCAGCGTGAATCGGGAGAGCTACCACAGTAACGGGGTTGGGGGCCTCGTTTACTGAGGAGTTATCTACAGGGTGGCGGGGGAAGATCTGTTCGGGCGAGGGATATCGGAAGGCGGAAACGCGGCTTCTAAGGTTGCGGGAAGGAAGAAAGGATGTTCCTTAACAGCCGATGCTGGAGGGATCTTGCAGATTCTGACGACACAGCCAAAGAGCTTGCGGAAGCATTGGAATGGACCGGGTTGAGGCTGTGCTGTTTTCAGAATGGCGCACGGCAGTACTTTGGGATGAAGCCAGAATAGATTCGCGTTGACGTTCGGGTAGCTGGGAGAGTTTGCTTCTTGCTATGGGGTGAACCTGGCCTTCGCTGGGTTTGGGGTTGGGGTTGGGCTTCTTTTCCCGGCACGCTTCGAAGTCGCGGCCTGACACCGTGGCCGCTTCATAGCGCTCTTGAATTGAGCGAGTTACAGGCAGCCGAGAAATTTCGGTGCGAATTTTGTGAGACGCCTGATCGCCAGGACCCTGTGTGCGGGTTCCCTGCAACCGAAACTTCCGCGTGCCGGTGATGCGCTCAACGCTAGCCTTACCAGCGACGGTCCAAGAAGGGCGCGCAGACTGCCCTCGCTATATTCTGCAGAACGGGCGTTATTTCCTAATTCCCAAAGAGACGAAACGTTCAAATGAATCCAAACGAACCACCGTGCGAAGTGCGCATCTCGTTTCAGGATGGTGAGGGAACATTGCTTGTTACGCCAATGGGGCCGAATCTGTATCGACTGGAAGTAAGCTCCATTTTGGGGGAAGCGAGCTATCACGACGTGATCGAGACGGAACCCCAAACCGACGGAAGCGTACGGTTCCTCCGTGTAACCACGCCATCCGGACTGACAACTCTATCCTGCGTCCTCTCGCAGAACCTGCTTGACTCCCCAGCCATGTCTGCTTTGTTGGAAAAAGTGATGGCCGTCGGCGGCAACTGGGAGAGGATATTCGGCGGGTTTCTGATCCTGCACGTGCCGCCGACAGAACGCGATCACATCACGGCCGAGTTCAACAATCTATTCAGTCAGTCAGTCCCCCCCAAATAACCGCGGATCGGCTGTTCTCCATGGGTGCCTGAATCGTGGCCTGATACAAAACCAGGACAATTCTTTAGCGACTACGGAGATCTTTAGCGAACTTCGGAGACGCGACACCAGATTCATGATTCGCGGGGCGATGCGCTGGCCCGCGTCTGCCGGTGGTATGCTTGCGGTTTCGTGTCTGGAACGCTATGCGACTGAACGCTCTTCTCATCCGAAGCACCCTGGTTGGCGCGCTGGGGGGGCTGCTGTTCGGGTTCGATACCGCGGTCATTGCCGGTACGACTCATCAGCTCACTGAAGTCTTTCATCTGAGCGCGGGCGCGCTGGGACTGACGGTTTCGATCGCGCTCTGGGGCACGGTGATCGGGGCGATCGGGGCGGGGCCGCTGGGGCAGAAAATCGGGGGGCGAGAGGCGTTGCGGATTATGGCCATCCTCTACGTCATCTCGTCGCTGGGATGCGCGCTGGCGTGGAACTGGCCGTCGCTGCTGTGCTTTCGGCTGATTGGCGGGTTGGGGATTGGCGGTTCGTCGGTGCTGGGCCCGGTTTATCTTGCTGAACTGGCACCGGCGCGGTTGCGTGGGCGGCTGGTGGGTTTGTTCCAGATCAATATTGTTGCGGGCATTCTGCTGGCGTATGCGTCGAATTACGCGGTTGCGCGGCTGGTGGATGGAGGCGATGCGTGGCGCTGGCAGTTTGGCGTGGCCACGATTCCGGCCATCCTGTTTGCACTGTTCCTGTTCGGCATTCCGCGCAGCTCACGGTGGCTGGTGACGCAGAACCGCATCGACGAAGCGCGGCGTGTGCTGGAGATGATGGGCACACCGAACAGCGAGGCGGAGCTGAAGGAAATCGTCGACTCAATCCACATGGAGAAGAAGCTGCATTCGGAGCCGCTGTTTCAGCACAAATACCGGCTGCCGATTTTTCTGGCGATCTCGATCGGGATGTTCAACCAGCTGGCCGGGATCAACGCGATTCTCTACTACGCCAACGACATTTTTTCGTATGGGGGATTCAGCAGGCTCTCCGGAGACAAGCAGGCGGTGCTGCTGGGTGCGATGAATTTTGTGGCGACGCTGCTGGCCATGTCGGTGATCGACAAGCTGGGACGGAAATCGCTGCTGCTGATCGGGTCGGTGGGGACGGCGTTGTGCCTCGCGGGCGTGGCGGCGATTTTCCATGCGAACAGCCACCAGAGCGACCTGGTCTGGCTGCTGGTGGGGTTCATCTTCTTCTTTTCGATCTCGCAGGGGGCGGTGATCTGGGTTTATATCAGCGAAGTTTTTCCGACTCGGGTGCGGTCGAAGGGGCAAAGTCTGGGGAGCTCGTCGCACTGGATCATGAACGCGATTATTTCGGGGTTCTTTCCGTGGGTGGCGAAGCATTCGACGGCAGCGCCGTTTATGTTTTTCTCCGCGATGATGGTTTTGCAGTTTGTGGTGGTGCTGTTGTGCTATCCGGAGACTAAAGGTGCGAGTTTGGAGCAGCTGCAGAAGCGGCTGGGGACGGATTGAGGCGGCAGCCTTCAGCGCTCAGCCTTGCGCTACCTGCTCCAGGCGCTGCAGCGTGTCCGGGTACGAGCGAACCAGCAACAGCAGCGCAATCGCCTGTGGATTCGGCTTTGCCCGCCCCTGCTCCCAGTTCTCCAGGGTGCGCTCGTTGATGCGCAACCGGCGCGCAAACACCGCCCGTGAACAGCGCAATCTCTCCCGCGCCTCCCGAATGAACGCCGCATCGAGCGCAGGCAGCGGAGCCAGCTCGTGCCGGAAGCTACGCAGTGTAATCTTTCCCTCGCCACGCGCCTCCATCGCCCGAACCCCTTCCATCATCCCGTCGAACGGCTTCCGCTTTTCCATCGTTTACTTCCTCCAGCCATCTCCATCTCTGCGAGATTCGAGCTAATATTACCTTGCCACAAGTGTAGCCCATAGGCTACAATGATTTCTGTGATTGAAGTTCGGGAGACGAAAACATTCTCCGCTGGCTGCAGGCGCTCCGGGATTCCCAATCGCGGGCGAAAATCGCCGCCCGAATTCGGCGTCTGGCTTTCGGTAATCCTGGCGATGTGCATCCTGTCGGTGACGGCATCAGCGAACTGCGCATCCATTGCGGGCCCGGTTATCGGGTTTATTACGTCCAGCGTGGAGCGATCCTGATTGTGCTGCTATGCGGCGGGGACAAGAGTACACAGGCCAGAGACATCGCAACGGCGAAGAAGCTTTCGAAGGAGACGGAATGAGCAAGGCGAAGACAAAGCCGTTCGACCCGGCGGAATACCTGGACGACAGCGAGTCCATCGCTGCGTATATGAGCGAGGCGCTTGAAACCGGCGATCCGGCATTTGTGGCCGATGCGCTGGGCGTGGTGGCGCGAGCGCGCGGGATGAGCGAGGTAGCGAAAGAGGCTGGAGTATCGCGGGAAAGCCTGTACCGTGCGCTGAGAGCGGACGGCAACCCGGAGTTTGCTACGGTGCTTCGCGTGGTGCGAGGGCTGGGGCTGCAGCTGTCGGCTGCTCCAGCTCGGCGTTAGCGGGCGAACTAAGCGAAACGGATGGCCCAGGCTGCCAGCAGTACGGCAGCGAGCGTGGACAGGGCATTGACCGCGTCGTTGTTAAGCCAGCCGTGGCGTTCTGGGATGGCGCCTAAGAGGCTGTCGATGAAGATTCCGGCTATGCCTGCGGCTACGGCTATGGCTGCGTCGATTCGGTTCAGCGGCAGCACCATCAGTGCTACGAGGACGACTACGGCGGCGGCGGCGCATCCTGAGAGGGTGCCTGCCAGGCTGACCGCGCCGTCGGTGCCTGCGGGGACGCGGTGCATGGTGGTGAGGAGACGCGGCTCGCCTCCGAGGACCTGACCCAGTTCGGACGAGACGGTATCGGCGGTGGCTTCGGCCATGGCGGCGATCATGGCCACGAGCGCTGCGTGCGCGTTGAAAGTCGTGGGGCTGAAAATATGTACCGCCGAGAGCGGGATGCCGGCAAGCGTTGCGGCGCCGAGATTCGCGGCCACCTGCGAGGCGGTGCGGCCCTGGCGGGCTTCCGCGGTGCCGAGGGCTTCTTTGCGGCGGCGGCCGAAACGGGTTGCGCCGAAGGTGAGCAGCAGCAGCGCGAGGAGCGGCCACAAGGCGGTGTGCAGGCCCGGGGTCAGCAGGTAGAGGGCTGCGGCAAAGATGCCGCCGGTGATGGCGGCGCCGAGTGTGGCCGCGTGCGTGAGGTAGACCAGCGCTGCGAGAATCACGCTGATGACGACCGCTCCCCACAAAACCGGGTCGCGGGCATTCCACGCCT
This sequence comes from Acidobacterium sp., assembly GCA_003167515.1. GTDB lineage: Bacteria > Acidobacteriota > Terriglobia > Terriglobales > Acidobacteriaceae > Palsa-343. The sequence goes on along the minus strand of PMSS01000271.1, from coordinate 15,259 downwards.
GTCCTGCTGCGAGAGTGACCCAGATCGCGGTGACGGGAACGAAGGCCAACAGGACCGCCTGGGACTGCCAGCGGAGTTTAGCCTGGCCTGCGCGGCGATGCTGGGCGTTGGTCTGGTTCGGGGTCTCGGTCATGGTCTCGCTTATGGGACACGGAGCGCGACGCGAAGCCGGTCGCGTACAGTACAATCATCTTTCTATCAGCAACCAAGGTTGAACCCGCGCCAACCACGAGGCCGGGCGGAGGAGTCGGGTACTTGCGAGTGCGTAGCATTGGATGGCTGGATCGTCTTTATGGCAGATCGAGCCAGATTCTGGACCGGACCATGCGCAGGGCCGGCAGCCTTTTTCATCGTTATCCAGCGGCGGTTTCCGCGGTGGTTGCGGGGATTCTGGGCGGTGCGGTTCTGGCGGCCGTTGGCTGCGGTAACCAATATCGGCCGGTGATTACGCCGATTAATCCCACCGGGCCGGCAGCGCAGCCGACAGCTGACGTCGTGGTGGTATCGCAGCCGGGATTTAGTCCACTGGGAGCAGGAGTGACGGGGCCATGCGCCGGGATCACGTACTCCACGCCCAGCATTTACACGCTTTTTGACTTCTCGGGCGATTCGGTTGTGGCGCAGGCCAACGGCGGCAACGGCCCGCTGACATTTTCTCTGGACGTGGGCGGGGATAGTACATACGCTCCGAACTGCGACGGCACGCTGACGACTGCCCTCACCGGGGAGCTGGTTACGAAAGACGTGCTGACCAGCACGCTGCTGCCGAGTTCGGAGCCAACGAACACGTTGCTGGCCAATGGCAGCCTGTACGTCACGGAGGCGGGCCTGCACGGGCCGACCTGCATGACAACGAACTGCGTGGCGCAGATGACGGGCTCGCCTTCGGCGCTGAAGCAGGAGATTCCGGTGGCTCCGTCACTGATCAACCTGACCGGCTTCAGCACGGGCGAGCGGATTTATGCGATCAGCCAGGGGAATTCCGGCGGTGGGGCTCAGCCGGCGTGGGGAGACTGCGCGACTCCTTCGGCAGTGACGGCGAACGGCGAGGCGGACGCGATCGAGACCACGACGAATACGATTTCGGCGCGGCTGCCGCTGGGGGTCTGCCCTGTGTTCGGGTTCATGACTACGGACACGCTGCGGACGTTCATCATGAATCGGGGCAGCGGGACGGTCACGGTCATCAATTCGCAGCTGAATGCGATTGATGCGGTACACCCCTGCACGAGCTACTGTGACGGGACAATCACAGTCGGCGCAGGGCCGGTTTATGCGGATTATTACCGAACCGGGCAGGTGCTGGTGACGTCGAATTACGACTCGAACACCATCAGCATTATCGATGTGAGCCTCGATACCTACGGCAACGACAGCTCGACGTTCGGAACGGTGCTGGCTACTATCCCGGTGGGGCTGCATCCGGTTGAGGTTGCTGTGCTGCAGGATGGCAGCCGGGTTTATGTGGCGAATCAGGGAGACATTGCGGCGGACGGTTCGGTGGGAGCGCCAGGCAGCGTTTCGATTGTGAACCTGACGAATTACACCGTGGAGAAGACGATTGCGCTGACGGCGAATCCGCACGCGATTGGGGCGATCTACAACTATCCCATCGGCAAGGTCTATGTGGCGTCGCAGAATAGCCCGTACCTGACGATTATTCGCACCGACTCGGATATCGTGAGCGATACGCCGGAGTTAGAGGGCAACATCGTGGAGATGCGGGTGACTGCGCAGTATCCGGGGCAGTCGGCGAGTGGGTCTGCGAATTACCAGACGGAGAGCCGGTCGGTTGGGTCGGGAGCGCCTTAAAGGCAGGGAGTAGGCAACAGGCAATAGGCAATAGGCAATAGAAGGCCAGAAGCCCGCGGCAGGCAACAGGAAGAGCGCACACGATTCACAGCAGGTAACACGATGAAGATCGAATCGTACCGTGATCTGATTGTCTGGCAGCGTGCCATCGAAATGACGGTGGCGGTGTATCGGCTGACCGCTGGTTTTCCTAAGGAAGAACTCTACGGCCTAGCAGTTGCGAAGGGCGGGAGTTTCTGTCGCGAGCAACATCGCTGAAGGGTACGGTCGCACGTCGACGGGCGAGTACTTGCAGTTTCTGGGCATGGCTCGAGGCTCCAATCTGGAAGTGCAAACGCAACTCGAGATCGCGAGGAAGCTGCCGCTCGGCAATCCTCAGGAAATCGAATTCACCGATGGTCTCTCCGGCGAAGTTGGGAAGATGCTCGTCGGCCTGATGAAGAACGTAAAGGCCAGCAGCAAGCGGTAGACCCGCCGCCTCTATTGCCTGTTTCCTATTGCCTATTGCCCGTCGTCTGCGGAGATTTACAATCGCGACATGCAATCCGCCGAGCTGGCGCGCGTGCTCCAGGCTGAGCTTCGTGGCTCCCCCGATCTTGATATCACCGGTGTTGCCGGAATCGAAGAAGCCGGACCGGGCCAGATCACTTTCGTGGCTAATCCGAAGTATGCGCACCTGGCCAGGACGACCCTGGCAGCCGCGATTCTGGTCACGCCGGACTTTCCCGATGTTCCCGCCGCGACGCTGCGGCTCAATAATCCTTATCTTGCGTTCGCGCGTGCAATCGATCTCTTCTACCGGCCACCCGCATGGCCGGCGGAGATTCATGTTACTGCCGTCATTCATCCCACCGCGAAGATTGGCGCTAATGCTCGCGTCGGAGCTTACGCAGTTATTGGCGAAAATGTCATTATTGGGGACGACGCGGTCATTCTGCCCCACGTTGTGATTTATCCCGGCGTTCGCATCGGTGATCGGTTCTTTGCGCATGCACATGCGGTCGTGCGCGAGCATTGCCAGCTGGGCGACGATGTTCTGCTGCAAAATGGCGCTGTGGTTGGGTCGGACGGATTTGGATTTGCGAAGGATGACCATGGGCGCTGGCATAAGATTCCCCAGTCGGGGCCGACGGTGCTGGGGGATCGCGTCGAAGTGCAGACGAATGCGTGCATTGACCGCGCCAGTGTTGGCGCGACGCGGATTGGCGACGGCGTCAAGGTCGATAACCTGGTGCAGGTGGGGCACGGCTCTTCAGTGGGCGAAAACACGCTGCTGTGCGCGCAGGTGGGACTTGCCGGGTCGACGCACGTGGGCAAGAATGTGATTCTTGCCGGCCAGGTGGGTGTTGCCGGCCACTGCAACATCGGCGACGGGGTCGTCGCCATCGCCCAAGCCGGACTGCATGGCGATATTCCGGCTGGGTCCATGCTGGCTGGATCACCGGCTTTCGATCACAAGCAGTGGCTGCGCGCGACGGCGCTCTTCAGCCGCCTTCCCGAGCTGCTGAAGCAATTCCAACGCAAGCCGAAACGCGAAGAGTAGAGTAATAACACGAAGTTTCCGGGGGCATTGGCAGCGACACTGTAGTAGTCAGCATCCAAGAATTGTTTATGACAACGAACGACCAGGATTCCTCGCTGACGCTTGTTCAGGCCCCGACCGAGCCGATCCGCGTGCTGCTGCTTGACGACCACCCCGACAATTTGCTGCTGCGTTCGACGATCCTGCGGAAATACGGCTATGTCACCAGTACCGCCAGCACGATCGAAGAAGCCGAACAGATGCTCGACGACATCGACATCGCCGTGCTGGATTATCACCTGGGGGCCGGCAAGTTTGGCACCGACGTGGCGTCGGATCTTCGCGCACGGCGCCCGCAGGTTCCCATCATCATTCTCTCGGCGACGCTGGAGCGGCGCTTCGGAGGGGTGGAGGACATGCACCTGCTCAAGGGGTACAGTTCGATCGACGATCTGGTGACGGCTCTGCGTTCGTTTGAGGCCAAGCGGCGCGGCAGGCCGGTGGTTGTCGACGCTCGGGATTTCTTCTATTCGCGGATCAACATGGCTATGGGGGACGACGTCGTCCTCGAAATTCTGGACGGCGAAGGAACCTGGCAGTATGTGAACGAGAAGTGCGCAACCGTGCTGGAGAAGCCACGCGACTGGTTCCCTGGCCGCAATATGTTTGAGGAGATGCCGGAACTTGCCGTGGACTGGGCCGACATTCTGCGCACCGTGGCCGAAACGCGCGAGACCTACATCGATCGCACGTTTCGCGGCGTACTCAACCTGCCCAGCAAAGGCGACCGGTGGGTGTGGAACGTGCTGGCCTTCCCCATCACGCTACATACGGGCGAAACCGGCGTGGTGCTGACGGCTCGCGCGCTGGAGCGCAAGCCGATGATCTGATCCAGGCCTGTTTGGGACCGGCTGGGGGTCGTCTATCGGCTGGAGAGCACGTACTGGTTGCCGTCCGGGTCTTTGAAAACGCCGGCTGATCCCCATTGCTCTTTCGTTGGTTCCTTCGCGAACACGACGCCCTTTTGTTTGAGAGCTGCCGCCGTGGCGAAGACGTCGTCGCACCAGAAGGAAATCGATGTAAATTGGCCGATTCTGTCTTCCTGACCCTCCGGTGTAAAGGGCGCGATTCCGGTCTCCGCGCCCGGGATCATCAGTTCGATCCATCGCTGCTTGTCATTAAAGGGCTGATCGGTCACGACTTTCATGCCCACCGCTTCGGTCCAGAACTTCAGCGCCGCGTCCTGATTGGTAACCGGCACTCCCACGAATTTGATTCCTCGAATCATCGCTTTCCCTCCCTGATTTTCGGAGCCTGATTTCCGGAGCATAGCCAGAGTTGTTTGGGGATGCAATCGTCCAGTCCTTGCTATAGTAATGGTTGGTATAGGGATGCCGGCTATCGACGACTACATCATCGATGTCCTGATGCGCGACCTGGTGGGCCACGATCGCAGACCGGTCAGCTTTCTGGTTTATTTGTGGCTGGCGGCGGCCCACGCGCGTACCGGTGCGACCGTGCAGGTGAGCTTTCAGGAGATGGCCGAGTCGGTCGGCGTGTCCAAAAGCTCGGCGCAGGCGGCGGTGCGCTGGTTGATCCGGCGAAAGCTGCTGACTGCCAGCAAGGCGAATGCTACTTCCATTCCCAGCTACCGGGTTATGATGCCGTGGCGGGAGGGCTCGCGCCGGGGGCGCTGATGGTACTCTGGGCCGTCATGATGCGAGACTTTGGCTCATCTCTTTCCGCCCGGTGCGCGGCGTTGGCTCTCACGCTGGTCGTTTCCGGCTGTCACTCTCCGTGGATTCAATGCACGATCGTCAATCACGAGGAGACGGCTGTATCGCTGGTGGAAGTGAGTTATCCGGGAGGGTCGTTTGGGGTGCAGACGATCACCGCGGGCGGGAGCTATCACTACCGGTTCCGGAATCTGAGTACGGACACCGTGAGGATCGACTTCACCGACGCTGCGCGGCACAACCACACTGTGAGCGGGCCGCAGCTCGAACAGGGGCAGGAGGGGTCGCTGCGGATCGAGATCGAGCCGGGTGACCGGGTAACGTGGACTCCTGCACTGACGGCGAAGAAATAGCCGATTTTGCTACACTCTTGAGCAACGGGTGATTGATGGCGACCCAGGTACGCATTTCCCTTCAGGAATGTACCGTCCAGACCGGGAATATGTCGACGGCGAGGTGCGGGAGCGGAACGTGGGCAAGTGGGAGCATGCGCGACTGCAATTACTGCTGGGATCATGGTTTGCGGACCATGAATCGCAGTGGCAGGTGATGGCGTCGCCGGAACAGCGGACGCGAGTGGCTTCTTCGCGGGTTCGCGTGCCGGACCTGGGGGTCGTGAAAGCTGGACCACAGCCCGATGTGATCCAGACGGCTCCCATCCTGATCGTCGAGATTCTCTCGCCCGACGATACGTACTCGGATCTGGAGGAGCGCGTGGCTGACTATCGCAACATGGGCGTCGCGGCGATCTGGGCGATCGATCCCAGAACCCGGAGCGGGCGGATGTGTATCGGAGATGACTGGAAGTCCGCGCGACGGCTCGAGGCACCGGGCACGCCGATTTTCGTCGAGCTTGATGAACTGTTCTCCTGCCTGGATCGTCCGCGACCGTAGGTGTCAGCTAATTTCACCAGTCTCGGCGGCGGTCGATAGCCTGACGTGGGTCTTTCTGGCAAACTAAACAAGCCATAGCAAATCGCATTGTTTTGCCGGGAGGCATGCCCCGTGATCCAGGTGGAAAACCTGACCAGGAAGTTTGACCAGTTCACAGCGGTGAATGATATTTCGTTCGAGGTGGATTCGGGGGAGATCTTCGCTTTCCTGGGCCCGAACGGTGCGGGCAAGACGACGACTATCAAGATGCTGACGACGCTGCTGCGGCCCACCAGCGGCCGCATTCACCTGGACGGACTCGATCCATGGGTGAAGCAGCGCGACGCCCGGCAGCGTTTCGGCATCGTGTTCCAGGATCCAAGCCTCGACAATGAGCAGACGGCGCTCGAAAACATGGAGCTGCACGGCATCCTCTACCACATTCCGCGCCGGGTGCGCGTGGAGCGCATTGAGGAGCTGCTGCGGCTCTTCGAGCTGTGGGAGCGGCGCAACGATTATGTGAAGACTTTCTCTGGCGGCATGAAGCGGCGTTTGGAGATCGCGCGCGGGTTCCTGCACACGCCGAAGATTCTGTTTCTCGATGAGCCGACGCTGGGGCTCGATCCGCAGAGCCGCAACCAGCTCTGGACCCACGTGAAGAACCTGAACGCGAAAGAGAAGACCACTGTTTTTCTGACCACGCATTACATGGACGAAGCGGATCGCGTGGCGCATCGCATTGCCATCATGGATCACGGAGCTATCGTCGCGATCGGGACGTCGGCAGAGTTGAAAGCGCGCACCAACACGGACTCGCTGGAAGCTGCGTTTCTCGCGCTCACGGGAACATCGCTGCGCGACGAGAGCGCCAGTTCGACGGATAATCTGCGGCGCTTTGCGCAGATGTGGCAACAAAAACGGTAATGGGACATGGCGCTAAGGAGAGTGCGGTAAGGAGAGCAGATGGGTGCGATCTACATCATGTGGCTGCGCGAGGTGAAGCGCTATTTCCGGTCGAAGGCGCAGGTGATTGTGTCGCTGGGGCAGCCGACGCTGTATCTGCTGGCACTGGGCTTCGGGTTCGGGCCCATTTTTGCGAAGGCCGGAGCGGGCAACTACATCCAGTTCATGGCGCCGGGCGTGATCGGCATGACGGTGTTGTTCAGCTCTATTTTTTCCGGCATGGCGATGCTGTGGGACCGGCAGTTCGGGTTTCTGAAAGAAACGCTGGTGGCGCCGGTGCCGAGGCTGAATATTATTTTCGGGCGCACCCTGGGAGGTGCGACTGTGGCCACGATGCAGGGGCTGCTGATGCTGGCGGTTTGCCTCATCGCCGGCTTCCGCCCCGTGCACCAGCACGCGCCGGGGACGCCCGCCACTCACAATTGGCTCGCTATCCCGGTTGCGCTGATTTTTATTGCGATGATTGCCCTCGTCTTCGCTGCGCTCGGTGCGTCGGTGGGGTCAAGCATCAAGGACATGCAAGGTTTTCAGGTGCTGATGAACTTCATGGTGATGCCCATCTTTTTTCTGTCGGGGGCTCTCTTCCCACTGAAAAATCTGGGCGCCGTGATGACGTGGATCACGCACGCCGACCCGCTGTCGTATGGCATTGATGGACTGCGCGGCGTTCTCATCGGGAACTGGCAGTTCAATTTCGGCTGGCAATTCAACTTCATGCTGGATCTGGGCTTGCTGGCGGCACTCGCGGCGATCTTCCTGGGCACCAGCGCGTGGTTATTTTCGCGCATCGAGGTATGACGAAGCAGGTTCGTGCAACGCGCGTGCAACCCCCCGGGCCATTCCTGCTTCTGGTAACGTGAAAGCAGGCAATGATTAGTCTCATTTGCGCGTTACTTTTCTTTCAGGACACGACTCCCCCCGCTGCTCCCCCGGTGAACAACGGCAGCGCGATCGTGGAGATGCTTCAGAACAGCGGCCCGATCGCGATGACGGTGCTGGCCGTGCTTCTGATCGCAAGCCTCTTTTCGTGGGCAATCATTATCGGCAAATTCTTTGCGTTCCGGCGGGCTCGCGCGCAGAGCCGGCGGTTTCTGCGTGCGTTTCGGAAGGCAAACCGGCTGCAGGAGATTGCTACTGTCAGCGAACAGTTCAAGCCCAGCCCGCTGGTGAATGTTTTCGACGAAGTGTATGAGACCTACCGCCGGCAGACGGGCGGGTTTGGCCCGTGCCGCAACATCACGGCACTGGAACGGGCCGGCCAGACTGCGGCCAGCGAGTCGCTGACCTCGATGGAACAGCGGCTCACGTGGCTTGCGAGCATCGGCGCCATCTCGCCGTTCATTGGGCTGTTCGGCACCATCATGGGCATCGTGGATGCTTTCCACGGACTGGGCACAGAGGGCACGGCAACGCTGCGCGCCGTCGCTCCTGGGGTTTCCGAGGCGCTGATCACGACGGCAGCAGGGCTGCTGGTGGCGATTCCGGCGGTGATCGCCTACAACCAGTTCACCTCAACCTGCCGGGATTTTGGCGCGCGCATGGACGATTTTGCCCGCGAGCTGCTGAACAGCATGGAAGAAGCGGCGCTGAAGCCTAACGAGGACCCTGTGGAGACGGCCCGTGGCCTTCACAAGTAGAAGCGGTCACACGCAAACTGCGCTGGCGGAGATTAACATCACGCCGCTGGTGGACGTGGTGCTGGTGCTGCTGGTGATTTTTATGCTGACCGCGCCGGTGTTGCAGTCGGGCATCCAGGTGAATGTGCCGAAGACGAAGACGGTGCGCGAGATTACGGAGCAGCGCACGGTGCTGACCATTGACAAAGATCAGCAGGTATTCCTGAACGACAAGCCGGTGAACCTGAACGATCTGCCTAACATTCTGCGCGCGCAGAACACAGATACCACGCATCAGGTGATTTATTTGCGCGCCGATGAGAAGGTTCCTTTTGGGGCGTTTGCCACATTGATGGATGCTGTGAAGCAGTCGGGCATCACGAATGTGAGCATTGTGACGCAGCCGGCTGCGAGTACTCCGGCCTTTCACTAGAGCCGTCTGTGAGCTCGCCACGAATACAGCAGAGCCGAATACAGTAGAGGCATGGAAGCCGAACAAACGCGGCCCTTCGGACTCGTCTCCGGTCTTGGCGTAGGTGCTGGAATCTTTTATTACAAAACCCTGGTCGATGCACATCTCGCCCGTGGTCTGTCGCCCCACCTCCTCATGGTTCACGCCGACGTGCGTTATGTGCTGGCGCGTGCCGCTGCCGGCGAGGCCATGGAGCTCGCAGAATACCTCGGAGGACTGCTGCAACAGCTTGCTCGCGGGGGCGCCGAGATTGCCTCCATCCCGGCGTTTACCCCGCAAATCTGCGCTGCCGAACTCGCCTCCATCACTCCGCTACCGCTGATCGGCCTTCTTGACGCGATTGCGGCAGAGATCGTGCGCCGGCGCTTCCATCGTGTCGCCCTGTTCGGAGGGCGCGTAACCATGGAAACCCGGATGTTTGGAAGGCTAAGCGGAACAGAAGTGATTCTGCCGACACCGGAGGAAATTGACACCATCGCCGATATCTACGGTCGAGTGGTTGAAGAATCGCGTGCCTCGGACGAAGACTTCAACCGACTCCGCAACCTGGCGCACACGCTGATCCAGCGTGAGCGGCTGGATGGAATTGTTCTGGCCGGGACGGATCTGGCTTTCGTCTTCAATCCCGGCAACACAGACTTCCCCCACCTGGATGGTGCACGCGTCCACATCGACGCCATTATGCGATCAATCGCACCCTCGACAGTGATGGGGTAAGCGCGCCTCGCCGAAAACCTCAGTCGCCGCTCGTCAGAATGCGCATGTAGTCGTGCCAGAACTGCACGCCCTTGTAGAAGGAGTCAACCGGCAGGCGCTCGTCTTTGCCGTGAGCACGAACGTCGCTGACCTCCAGTTCGATCGCGGACCAGTTGTAGGTGGGAATGCCGGAGGCGTTAGTGAAAATGCTGTCGGAGGCGCCGGTCGCCATGTCCGGGACGACGGGCGTGCCGGGCCAGTAGACGGCAACCAGCTTTTCAAGCGGCACCATCACTTCAGGCTGCAGAGCGACGGGCGGCGGACCTTTGGAGTCCGGCGCGCCACTGTGAATGCCGCCGCCGTTGTCGACATATTTCACGGTAATTTTGGGATCGGCGAAGACGCGAATCAGGTCCTGCCGCACCTCTTCGCGCGAATGGCCGGGCAGGATGCGGCAATTCACATTAGCCTGGGCCATCTGCGGGAGGGCGTTGTTGGCATGGCCGGCGAGCAGACGCGTGGCCACGCAGGTCGTGTGCAGAAACGAGTTCCACTCTGGCTGCTGAGAGATGCGCGCGATTGCGGTGGAATCGGGTGTAGTCGCCAGGATTGCCTTAATGTCGGCGGCAGTTGCGGCGGGCTCCAGCGTGCTCAGCTTCTCGAAATAGGCGCGCGTGATGGCATTGAGCTCGAAGGGGAACTGATAGTTTTGGAGGCGCTGGAGCGCGTCGGCCAGATGGTAGATGGCGTTGTCGGGCAGCGGCAGAGAGCTGTGGCCGCCGGGGTTGGTGACCACGAGCTGATAGTCGGCGTAGAGCTTCTCGCTGGCATCGACGTCAGCGGTGATGGCTTTGCCGTTATCCAGATCTACGCCGCCACCATCCGGATTGAAGGCGAAGGCGGCTTTCATGAGCTCGGGGTGATTCTTCAGGAGCCAGTCGACGCCGTTTGACTGGCCGCCCTCTTCGTCGGCCGTGAGCGCCAGGATGAGGTCGCGGTCCGGCTTGAATCCTTCTTTGTGGAGGCGCAGGAAGGTGGTCACCAGGATGGCGTCGCAGTCTTTCATGTCCTGCGTGCCGCGTCCGTAATAGTAGCCGTCTTTCTCGACGAACTGAAATGGATCGGTGGTCCAGTCTTCACGGTGGGCTTCGACGACGTCTTCATGTCCGATGAAGAGGATTGGCGGATGGGCGCCGGTTCCGCGATAGCGGACGACCAGGTTTTCTTTGCGGTCGTTCGGGCCGCCGAGAAAGATGTCGGCAGCGGGAAAGCCCGCGTCGAGAAAACGCTGCTGCAACGCTTTCGAGACTGCGGTGACGCTGCCCACCGAGTCCGTCGAGTTGATGTCGATGATCTGGCGGAAAATGCTCAGGGCCAGGTCTTTGGTGGCGGGATCGGGGGGAGTCCACGACGGTGAGTTCTGCGCGAATACAGCGGATGCGGCCATAGCTGCGAAGACCACGAGGGTTGCGAGTCGAGTTCGCATGAAATTAGCTCCCTTTGTGCGTGAAGAGACAAGGTATCAGATTTCTGCTGTCGCATCGTCCACCCCTGGCATCGCACAGGCCGTTTTGCGTAAGCTGAATGGGCTGAGGTGAACGATGAACATGAATGGGGGTGTGAGTGGGCTCGCACGCAGCGTGGGGCTTGGCATGATTACCGGAGCGATGTTGACCGGAGCAGTGTTGACTAGCACGGCGCTGGCGCAGCTCCAGGCGAACCAGGCTGAGTTTGTGAACACGCTGATGCCGCAACCGGCGCAGCTCACGGCGGGCAGCGGACGTCTGGCTCTCGCTCCAGGATTTTCTGTGAGCGCGGACAAATTTCACGACGATCGACTGGATGGAGCGATCGCATGGGCGCTGGAACGGCTGAGGACGCAGACGGGTGTTTCTTCGGGGGGAAGTCCGGAGCTGGTGGTTTCTGTCGACGGCGCCGGGGAGGCCGTTCAGGGCGTCGACGAGGACGAGTCGTACTCGCTCGACATCACCGCTCAGGGCGCGCATTTGCATGCGGCGACCGATGTGGGTGCGATGCGCGGCCTTGAAACGCTTCTGCAGCTGGTGCAATCGGACGGGCAGGGGTTCTGGCTTCCGGTGGTCTCGATCCAGGATTCGCCGCGCTTCCGCTGGCGTGGGCTGATGATCGACTGCTCGCGCCACTTCGAGCCGGTGGGCGTTATCGAGCGCACGCTCGATGGGATGGCCGCTGTAAAGCTGAACGTCTTTCACTGGCACCTGAGCGACGATCAGGGTTTTCGCATCGAGAGCAGGGTTTATCCGAAACTCACCGGGCTGGGTTCGGAGGGCCAATACTACACGCAGGAGGAGGCAAAGGGGGTTGTCGCGTATGCGCGCGGCCTTGGCATTCGCGTGGTGCCGGAGTTCGATATGCCGGGGCACAGCACTTCATGGGTCGTCGGCTATCCGGATTTGGCCAGTGGTCCGGGTCCGTTCGCCATTGAATACGGCTTCGGCGTTTTCGATCCGGTCATGGACCCAACGCGGGAGAGCACTTACGCGTTTCTCGACAAATTTGTAGCAGAGATGGCTACAATTTTTCCAGATGCCTGGATGCACATTGGCGGTGACGAGAATAATGGCGTGGAGTGGAAGCAGAACGCGAAGATTCAGGCTTTCATAAGCGCACACAATCTGAAAGACACGGCCGCGCTGCAGGCGTATTTCAACCAGAAACTGTTACAAATTCTGAAAAGGCACGGCAAGAAGATGATCGGGTGGGATGAGGTGCTTACGCCCGACCTTCCGAAGGACGTTGTGGTGCAGTCGTGGCGTGGGGCCGATTCGCTGGCTGCCGGTGCGAAGCAGGGGTATAGCGGGATTCTCTCGGCGGGCTATTACCTCGATCATATGGAACCGGCCTCGGCGCACTACAGCGTCGACCCTGTTCCCGCGAACAGCGGGCTGACGCCGAAGCAAGCGGCGCGCATTCTGGGCGGCGAAGCCTGCATGTGGAGCGAGTACGTGGACCCGCGCACCATCGACTCGCGCATCTGGCCGCGCACTGCAGCCATTGCCGAGCGCTTGTGGTCTCCGCAGAGTGTCACCAGCGAAGACGATATGTACCGGCGGCTGGCAGTGGAGTCGCTGCGGCTCGAAGAGCTGGGGCTGACGCACATTTCGCAGGAAGAAGCGAGCCTGCGCGCGCTGGCCGGGACGCAGGAGATCGGCGCGCTGCGGCCGCTGGCCGCCGTGCTGGAGCCGGTGAACTTCGATACGAGGTCGAAGTGGTCGCAGGCGCACAACGTGACAACGCACACCCCGCTCAACAGTCTCGTGGATGCGCTGCCGCCCGATCCGCCATCGCGCCATGACTTCGGAGATTTGATGAGCACCTATCTGCAGGATCCCGTGGCGCACCCTGAAGAGGAAGACGAGCTCAACGATACGTTTCGTTCCTGGACCGCGCAGCCCGAGTTGATCGAGTTGATGTCCGCCTCGCCCCAACTCGCCGCGGCATTGCCGCGCGCGCAGCAGCTCACGGAACTGGGCACGCTGGGTATCGAGGCGCTGTCTTACTTGTCTTCGGGAGTACCGGCGCCTGCGGGATGGAAGGGGCAGAAGCTGGCGATTCTGGATGAGGCAGAGGCGCCGGTGGCGTTGACACGGTTTACGGTGTTGAAGGCGCTGCGGGACCTGGTGAATGAGGTGCGGTAGGGTGAAGCGGGAACAAGGATGGCAGGAGGGATCTGACCTGCAACTGGGGCGGCGCGGGCGCATCGAATGCTAACGTGAAACTAATGCGTGCAATCGATCCTGCTCAGTACCCTGCCCCGGATATTTACAAACTGATGATCGGCCTGATCGTGCCCCGGCCCATCGCGTTCGTCTCTTCTCTCGATGCGGAAGGGGTGAGAAACCTTGCGCCGTTCAGCTACTTCACGGGTTGCAGCACGAATCCTCCGGTGGTGTGCTTCTGCGCGGCGGTCCGTGAAGGACCGGCTCCGCACAAGGACACGCTCGAGAATGTGATGGCCGCCGGGGAGTTTGTGGTGAACATCGGGTCGGAAGAGTTCGCCGCGCAGATGAACCTCTGCTCGGCGGAAGTGCCGCCCGATGTGGATGAATTCGCACTGTCGGGGTTGACGCCGCTCCCGAGCGAACTGGTGAAGCCGCCGCGGGTGGCGGAAAGCAAGGCACAGATGGAGTGCCGCCTGCGCGACATCATCCACGTGAGTGATAAGCCGGGTGGCGGAAGCCTGGTGCTTGGCGACGTGCTGCGCTTCCACGTGTCGGAGAATATTTTGGTGGATGGCTTCCGCATCGACCAGGACAAGCTGAACGCGATCGGCAGGATGGGCGGCCCGACTTATACGCGCACGCACGATCGCTTCGACATGCCTCGGCCTGGAAAAGCGACGGGGAGTAGGCCAGAAAAAGCCGGCCCCTAAAGGATCCAGCCGCCGCCTACTACTTCGTCGCCGTCGTAGAAAACTGCGGCCTGGCCGGGGGTGACGGCGCGCTGCGGCTCGTTGAAGATGGCCTCGACCTCGTCGGGACCGATGCTGCGAAGGGTCGCTGAGGCGGGGTCGTGACGATGGCGAATCTTCGCACGGACTCTCATCTCGCCGTCCAGCGGCGGGATCGAAATCCAGTTCAGGTCGCGTGCACGGAGAGTCCTCGTTGTCGCTTCAGCGTCGGAGCCGACGGTGACGCGATGGCTGGCGTTGTCGATCTGAATGACGTAGAGCGGGTCGGGCGATGCAAGCCCAAGGCCCTTGCGCTGGCCGATGGTGAAGTTGTGGACGCCGGTGTGGCGGCCGATGACTTCGCCGGAAGTTGAGACGAGTTCGCCGGCTGAGTCGGGAATTTCTTCACCCTGCTCGTTGAGATAGGCCGCGATGAACTGCTTGTAGTCGCCACCGGGGATGAAGCAAATCTCCTGTGAATCGGGCTTCACGGCGATGGCGAGGCCATGGTTCGCGGCTAGCTCACGCACTTCCGCCTTGTGATAACCGCCGAGCGGGAACAGCGTGCGCGAGAGCTGGGCCTGCGTGAGGCCGAAAAGGAAATAGGTCTGGTCCTTGGCGCGGTCGACGGGGCGGCTGAGAATCCAGCGATCGCGCGCGGGGTCGTAGTCGTTGCGGGCGTAGTGGCCGGTTGCGATGCGATCGGCGCCGATCTGCTGAGCGCGCACCAGCAGCTGGTCGAACTTGAGGTGGTCGTTGCACAGCGAGCATGGAATGGGCGTGCGGCCGTTCAGATATTCGCGGACGAAGGGGCGTACGACGTCCTGCTCGAAGCGCTCCTCCTCGTTGACGACGTAGTAGGGGATGTTGAGGGCCTCGGCGACGCGGCGCGCGTCGTAGACATCGTCAAGCGAGCAGCAGCGGCCGGTCACCTGCTCGGGCATGCCCTCCTTGCCGGCGAGGCGGCGCTGGTTCCAGAGCTGGAGGGTGAGGCCGACGAGGTCGTAGCCCTCGGCGCGCAGCAGGGCCGCAACGGTCGAGGAGTCGACTCCGCCGGACATGGCTACCGCGATGGTGTTGTTGGTGAGCATGGCCCTGTCATTAGTATGACAGGGGGACTGGCCGTCCAGGCGGACGCGC
>PMSS01000287.1:17071-21104 GCA_003167515.1 Acidobacterium sp. | reverse complement strand
CGCCGACAATCTTTCCGCCTACGGGCTCTTCTCGCACCGGCACACCGGCGAGTTGCTGGAGCAGCTTGACCTGGCCGAAGAACAGATCGTCTTCACTCCGCATCTCCTACCCATCCCGCGCGGAATTCTCTCCACCATTTATGTGTGGTTCAAAGAATCGCAACAACCCCGCGACGTCGAGTCCCTCTATCGCAGCTTTTTCGCGCAGAGCCCGCTGGTCCGCGTCTTCCCTGCCGGCCAGCTGCCGGAAATTCAATATTCGATCCACACCAATTACTGCGACATCGGATTCCATCTCGCCAGCGATGGCCGCCGATGTGTGATTGTTTCGTGTCTCGACAACCTGCTGAAAGGCGCTGCCGGACAGGCGGTGCAGAACCTGAACCTAATGTTTGGCCTTAAAGAAACAGACGGCCTGATATGAAAGCCGAAAGAGAAGGGGTATGAGAAGTGAGCAGAAGGGTTCTGACATATGAGATACGTGGTCAAACTCGGAGGTGCGACGCTTGAAAATCCCGAGCTGCTGCACGAGTGCGCTAAGGCCATCGCCGAACTCGTCAAGGACGGCAATCAGGTCGCGATCGTGCACGGCGGCGGGCCTCAGCTGACGCGCACGTTGAAGCAGCTGGGCAAGCAAAGTGAATTCGTCGCCGGCCTCCGCATCACCGACGCCGAGACCCGCGACACCGCGCTGATGGTCCTCGGTGGCGGCGTCAACAAAGCTCTCGTCGCCTCTCTCGGCTCCCACGGCCAGCCTGCCGTCGGACTCTCCGGAGGCGACGGCCTCGTCTTCCGCGCGCGCAAAAAGCGCACCGCTCCCGATCTCGGCTTCGTCGGTGAAATTGTCGCCGCCGATCCGCGCTGGCTTGAAGCCATCTGGCAGATGGGTGCCGTACCCGTCATCTCCTCGATCGCCCTCGGCTTCGACGGTGAGTATTACAACATCAACGCCGATGAGATGGCCGCTGCCTGTGCCGGCGCCTGCAAAGCCGACGCCCTCGTCTTCCTCACCGATGTCCCCGGAGTGCTCGGCGCTGACGGCAGCGTGATGCGCTGGCTAAGCATCGACCAGATCGCCGAACTCACTCGCGACGAAGTCATCACCGGAGGCATGTTGCCCAAGCTCAGCGCCTGCCGCGAAGCATTGCTCAACGGCGTCAAGCGCGTGCGCATTCTGCCCGCAGCGGTCGCGGCGTTGCTGCCCGACCTCTGCAGCAGCCGCATCAGCCACGGCACGGAGGTCATGGTCGCATGAGCAACGCTACGCAGACCCTGGAGCACCCAACAGAGAAAGCCATGTCGAAACTTGACGAATTGCGCGCCGCCGAATTCAAGCTTCTGCTTGAAACGTACGAACGCAACCCAATTCTCTTCGAGCGCGGCGAAGGCGTCCACCTCATCGACGAGAACGGCGTCCGCTACCTCGACTTGCTGAGTGGCATCGGCGTCAACGCCCTCGGCTATGCTCACCCCGCCATCGAAAAGGCGATTGCCGAACAAAGCCGCAAGCTGATCCACCTCTCGAACCTCTATTACCACGGGGGACAGGCAGCGGTGGCTCTACGCCTCACCGAAGCCACCGGAATGGATCGCGCCTTCTTCGCGAACACCGGAACCGAAGCGAACGAAGCTGCGCTCAAGCTGGCCCGCGCTTACGCAAAACTGAAACGCAGCGAAGGCGTGCAGCTCGGCACGAAGTTCCTCGCCCTCGAAAACAGCTTTCACGGCCGCACCATGGGCTCCGTCGCCGCGACCTGGAAAGACAAGTACCGCGAGCCGTTCGATCCCGTGATGCCGGGAGTCGAGTTTGTCCGCTTCAACGATGTCGACGACCTGAAGTCGAAATTCTCCACCGAATTCTGCGCCATCCTCGTCGAACCTATCCAGGGCGAAGGCGGCATTCGCCCCATGTCCCACGAATTCCTGGAGACCGCTCGCGATCTTACTCGCTCCACCGGCGCGTTGCTTATCGCAGATGAGATTCAGTCCGGCATGGGCCGCACTGGAAAGTGGTGCGCCTATCAGCACTACGGCGTGTTGCCCGACGTCACCACCCTGGCAAAACCCCTGGCTGGCGGCATTCCGCTGGGCGCGATGCTCTGCACAGAAGACGCCGCGCGCGCCATTCATGCCGGCATGCACGGAACCACGTTCGGCGGAGGACCGCTGGCATGTGCCGTAGCCCTCGCCGTCATCGATACGATTGAACGCGAACATCTCATGGATCACGTAACCGACGTCGGCACATATTTCCGCGAACAGCTCGCGCAGCTGGCGAAAAAGCACGATGCCATCGTGGATGTGCGGGGTCTTGGCCTGATGCTCGCCATCGAGCTCGACTCCGCCGACCTCGCCAAAACCGTCCTCGCAGAAATGATGAAGCGCAAAATCCTCATCAACCGCACCAGCGAAGCCGTATTGCGCTTTCTGCCGCCCTTTATTTTGCAGAACGAGCATGCCGATCAGGCAGTCGCAGCTCTCGATGAAATTCTGACCGAACAGCCGGCGGCCCATGCCTCGGCCACCCCACTCACCGGAGGAAAGAAAATTGGCCAGTAAGCCCGCCGCACTCCTGCAGGATATTGAATCGTCGCCCGCCGAAGTCTCGCTCGCCGGGCGCGATCTCTGCTCCGTCGCCGACCTCACCACGGTTGAGTTGGCCGGAATCCTCGAGCTCGCGCACGACGTCAAAACCAACCCCGCCACGTATCGCTGGGCCCTCGACGCCAAGCAGATGGTCATGTTCTTCGAAAAAGCCTCCCTGCGCACGCGCCTCACCTTCGAAACCGCAATGAATACCCTCGGCGGGTCGGCGATGTTCGTCGATCAGACGCAGTCGCCCCTCGGCGAGCGCGAGTCCCTGGCCGACATCGCCCGCAACGTCGAGCGCTGGGTTTCTGCCATCGTCCTGCGCACTTATGCGCACGAGACCATCACTGAAATGGCGCAGTACGCGAGCGTACCCGTCATCAACGCCCTAAGCGATATCGAGCATCCCTGCCAGGCCATCGCCGATTTCATGACTCTCGAAGAACGCTTCGGCAATCTGCGGGGATTTAACTTCACCTATGTCGGCGACGGCAATAATGTTTGCCACTCGCTCATGCTCACGGGAGCGCTGCTGGGCGCGCACTGCACCGTCGGCACGCCGAAGAACTACGCGCCCAAAGCCGACATCGTCGCGCAGGCGCGGGCCATTGCCAACGTCACCGGCTCGAACATCGCCCTCGTGAACGATCCCATCGCCGCGGTCACCGGCGCCGATGCCGTCTACACCGACATATGCACCAGCATGGGCTTCGAGCACGAGGCCACCAAGCGCGCGCCCATCTTCAAACCGTACCAGGTGAACGAAGCGCTGATGTCGCAGGCCGCGCCAGCAGCGGTCTTCATGCACTGCCTGCCCGCGCATCGCAACGCCGAAGTCACCGACGCCGTGTTTGATGGCCCGCAGTCCGTTGTTTTCGATCAGGCCGAGAATCGCATGCACGCGCAAAAGGCGCTGCTGCTGATGTTGCTCGGCAAGGGCGGCAACCGCAGCGATGGGAGTAGTCGGTAGGTGCCACTCCGCAGCGGCGACGACTCCCACGCTGAAGAGGGCGTGAGTCCGCAGTTGTGTGTTTGTGCGGACAATGAACGTTGAACAACCCTGAGGTTTTGCACGAAATGTCTGTAATTCTCGAAAGCTTGCCGGTCAGCCAAAAAGTCGGCATCGCTTTTTCCGGCGGCCTCGATACCAGCGCCGCGCTTCACTGGATGAAGCAGAAGGGCGCCCTGCCCTGGGCCTACACTGCCAACCTCGGGCAGCCGGACGAAACCGACTACGACGCGATCCCTCGCAAAGCGCTCGAATACGGCGCGGAAAACGCCCGTCTCATCGACTGTCGCGGACCGCTGGTTCGCGAAGGCATCGCCGCTCTGCAGTCCGGTGCCTTTCACATCTCCACCGCAGGCGTCACCTACTTCAACACCACGCCTATTGGACGCGCGGTGACCGGCACCATGCTCGTGACCGCCATGAAGGAAGACGACG
>PMSS01000287.1:0-17034 GCA_003167515.1 Acidobacterium sp. | reverse complement strand
GGCCTACTCCACCGACTCCAACCTCCTCGGCGCTACGCATGAAGCCAAGGACCTCGAGCTGCTCTCGAGCAGCATCAGGATCGTCGATCCCATCATGGGAACCGCCTTCTGGCGTGATGACGTCGATGTGCGGCGCGAAGAGGTGACCGTCCGCTTTGAAGAAGGCTTTCCCGTAGCCCTCAACGGCAGCGAGTTTCCTGATCCGGTCGAGCTGCTGCTCGAAGCCAACCGCATTGGCGGCCGCCACGGCCTCGGCATGAGCGACCAGATCGAGAACCGCATCATCGAGGCCAAGAGCCGCGGCATCTACGAGGCGCCGGGCATGGCCCTGCTGTTCATCGCGTACGAGCGCCTCATCACCGGCATTCACAATGAGGACACCATCGAGCAATACCGCGAGAACGGCCGAAAGCTGGGCCGCCTCCTCTACCAGGGACGCTGGTTCGATTCCCAGGCCATTATGCTGCGTGAATCTGCGCAGCGCTGGGTCGCGAGCCCCATCACCGGCGAGGTGACTCTGGAATTGCGCCGCGGCAACGACTACTCGATCCTGAATACCGAGTCGCCCAATCTTACGTTCCAGCCCGAGCGCCTCAGCATGGAGAAGACCGAGTCCGCCTTCTCCCCGCGCGACCGCATCGGCCAGCTCACCATGCGTAATTTGGATATTACGGACACTCGCGCCAAGCTGATCGCCTACGCCCGGAGCGGCCTCATCACCCTGAGCCAAGGCTCGGAGATGCCGCGACTCAACAGCGGGAAAGGCGAGTAAAACTTCATGACCGAACCTCCCGCCCAGAAACAAGCCGCCAAAATGTGGTCCGGCCGCTTTCGCGAGCCGCTCAACGAGCAATTCGAATCCTGGCAGCGGTCTTTCCCGTTCGATTGGCGGCTGCTGCCGGAGGAACTGGAGGCCAGTCGCGCGCACGCGCTCGCTCTCGAGGCGGCGGGAATTCTAACCGCCGACGAGCGCTCGCGGATTGTCGCTGGGCTCGACCGCCTTTTCGACGATCATGTCGGTGGATTTGAACTGATGCGCGAATATGGCGCCGGCGCCGAAGACATTCACCACTTCGTCGAGTTGCGCCTCACCGAAGCCATCGGCGATCTCGCCCTCAAGCTCCACACCGGCCGCAGCCGCAACGAGCAAATCGCGACCGACCTCCGCCTCTACATCCGCTTCGGGATGCGTAGGATCCTGCGCAAATTGACAGCCTGGGCGAAAGCGCTCGTCGCCAAAGCCGTCGGGGCCGGCGACGCCGTGATGCCCTCCTACACGCATCTCCAACGCGCCGAGCCGGTGCTGGTCGCGCACTGGCTCCTCGCCTACGTCGAAATGCTGCTTCGCGACGCTTCTCGTCTGGAGGATTGCATCGCGCGCCTGAACTACTGTCCACTGGGATCGGGCGCAGTGGCCGGGGCGACGCTGGCGCTCGACCGTTCGATCGCCGCGCGGGAGCTGAAGTTCACGGGGCCGACGGCCAACAGCATGGACGCCACCTCCGACCGTGACTTCGTTCTGGAATATCTGAACGCGCTCACGCTCCTTGCCCTCCACGCCAGCCGCTTCGCCGAAGAAATCACCCTCTTCGCCACCGCGGAATTCGGCTTCGTCGATCTCCCCGAAGAATTCTCCACCGGCTCCAGCGCCATGCCGCAGAAGAAAAACCCCGACCTCACTGAGCTCGTCCGCGCCAAGGTCGGCCGCATCCACGGCGCAGCGGAATCCGTCACGCTACTCCTCAAAGGCCTGCCCCTCGCCTACAACAAAGACATGCAGGAAACCCAGGAGCCCGTTTTCGCCGCGAGCGGCGAAGCCCGCGAGATGCTGCGGGTGCTGGCGCCCTTCACCCAGGCGCTTCGCTTCCGCACCGATCGCATGCGCGCCGCCTGCGAAACCGGATTCCTTAACGCCATGGCCGCCGCCACGTACCTCGTCCACAAGGGCGTGCCCTTCCGCAAAGCTCACGAGAAAATAGGTAACGCCGTCCGTTACAGTCTCGACAAAAGCTGCGAGCTCGGCGATCTCTCTCTCGAAGAACTCCGCCAGTTCGGCCCCGAATTCGACACCGACTTCTTCGCCGCCATCACCCTCGAAGCCACGCTCGATTGCCACGACGTCATCGGCGGCACCGCCCGCGCCCGGGTCCATGCGGCGCTGGCCGAGACGCAGCAGCGCGTCGACGCCCTCGCGGCGAAGTACGCCCCTGCCGGCCGCGAAACGGAGGCAGCCCATGCGCGTGCGTAAAGCGCGTCTCCAGGACGCCACCAACGTCTACGAGCTGGTCAACAGCCTCTCCGGCGACGGCACCCTCCTCCGCCGCCCCTTCGCGGAAATTTGCGAGAACGTGCGCGACTTCACCGTTGCCGAATCTGAGGGCGGCATTTTCCTTGGCTGCGGGGCGCTGCATCTCTACGGGCCGCATTTGGCTGAGGTGCGTTCGATCGTGGTGCGGCCGGAGGCGAAGAGCCACGGCGTGGGTGGCGAATTGCTCCATTCCCTGCTGGGCGAGGCCGAAGACCACGGCGTCGGTTGCGTTTGTTTGTTCACCCGGATTCCCGATTTCTTCTTCCGGTACGGCTTTCGGGAAGTCGAGGATCGGACAGCACTTCCGGACAAGATCTTTAAGGATTGCCAGAACTGTCCTCGGCTTTACAAGTGCGATGAGGTAGCGATGGCGCGGGGCGCGGTGCCCAAGGTTTCGATCCTGGGGCCGAGGGTCGAGGCCGAGCAGCTGGTGCGGCTGACGGTCTAGCACCCCACCCCCCCAGGACGGCCTTTCGGGGTTGCGGCCTCTAAGTATTTGATTCTAAGTGGACGCTAATTGGCGGCCTGCGTCTATCTATTTGATTCCGGGATTCTTGCGGGTATCTATTGTGGAATCTTATTGATACGCATGGCTTGAATTTGGGTGTCAGTTATCTATTTGATTCTGCAATTGAAGTTGTCGTTCAATCACATTCTAAAGAAGCTGGGAGCTTGGAGCCGGTGCCTTGGGTTGGTTAGTTTGCCAGCTCGGGTCAACGGAAACTGTCTTTTTTTGTCGGGCACGCGGAAACGATGGGCAATAATATACTTGACTGAAGTTAGATTCTTTGCTATTCTTCAGTCACTATGAACGATCCGAAGACATTACAGCAAGCAATTCAATACTTTAGCGACGATGAGAACTGCCGGAATTTCATGATTTCCGCCCGTTGGCTGGACGGAATCGTCCGCTGTCCCCGTTGCGGGTCTGAAAAGGTCGCATGGCTCGCTAAGGCGAAGCTCTACTTCTGCTCTGTAAAGCATCCGAAGCAGAAATTCTCCCTCAAGGTCGGCACCGTACTGGAAGATTCGCCCATCGGCCTCGATAAGTGGTTCCCGGCCATGTGGCTGCTCTCGAACTGCAAAAACGGCGCATCCAGCTATGAACTGTCCCGCGATCTGGGCGTGACTCAGAAGACCGCCTGGTTCATGTTGCACCGCATCCGCGCCGCCATGAAAAACAACTCACTTCGCAAGCTGGGATCGACTGGCGGACCCGTCGAAGTGGATGAGGTTTTCGTGGGCGGCAACCTGAAAAAGATGCACGCGGATCGCCGGTTGAAACTGAAGAATGCTATGGGACGCGACCACAAGACCGCCGTAGTAGGAATGCTGGATCGGGATGCCCGCGAAGTCCGCACCAAAGTGATCCCGAACGTGAAACGCGAGACTTTGCAATCGGAGATTCTGCGGCAGGTACAGGGCGCTGGCACCGTCTACACTGATGGCTATGTGTCCTATGAGAATCTCAACGCCCAGGCGTTCATCCATGAGACTGTGAACCACGTTGACGAATACGTGCGCGGGCAGGTCCACACTCAGGGAATTGAGAACTTCTGGTCCCTGCTCAAGAGAGGGCTAAAAGGCACTTATGTGGCGGTTGAGCCGTTTCACCTTGATGCTTACTTGGATGAGCAGGTTTTTCGGTATAACAATCGCGCAACGCGGGACAATCCGCTGAATGACGCGGATCGGTTTATGCTGGCTGTATCGCAGATAGTGGGCAAGCGCCTTACCTATGCAGAACTGACCGGCAAGGTGGGAGAAACGACGTTCTAGGTTCGGCTGGATCGCGCGCCAGAGACGCGGGAAGCGGATTTAGGTGTTCGCTTCGCCGCTTTCTCGGCGTCGAGTTCGGCCTTGATTTCAGAGTGCGGGACAGAGAGAATCTGCCGCGCAAAATTTGTGAACTTGTCGAAGTCGCCGGTCACGTTCCTGGCAGAAGGTTTCGGCTTCATTCGGCTAGGGGATCCTCAGGAATGAGGATATGCCCTTGGTTCGCTTGTGTCCATTCTACTCATCCATGCAGCACTATTTGCTGAGCGTGCTGGGAAGCAAATGGAGGAACGTCCATCTCGCTATGATCACTGCATTTGTTGACGACAGCGGCACCGCTCCTGACCAAAAAGTCGCCATCGCGTCTGCCCTGATAGTTGAATCCAAGCGTATCGTAGCCCTCGACAAAGAGGTTGCCGCCCTAGCGCTG
The DNA here is from genome assembly GCA_003167515.1 of Acidobacterium sp. Taxonomy (GTDB): domain Bacteria; phylum Acidobacteriota; class Terriglobia; order Terriglobales; family Acidobacteriaceae; genus Palsa-343. Next base: position 12,520 of record PMSS01000287.1, on the reverse strand, counting down.
GATGAGGGCTTTTCATTTTTCCACACCAGCCCCTGCGTGGCAGCGAACCCGAAGAGCGATTTCGCTGACTGGGATTTGGAAAAAAGGAAAAGAGTCTGCGGACTGATGCGCAAGATCGCCATGAAATATGCGGTCAGTGCGGTATCTGTGGCAATCGACAGAGACCTCTATGACGAGGTAGTTTCCGGTGATCTGCGGAAAGAAGGCGGGAAATTTCACTACACTTGGGCGGTCGGCTATCTGGTCGAGTTACTGGAAAATTGGGCGGCAGTCCACCATTTAGATCATGTGCCTACGGAATACATTTTCGACTGCATGGGGGAAACAAAGAGGAATGAACGCAAAGCCGAAATCGAAGCTGTGATGCAAAAAGCTGAAGACCGCAAACCCGGTTACTATATCGGGCATTACGCCTTTCGGTCCAGCAAGCAGACTCCCGGACTCCAATGCACCGATATACTGGCGTGGACTTGCTACCAATTTGCCCTTTTCAAATTGAACGGAATCCTTCCCCACGAGATTGGGAAAGACGGTTTTTGGGAGTTTGAAGGCTACCGCCCTAAAGAGGTGGAGTGGTTACTGGCTATCGTGCAGACGCGAGAACAACTCAAACAATGGGTGGCTGGCAGGCTAGAAACACGGTGAAACGCCAGAGGCTTTCGACAGCCTGGAAGGGTCGGATGAGAAGAGGAGTGACGGTCGAACTCGGCGATCTCAAAGTTCTTATCGAGATCATGTTTGAAAAAGATGTACGTAAGCTGGCGGAAACCAAGGTCACTAACCAGCCGAAGAACTTCTGCCGAGAGGCCGCGCTAGAGTTCGACCGCGAGGTTTCCGAGGTCTTGCCGGAGGCACGCAAGACGGTGGCTGCTCGCTATCGCCATCTCCGGGAAGCACTAGAGAGCGGAAAAGACGTTGCTCACGCTCTAAAAACCTTCGTACGTCGGGATTAGCAACCTGCTCAAGGTGTCTCTCGTGAATCAGTTCCTGAACCCAGCGTGGCATGAATCAACTATAGCAACCCCGACTGCCCTGTCACGGCCTCTCCATCATACTTCAGCCAAGTATATTATTGCCAAACGATGCATTTGAAAACTCGGCGGTTAGCGAATGTTGACAAGCTCGACAACACCCCGGGCTGCACCGGTTTCGGTGCAATGGGCTCGGACGCCGGTGCCGAAGTTTCGTTTCCGACCGGGCGCCGGGGGCAAGGAAAAAGCCTCGGTCCGAAGATCCGGAGCGAGGCTGCTTTTTTTCTCATCCTCTATTATCAGGATACCAAGGTTGAGGGAAAAAACTGCCAACTTTCTTGAGGCGTTTTGGCTGGGAAGGTCTTCGCTTTCAGTGCTTGTGACTTTGGTTTTTTGCACAAAGCTTGACAGATTTTGCGGCAGGCGCGTTTCGATGAAAATCCGGGTGCCCAACGGAGAACTCGTCGACTCGGCCTCTTTCGATCCGGCTCTCCGGTGGAAAACAGGGGGATAATTAAGTGCACAGTAATCTTGTCAAGCAACACTTTCGGTGCATTTAATTGACCTGACGCTCTAGTAGGATTGAGTTTCGACGCCAACCCGACTAGTCTTCCACAGAACGAATCAAAAGGGGCAATAGACTCATGTCTTTACTAGCACCGAAGAAAGGGCCAGGACGCATTACCCGCGTGTCTACCCAACCGAACATCGGCAACGAAGAGGCTGAGCGTCTGGAATTCGAGGCGGAACTGAACGCCTCCGCCGACAAGGTCTTTCATGCGCTGGAGAACGCGCGCAGTAAGATGACTCCCGAGAAGCGTGAACGCGCTATCCGGAACAGCGAGGCTATTTTGAGGAAAGCCACCGATGGCGTAAGGCCTGGACGGAAGCGCGCTTAAATTCCTCCACAAATCGTCGGAAAGCTGCGGCTGGTGCTCAGTCAAGAGCGCCTCAAATGCGGGTAAGTCGCCTTTAATTACCAGGGCCGAGTACTGCCTTCTGAACTTCTCAACCTCTGGACGTTTTGGCATTGGTTTCGTTCCTGCGGATTATACGGCTATTTGCGGTTTGCTATTTGGCTCCCTAGCCGGTAGTGTGTAGCCGAGCAAACGGCGAGTGGACTTCGAGACGTGGCCGGTAGTGGATTCGTAACTTCCGTGTTTCCGGTCATACGCCGAAGAGGCTTCTTGAGAATCACCGTAGAATGCGCCTATGTCGAACTCTCGGATTGATCTACGCGGGCGCGCCGACTGCATTTCTGGAGAATACGCGCGCCGCGATTGTTTTCGTATTCGCTTCCCACGTCGGTCTATTGTTCAGGAACTGGGGCGAGAAACCTTAATGTCATTGACTGGTGAACAGTTCTTGTGGAGATCGGGAGTTCCGCCCAGGGAAGAGCCCTTCGGGAAGCAGTGATCGGTGAATCGGTGAACAGGAAACGCGGCCGCTGGGCGATCAGGCTGGCTTTGCGTTCCTGTGGCTAGCTCTCTTCGCTGCTCGCATAACACCAGCGGAAGCAATCGACTTTCCTTCTGAACCGATGTGTTCCAGAAGCATCTCTGCTTCCGGAAAGACGGCGCGGACTTCCAGCGATCCGCCCATCGCTTCGATGTAGCTGCGCAGAGTACTGAGGTACATGTCGGTGCGCTGCTCCATTTTGGAGATCGCAGCCTGATTGACGCGGAGAATCTCGGCGAGACGCGTTTGTGTCAAGGCGCGCGCCTTACGAACCTCTGCCAGGGGCAGCCGGGCCAGTTCCGCTTTGACGCGTGCTTCAATCCTCGCCTCACGCTCGGGCGAAAGGGTGCGCCTTACTTCTCTCCAGTTCTTAGCCATGATGTTTGCCTCCGGTTTCCGCCAAGTGCCCTTCATAGATCGCTTCTGCTTTGGGAATGAATTCAACGTACCAATCGTCTTTACCCGTCTTGTCGCCGCCCAGAATAAGGTATCCAACCCGGCGCGGATCGAACGCGAACAGGATGGGTAATGGCCGTCCTTCGTGCTGAACACGAAGCTCTTTCAGGTTGGCGATCCTGCTGCCTTTCAGAGTGTCGACGTGAGGCCGGCCACGTGTGGGACCACTCAGTTCAAGAAGGTCGACGGAGAAGGTTGACACTCTCAATCTCGTTGTCGGAAAGCTTCTGGTACCACGCTACAAACTCATCACTGACCCTCGATTCTCCAGGCCATGGGGTATTATTCCACTCATGGAATATAACTTCAAGGGAATAAACTGGGGATAAACGGGGGAGGGTCGGACAGAGGTCATGAGGATGTATCTCTGAACCCAAGCGCATCCAGTCGCATATTGCTGAATTGCAATTGGAGCGATGCGTTTCGATTTCCACACGGCTTCGAGAGTAGGCTCTGGACTGACTCCTTTTCGACGCAATTGAGGCACCCGAAAGGGATGGGTTCAGATCAGTGGCAGCGAATAGAAATCGCATTGGAAAGGAGCAACTATGAGAAGGATCGCTTCTTTGTTGATTTCGGTTGCGACGATGACTGGCGTTGCGGCCTTGATGTCTCCTGCATCTGGTAACGCCGATGAGGCGGCCGCGCCGTACGTCACAGAAAAGCCCGCTGGATACCGTGACTGGAAGTGGATCGCGTCGGCCCATGAAGAGGGCAAGCTCAACAGTTTGGGCGCCGTTTTGGGCAACCCGGTAGCCGTTAAGGCCTTCCGGGCAGGGACGATCCCCTTTCCCGACGGCACAATCATTGCCGCTCTGCACTACCAGGCCGTTTCGTCGGAGGAAAACGACAAGATCTTCGGCCAGAAGCAATCGATCGTTCCTGGTTCCCCGACAAACGTTCAGTTTATGGTCAAGGACTCAAAAAAGTACGCCGCGACGGGAGGCTGGGGGTTCGGTCATTTCAACGCAGACGGCAAACCAGTGGACGCGGCGTTCATGAAACCCTGCTTTGCCTGCCACGCGCAGTTTAAGGCCCACGACCTTGTTTTCACGCAGTACGCACCTTGAGGGAACATTTCTGGATGGGAGACTTGTCAGTGAACGGGGCTCGCTCCAGGATGGGTTGAGGATTGACTCATACCGATGAGTCAAATAAACTCATCTCATGGCTAAGAGGCTGCAGGTCATCGTTCAGGACCCTGAATATCGCGATATCCAGCGGGCAGCCCGTTTGCGGCGCATGTCCATTGCCGAATGGGTGCGGCAGGCGCTGGTCCAGGCTCGCAGGAGCGAACCCAGCCGTGAGGTCGCGTCCAAGCTCGAAGTCATTCGAGCGGCGGCGCGTATGGACTTTCCTACCGCGGATATCGACCGTATGCTCGAGGAGATCGAGCGGGGTTACGGATCGGGCATGCATCCGTGATCTTCGTCGACTCGAATATCCCGATGTATCTGGTGGGCGCTGCTCATCCTCATAAAAGCGATGCCAGGCGGTGGCTGGAGGAATTGGTGAGCGGCCAGGAGCGGCTGGTGACCGACGCGGAAGCGCTGCAGGAGATCCTTCACCGTTATGTTTCGATCGAGCGGCTGGATGCCATTCAGCCGGCGTTTGATGCTTTGCTGGGAGTCGTCGATGAGGTGTTTTCGGTGGACCAGGCGGCGGTGGAGGGGGCCAAGCAGATCGTGCTCGGCCACACATCGCTTTCGGCGCGCGATGCGGTCCATCTGGCTGTTATGCAGAACCACGGCGTCAGGAGAATCCTGAGCTTTGATCGGGGATTCGACGGTTTCCCAGGGATTACTCGCTTGTCCTGAGAAGGGCAGCCGGACCGGTTCAGTCTGAGTCCGCTCCGCCTAACTTCTGTATTGACGACCATTCGCCCGGAACGACAGTGATTGGGCTCTCGAATTACTTCTCAGTCAGCTTCGAACGGCCCAATACATTACAATTTCGCCAAAGTTCACTGATCGTTGACCGTTACGCCAGCGATGAAAGCTGGTTTAACAACCGCTTGCGGTCCCTGGAAGATTTGATCTCAACGGATGGGAGACCGTGATCATGAGCGAGCCTGCTTCGCGTTCAGTCGCTTCTGAGACTGCTTTTCTTGAAATAACCTTTAGCCGCGCATTGTGCATCTGGTGGGCATATTTTTGGCGACACATGCTCTATGGTGGCGCTGCTCTCCTCGTTGTCGGATACCTTGAAGGATTAGCTGGGCTGGGAGGAAGACACCTGTTGCTTTCTTTCAGCGCCGTTCTGGTAATGGCTGTAGCGTCAATGTTTGTGCTGGGGATTGTCCTACATAAACAATTCCGTCAGTTTTCTATTCGACTTGTGGTGCCTCCACATTTAAGCTCCACTACCTCTGTTTCGGTCGAGTAACCGGCGATACGGAAGTATCGAATGCTCGACAGCGGACCCGAGAAATCCCACTCACGGAACCCCGGGCTTCTTTGGTGCCGGATATGCATTTGAGCAAGGTCTTCATTCAAACCGGTAGAGCTTCAGTTTTTCGGTGTGCATTTGGCGGGAGTCGAGGCGCCAGTATTGGCCCTGGTCGTCTTCGTCGCCGTTGAGGCGGCGGCCGGGGATCCATTTGCCATTGGTGAATGTGCCTTCGTCGACTGAAGCGATGCCGACGCGGGGCGCGGACGGAGAGCCAGGCACGAAGGAGCGAGGGACGAAGGAGACGCGGAAGCCTTTGCCGGCGCCGAGGAACTCGTCGGGGCCGGTGGCCATGATGAGGCCAAAACCTGCACCGGCCTGGTTGCCGAAAATCTGATCGCGTGTGACGTGGAGGGTGTAGCCGCTCATCGTGAAGTCGACGGAAGAATGATTCTTGTCGAGGACGAAGCCGTGCACGTCGCCCGCGCTCTGGTGGGCGAGGAGGAGCGGCGTGATGCTGGCAATCTCGGCGAAGCTGGCGGCCATATCGCCGTCGGGGTCGGAGTCGAGTTCGTCGATGGCGAAGGGCGAGAAGCCGATGCCAGCCTCTTCGCCGAGGGCGTAAAACACATTGGGAGATCCAGCAGTGCCGCCGCGAGTTTCCGGCATGAAGAGAGGGTTGCCGTCGCGATGATAGCGCCGGCACCAGTCTTCGAAGTTCTCGGCGTAGAGGTCGGGGGCGTAGATATCGATGGCCGAGCCCGCTGCCTTCCACACATCGACCACGCGGGGTTCCGGACCGCCGCTGGGGTAGTCGCCAGGCGCGGAGTTATCGCCCGCGAGCCAGGTATTCACATACATGGGGATGTCATAAGCGGCCTTGCCGCGCGCACCAACGGCCTGGATATAGCGGGCATAATGCCAGGCCATGAAGATTTCGTCGGCGCGCTCGGTGTCGCCGAAGACCTCCGGCCACGAGCCGGTGGACTTATCGCCGTTGGCATCCCAGAGCGCGCGCAGATCGGGATAGAGGCGATCATGGTGGGCCTGGAGATAGCGGGTGAGCTCGGCGGGGACGGGTGAGGCGAAGGCGCGATTGGCGGCGTCGGAACGATCGCGGGAGTCATCGAGCACACCGACTTCGTTCTCCAGCTGCATCATGAGGACGGTGTGGTCGTGGCTGTCGACTTCTTTGATGTGCTGCATGAGAGCAGCGAAGGCGCGGGCATCGGCTTGCTCGCTGGCGGCGCTGAGGGGAGTAAGAACCTCAACTTCGTTGCCGTGCTCGATGACGCGGGGGAAGCGGCGCGTATCCTGCTTGACCCAGACGGGCGCATAGCTGGACATGCCGTTTTTCCAGGAAGCAAGCCACAGGAACACGACGTGCTCGTGCTGCTGGCGCGCCTGCGCGAGCAGACCATCGACGAGGGTGAAGTCGAAGGCGCCTTCGGTGGGCTCGATCAATTCCCAACTGAGCGGGGTGACGACGGTGTTGAGGTGCAAGCTGGCCAGCCGGGGCCAGATGGGCTTCATGAAGTCGAGGCTGGAGGAGGAGGAGTTGCGGACCTCGCCGCCGAGGATCAGGAAGGGTTGGCCGTCGACGATGAGCTGGGTAGCGGCGCCGCGGGTTTCGAGGTGGGGGGCGGAGTTTTGCTGCGCCGGGAGCGGGGCGGCGGCGGTAAGTACAAGGAGGGCGAGCAGAGGGAAAATGCGGGTTCGCATGACGGCTGGAATTCTAGCACTGCCGCCAGCCGGTAGCCGGTAACGGGTAGGAGTGGCCCGTAGCGAAAGGCAACCGGTAGGCAGCGAGAAGCGTTTGGCGAAAAACGTCCAGCGAAAGACGTTTAGCTAAAGACGATTAGCTGGTCAAAGAATCAGCATTACGATAGAGGGATGGGAACATACAGCTTGAAGGATCGCGTTGTTTTTATCACAGGTGCGAGCGCTGGGATTGGGGCGGCGTGTGCTCGGGGGTTTGCGCGGGAGGGTGCGCGGTTGCTGCTGGCGGCGCGTCGCGTGGAGCGGCTGGAGGCTATCCGGAAAGAACTGCTGGATGCGGGCGCTGCGGCGGTGCACAATTTCAAACTCGATGTGCAGGATCGCGAGGCGGTGGAGTCGGCGATTGGCGGGCTGCCCGAGGAGTGGCGGGCGATCGATGTGCTGGTGAACAATGCGGGGCTCAGCCGCGGGCTGGACAAGCTGTGGGAAGGCAAGCCCGAGGACTGGGAAGAGATGATCGACACCAACGTGAAAGGCATGCTGTGGGTGACGCGCGCGGTGGTGCCAGGGATGGTCGAGCGTGGACGCGGGCACGTGGTGAATCTGGGGTCGACGGCGCAGGAGCTGGCCTATCCGGGCGGAGGGGTGTATTGCGGGACAAAGGCGGCGGTGAAGCTGATCAACGATGGGCTGCGCGAGGACCTGCTGGGAACGCCGGTGCGGGTGAGCGACATCGGCGCGGGGATGGTGGAGACGGAGTTCAGCGAGGTGCGGTTTCGTGGAGATCAGGAGCGGGCAGAGAAGGTGTATCAGAACATCACGCCTCTGAGTCCGGACGACATTGCTGATGCGATTGTGTGGGCGACTACCCGACCTGCGCATGTGAATGTGGCGCACATGATTGTGACTACGATCGATCAGGCGAATTCGCTGATGTTCAACCGACGCAGCCAGTAGCCAGTAGCCTGGAGCAGGGAGCCGGGAGCCGGAGCCCGGAGCGCGAAGGCGCCCAGGGAAAGCAGCCTCATTCCTCGCGTAATAGCCTTAGCTAAAAGAGAAACCAGCTGGGAGCCTGGATGCCATGGATCGATCCCACGGGCACAGCCGATACACTGCGACTGATCGCCATTCCTCAAGGATTCTCCGCCGATTAGGACCACGGCGATCATCGCCGCAAATCCCCAATTCCTTCCATGCACTTATCACGTAACAATCTTTAACGCATGTGCGTCAACCGCTGTGTTGCCTGGTTGCCTTGGGTAGGTGGTGAAAACTTGACAAAACTGGAGCGAACGGCGGGCGTGAGGAAGTTTGAACCTTTGACTCATTCACCTAGCTTCCAGACGTAGGCGCCTGGCTGGGGTAGTCCGAAATGCGCGAGGACGCGGCAGACGAATTGCCTGGCCATCTCTGTCGAGTCGGCGGGGTGGTTGTAGAAGGCCGGGATCATGGGAAAGATGGTCGCTCCGGCGTCGGCGGCGAGGCCCATGTTGCGAATGTGGATCTTGTTGAAGGGCGTCTCCCGGAGACAGAGAAGCAGAGGGCGGCGCTCCTTGAGACAGACGTCGGCGGCGCGCTCGATGAGGTTGCCGGCCAGTCCATTGGCGATGCCGGCCAGGGTGCCCATGCTGCAGGGCATGACGATCATGCCGCTGGAGGGATAGCTGCCGCTGGCGATCGGGGCTCCCACGTCGTTTTCGCTGTGCTGGGTGATCTTTGCGGAAGGGTGGCCGAGGAGTTTTCCGACGAGGTTGTTGCGGCCGGAGATGGCGAGCTCCTCGGCGAGGACGCGGAGGGAGTTTTCCGAGGCGACGAAATGGATGCGGGCTACGCGGCCGTCGGCATCGAGCGAGCGGAGGAGGGTTTGGCCGAAGACGACGCCGCTGGCTCCTGTGAGGGCGACGGTGACGGTGATGGGATTTTCAGTCTGGAGGGATGGGGCGTCGGAGGGCACGAGGAAATTGTAGGTGATTGCGGAAGGAGGTTGGCGAATCGACCATCGAGGCGTGGAGAGCGCGGACAGCCGGCAGTGGCTGACATCTGCGTTGACGATTCGCGGGAGTGGACTGGGAATCGCCGGAGGCGCTGGTCTATGCGGTGGGTTCGCGGGGGCGGGTTCACGCTGGCTGACGAAAAGCGGCCCGCTGCCCCATGACAGGCAACGGGCCAACCAGGTTATGGATAGGATTTATATTGCTATTCCTGAAGGATGGCAGGCAGCGAGCCACGTCGTATGTAAGGTCTTGCACAGTGGGAGTACAACTTCCGGGGCAGGACGGGGTCGCTAGAGCCTTGCTGTATCCTCGACCACCTGCCGGCTCACGGGGCATACGTAACTGGTGATGCTACCGAGATAAGGGGCGTTCAGATCGATCGGCAACTGGGTCTCAACGAGAGCAACGTTGTGGACGCCGCAGAGGGGCGGATTCGAGCTCTTCTTCCTGAAGCACAGTACTACTTCCATATCGCCCTCCTGATCCCCACAGCGCGCTCAGGGAAAAGAGGCCCGCTTCTGGATGGCCGACTTCGGCGGGAATTATACGCGCTGACGGTGGCGTCTTAAAGGGAGGGTTGCCGTACAGGTCAAGAGGCTACGCCGCCAGGCGGCGGCATAGTCTCAGGTGATGTGGTTTGTTGTCGCACCAAACGGTCGACCAGCAGAATTCCACGTTAACGAAAAAAGACCCGCCGCAACTGGGGTGGAGAAGCGGGCCTCACCCACAAGGAGGGATGTTGCTATTCCTGAAGGATGGCAGGCAGCGAGCCGCGTCGTATGTAAGGTCTTGCACAGGGGAAGTGCAACTTCTGTGGGAGGACGGGTTCGTTCGGGGCGCGGATTTCAGAGACTGCCGGAGAGTCTGCCCGATTGCTGATGTGAGGGGGACGCGGCTATAAAGGTGGGTGCGAAGTTCATGGAGATCACGCTTCCGGATCCTTGTGTTCATCGCGTGGGCGGGCCTGGTTCTGTTGTTTGCCGGGTTGTTGTTTGCCGGGAACGGCGAGGCGCAAACCTGTTTCCCGGCCGATAAGGCGAAGGGCGTCAATCCAGATACGCATCTGGTTTTGACTTTCGCGAGCCAGCCGGCGATTGGAAAGTCCGGGTTGATTCGCGTGTACGATGCGGCCGGACACACGCTGGTGGACACGCTCGACCTGAGCATTCCGGCGGGGCCCGATCCGGCGCGGCGCGTTACGCCGGCCGCGACCATACCTCTGGACCCGGCGATTCCTACGTCGCCGACCACAACCACGCCTGCCGTGCGGACGACGCCCGCGGATCTCGATCATTACCAGCTGACGACGATTGGTGGCTTGCCGGATTTCCATTTCTATCCGGTGATCGTTCATGGCAACCTGGCGACGATTTATCTGCACAACAATGTGCTGCTCTATCACCACAGATATATTGTGCGGATCGACCCTGGCGTGCTGACGACGGCTGAGGGCGGTTTCGCGGGCTTCACGACGGACCGTGCGTGGACGTTCTCGACGAAAGCGGCGCCTCCGCCGGCGAATGCGCGGCGCGTGGTGGTCGCGGCGGACGGCAGCGGCGACTTCAACACGGTCGAGGGCGCGGTGGACTGGGCGCCGGACCATCCGGCGCAGCGGGTGACGATCTTCATCAGGAACGGCACGTATGAGGAGATTGTGTTTTTCGAGAAGAAGGAGAACCTGACCTTTCGCGGCGAGGATCGCGAGAAGGTGCAGGTGGGGTACGGCGACAACAGCGCGTTCAACCCGCCGATGCCGGGACCGAACCGGCGATGCGCGTTTTCTGTCTATGACTCGACGGGCATCGAGCTGACGAATTTTTCGGTCAGCAATTATTACTTTGGGCAGGCGGAGGGGCTGCTGATCTACGGATCGAAGAACATCGTGAGCCACATGAACATCAAGGGCTCAGGGGACGCGCTGAACCTGCGCGGGCCCGTGTATCTGACGGATACGAAAATCATCGGTGACGGCGATACGATTCTGGGGGTGGGGCCGGCGTTCTTCGATCACTGCGAGATTCAGTCGGTGGGACCGTTTATGTGGATTCGCAACACGGAGGCGAACCACGGAAATGTGTTTGTGAACTGCACGTTCATTGCGCGGGAACGGGGGTTTTCGGCTACGCAGGCGGCGGCGCCGGCTGGGTCTTCTGCGCCAGCTCGGGCGGCGGTTGCGGCAGTGCTGGCGAGGCTGCCGAATAATCATGGGCTGAATTATCCGTATGCGGAGGCGGTGCTGATTAATTGCCGGCTGAAGGGCGTGGCTGCTGTGGGATGGGGGCCGATTGAGGACGATACGTCGCACTTGCATCTTTGGGAGTTCAACAGCACGGATATGGATGGGCGGCCTGTCGATGTATCGCAGCGGCATGCGGCTTCGAAGCAGCTGACGATGGCGGCGGATGCGGAGACGGTGAAGGAGTACAGCGATCCTGCGTTTGTGCTGGGTGGGTGGCGGCCTGTGGTGGAGTAGGCCTAATCAGGGGCCGTACTCGTGGCCTTCGCCGTCGCCGAGGACGCGGGCGAAGATGGCGTCAACGTTGGCGAGCTGGCGGTTGAGGTCGAAGGTGCGGGCTAGTTGGTCGGGGCTGAGGCGGCTGGCGATTTCCGGATCGGAGGCGACGAGGTCGCGGAAGGACAGGTCGTTCTGCCAGGCGTTCATAGCGTGCTTCTGGACCAGGCGGTAGGCGTCCTCGCGGAGCATTCCGGCTTCGGCCAGATCCAGCAGCAGCTGGCCGCTGAAGATGAGTCCGCCGGTGGAGTCGAGATTTTTCTTCATGCGCGCGGGGTAGACGACGAGGTTGTCGATCAGGTCCGCGGTCTTCGCGAGGAGATAGTCGGTGAGGATGGTCGAGTCGGGCAGGATGATGCGCTCCACGGAGGAGTGCGAGATGTCGCGCTCGTGCCATAGGGCTACGTTTTCAAGCGCGGCCTGGGAGTTGGCGCGGACGACGCGGGCGAGGCCGCTGATTTGCTCGGCGGTGATGGGATTGCGCTTGTGCGGCATCGCCGACGAGCCCTTTTGCTTCTCGGAAAAATACTCCTCGGCCTCGCGGACTTCGGTGCGCTGCAGGTGGCGCACTTCGGTCGCAATTTTGTCGAGGGTCGCAGTGATGACGGCGAGCGTCGCGATGTAGTATGCATGGCGGTCGCGCTGGATGACCTGGGTGGCGATGGGGGCTGCCGTGAGTCCGAGACGGGCGCAGATACGCTCTTCCTGTTCGAGGCCGATGTGCCCGAAGGCGCCGACTGCGCCGGAGAGTTTGCCGACCCGCATCTGTTCCGCGGCAGCCTCGAAGCGCTGCTGGTTGCGCAGCATTTCGGCATACCAGTTGAGAAGCTTGAGGCCGAAGGTGGTGGGCTCGGCATGCATTCCATGGGTGCGGCCGACGATCGGCGTTTCTTTGAATTCGAGGGCTCGGGTTTTGAGGACGGCGATGAGGCGTTCGATGCCGTCGCGCAGGATGGCGGAGGCGGCTTTGATCTGGAGCGCCTGGGCCGTATCGACGACGTCGTTGGAGGTGAGGCCGTAGT
>PMSS01000105.1 GCA_003167515.1 Acidobacterium sp. | reverse complement strand
GGATTGGCGATTTTGTAGCCGTTCAGGTGCAGAACAGGCAGCACGGCCCCGTCACGAGCAGGATTGAGAAACTTGTTGCTGTGCCAGGAAGTGGCCAGCGGTCCGGTTTCCGCCTCGCCGTCGCCAACGACGCAGTTAACGATGAGATCCGGATTGTTGAAAGCCGCTCCAAACGCGTGGGAAAGGCTGTAGCCGAGTTCGCCGCCTTCATGGATCGAACCGGGCGTTTCCGGTGTGCAATGGCTTCCGATGCCGCCGGGGAACGAAAACTCGCGGAAGAACTTTTCCAGTCCTGGCAAGTCCTGGCTCTTGTCCGGATAGATTTCGGAGTACGTGCCTTCCATCCAGGCATTGGAGAGCATGGAGGGGGCGCCGTGGCCGGGGCCGGCGATGTAAATCATGTTGAGGTCGAGCTTGCGAATGAGTCGATTCAGATGCACCCACAGAAACGTCTGTCCAGGATCAGAACCCCAGTGGCCCAGCAGCCGCTTTTTGATGTTTTCGGGCTTTAGAGGCTCGCGCAGCAACGGATTGTCGTATAGGTAGATCATGCCGGCGCAGAGGTAATTACAGGCGCGCCAGTATGCGTCCATCTGTTGCAGTTCTTCTGCGCTGAGAGTTTCCGGTAGCGTGGCCACAGACGCGGTCATGAGGACCTCGATTCTTTCTAAGACGGAAGGCTTCCTGGATCAACAGTAAAATGCGCGCCGTTCGGTGTCGAGGCGCGGCCTGTGAATTTACGTAGTCTGCGCCGGTGGATCACGCGGAACGCCTGCAGGTTGGATGCCGGCGATCTCCAGCTCGATCCCGCCGAAATCCGGATGGTCGTTCTCGCGCAGCCGCCACGCAAGGTCGACAAAGGACTCCGGGCCGAGTCGCAGTTCGCGCACGCAGTCGGCGAGATTCCAGCCGACGGCGGAGAAAGTGGTGCCCTGGGCAACGCGAAGGCGCGCATGCTTCTCCTTCATAAACAACGGCGTGGTGAGGACCCGCACGTTGCGGGCGACGAAGACCGGCTCTTCGTTGCCCATTCCGAACGGTTCGAGGCGCCGCAGCCAGGAGAACAAAGCCGGAGTGATCTGGTCGAGTTGCAACTCGGAATGGCACTCCAGCGGATTGCCGAGGTCTTCGTCGCGCAAACGCTCGGCGGCGTAGGTTGCGAGGCGGGAGCGCAATTCTTCGACGCGGTCCGAGGGCAGGGAAAAGCCGACAGCATGCGCGTGCCCGCCGAAGCGGGTGAACAGTTCGTGACAGCTTTCGAACGCTTCGAGCAGATGAAAGCTGGCGATCGACCGGCCTGAGCCGTAGGCTTCGCCGCCTTCACGAGTGACGACAATTGCCGGCTTGCCGGTCTGATCGACGATGCGCGAGGCGAGAATGCCGATCACGCCGCGATGCCAGTTGTCGCCGTCCATCACGATACAGCGCGCATCGCGAAAGCAGGGTTCGTCGAGGCGGCTCGTGATCTCGGCGAGCATCGCGGCTTCAGCGGCGCGGCGCTCCTGATTGAGCCGCTCCAGTTTCGCGGCGAGGTCGTTGGCGCGGCCTCCGTCGCGGGTGGTGAAGAGTTCGATGACCTCGGTGGCGATATCCATGCGTCCAGCGGCGTTAATGCGGGGCGCGAGGCGAAAGGCGACGTCGATCGGCGTCAGCGGACGGCGGGCCGTGTCGATTTGCGCTTCGCGCATCAGGGCGCGCAGGCCGAGGCCGACGGGACGGCGCAATTCAGCGAGGCCGAGCGCGACGAAGACGCGATTTTCGCCGAGCAGCGGCACAGCGTCGGCGATGGTGGCGATGGCCAGCATCTTCAGAAACGATGGCAGGATCTTCGTCCGCGCGCGGTTGAGATCCCAGGCTTCGAGCAGCGCTTGCGAGAGCTTGAACGCGACGCCGGCGCCGCAGAGATGGCGGCAGGCGTATCCGCAGCCGGGCTGGTTGGGGTTGAGAACCGCGAGGGCGCGAGGCACGCCGAGTTGCGGCTCGGGCAGATGATGGTCGGTGACGATGAGGTCGAGGCCGAGTTCAGCCGCGGCGTCGGCGGCGGCAAAGGCGCGAATGCCGGTGTCGACGCTGATGATGAGGCGAACGCCTTCGCGGGCGGCGGTTTCGAGAATCTCGCGCTGCATTCCGTAGCCTTCGCGGAGGCGGTGCGGAATGTGGAAGTGCGCTGCGCCACCGAGCATCTCGATGGCGGTCTTGAGCAGAACTGTTGCGGTGGTGCCGTCGACGTCGTAGTCGCCGTAGATGAGGATCGGCTCCTGCGCGGCGATGGCGCGTTGGATACGCTCGACGGCTCGCTCCATTCCGAGCATCGAATACGGATCGAGAAGGTGCTCGATGCGGGGGTTGAGGAACTGCTCGGCTTCGGCGGCGCTGCGGATTCCGCGAGCGAGTAGTAACTCGGCTATTAACAGCGGAATCTTCGCTTCGCTGGCGAGGAGACTGGCTTCTTCGGCCCTGCAGGGGCTCAGGAGCCAGCGCTGGCGCGGCTGCACAGCTGGCTCGGCCGGGCCTGGAACGGTTTCCGACGCGCTCACGACATCCACTTCTTCTGAGGCGGGCACGATCTGCTCAGGGCTGCTCGTCTTCGTCTTCATCTTCAAAGACGATGTCGCCGAGATCGCCGACCGAATCGAGAAGCTGCTGGTAGCGGTCGTACCATTCGGTCGATGTTTCGTAGAGGAACATGATGCCCTGATGAGGGAAGCCGAGCTGCAGGTGGCCGACCTTGCCGATGTGGCCGACGAGGGTCTGCGCTTCGTCGAGGTCGTTAGCACCGGTGACCATTTCGACGTGGTATTCCTGCTCCTGGACCTCTTCGATGAGCAGCTCGACGTCTTCTTTTTCGAGGACGACGTCGCTCATGGTGATGAAGGCTGCGCCGGCGGCCTTTGCGGTTTCGACGAAATCTTTCCAGCTGTCGGGATTGGATTCATCTTCCCAGAGGATGGAGGGAATGTCGTCTCCGGCGTGAGCGGGGACGCGGCGAATGCCATGACCTGCGATGAAGGCGACCATATCGTCTTTGGTGGACGCCAGATTGTCGAAGTGCATGAGCGGGTTCATGGCGGAAGCATTCAGTGTATCCGAAGCGAGGGGAAATGGGGGTACCCCCACCCCCCAGGGGCTGTTCCCGCTCGCCCCTTGTTTTGTTGGGGTTGGATGGTAACTCTTTTTTTACGGTACCTGGCGCGCTATGAAAACAGGTCTGTTGGCTCGCGAGTGCGAATGAATCATTCGCGAGTGTCAGAGCACAGGGCCCAGCACAGGGCTCCGGGCACAGGGCACCGGACGGGTTGGCTGGGAGGGGGGCTGCGCCACGGAGCAGGTTCCTGGACGCAGGACTGATTTCCGCGAGATAAGCCTGGTGTGGCATGGGCTTCGCACCTCCTCTCTTGCTAAGCGAAAAAGCTGCCCGATGGCAGCTTTGTCTTTCTTTACTCTATTAAGTTAAGGATAGCAGGTTCAGAGGAAAAAACTGCCAACTTTGTTGGCGTAAGTTGGCTTGTAAGTGGATTGGAATGTGGGGTTATTACTTTGGAGTTTGGGATGGGGACTTGACAGATTTTCCACATTTGGGAGTTTGGGGAATTTTTGTTGAATTTGGAGTTCTCTGGGGGTGTTTCGGCTGTGCGAAGAGGGCCGCCGCATGGTGGGGCTTGACCCCGAGACTCCGGCTCGATGAGTGCTTCGGCCTGAAGTCAACAGTTGAAATCTGACCTCGCCGCCGGTCAGTAAACAGAAGCCGACATATCAATACTGATCTTCCAGGCGTGCCTAAGCGGTTGCCCGCGCGCTGTCGGAGATGATGGACAGGATCGCTCAAGGTCCGGAAGACGTGAAAAAATCGGTCAGGACCGCAAATGAAATCCATGAACCTGG
>PMSS01000220.1 GCA_003167515.1 Acidobacterium sp. | reverse complement strand
GCGGGGGGCGCCGGAACGCTGCTTGCGATCTGGCTGATCGCGTCGCGCTGGTACGTTGCGGCGGTTCGCGGATTGCGGGTTGCGGTTCTGCTGCTGGGCTTTTCTATATTTTGGGTGTTGCCTGCGCTGGTGGTGGCGGGGTTCGCGCATCAGCCGCACGACCAGGCGGAGTTTCACAAGCCGCTGCCTGCCGCGGCTGCGGTGCACAGGCGTATTGTGTGGCTGCTCTTCGACGAAATGTCGTACGACCAGGTATTTGTGCATCGCTGGCCGGGGCTGGAATTGCCGAACCTGGATCGGATGCGCGGCGAAAGCGTGACCTTCTCCGAAATGCAGCCGGACGGCTATTTCACTGAGCAGATTATTCCATCGCTCTTCGTGGGCAAGCCATTCGTCGACACGCGCAGCACGGAGGCTGGAGATCTGCGCTACCGGTCTGCGACGAGGGGGCCCTGGGTCACCTTCGACGGCAATGCGACGCTGTTTGGGGAGGCGCAACGGGAAGGTTGGACGACGGGCGTCTCCGGCGACTACAACCCTTACTGCCGGATACTCCGAGGTCAGTTGGATTACTGTTCGGAGCGGCTGATTGTTTTCGGCGAGCATCTCTCCCGCGACAAGTCGACGTGGGGCAATGTCACGGCTCCTGTCCACGCTATCTGGGCGCGTGCGTTGCACGAGCGCTACGAGCCTGCGCCGAGCGAGGCTGAAATCTTTGCGGGCATGCTGTCCTCGGCCCGGCGGCTCGTCACGGATGAAAACATCGGCTTCGCATTCGTGCATCTTTACCTGCCGCATCCGCCCGGTTTTTACGATCGGAGGACGGGGCGCGTCGCGATCGGAGGCAGCTACATCGACAATCTGGCGCTGGCGGATCGTTCGCTCGGCGATCTTCTGCAGGCGCTCAACGCAACGAGTTCCGCAGGCGAGACGACGCTGATCGTGTCCTCGGACCATAGCTGGCGTGTGGGCATCTGGAGGGACAGCTTTGGCTGGACGAAGGAAGACGAGCAGGCGTCCGGGCATGGGTATTTCGATCCGCGGCCGACGCTGATTGTGCGGTTCCCCGGCGAATCCGCTCCGGTGGAAATCGCGCGGCCGGTTCCGTTGCTGGCGATGCACGCGATGATCGAGCGCATGATCGCCGGAGGGATCGGCGATCCGCAGCAACTCGAGGAGTGGGCCGACAAACAGTAGCTAGGCCCGATTCAGATAGAACGCCCTCACTTTCGCGCGCAGCAGAAGGAACAGCAAAAGCGCGTCGATCAGAATTCCTGCAAGGCCTCTCGGCCAGTCGCGGGTGAAGAGCAGAGCCACGACATCGCCCAGGGCGTTCACGGCGAAGATCGCGATCGCGAGAAGCCAAGCCCAGAGTCGCGCGCGCAGCAGACCCACGCCCGCTGCGGCGGCGAGAGCACCAACCAGAAGCAGAATCGTCGCCGCGTGGCCAGCCTGTGCGGCGAAGGCTTCATGGGCCGCGGTGTTGAGGATCCACATTCGGTCGAGCGGAGTGCCAGGAACGAATAACGAGAAGCTGACGACCGCCGCGATGGCCGCGGCAATGAACATCAGCACCGCCACGACCATCACTTCCGTTGGACGTATCTTCATCGCCGCTCTCAAGGGTGCAGGATCGGAGCGGGTGCCCCGGCAGGGCGCTTCCAGTGCGCCGATGGCCGCGCCATCGCATACATCTGCTCGGCAATCTCATCCATCATCGCCATGCGGTCGCCATTCTCTTCATACAGATCGAAGTGGGTGCGGTTTTCGCGGTAGGTGAAATGGGGTTCGCCGTTGAGGCTGGTGAGAACGGCCTCAAATCTGTGCGCGGCTCCGTCGAGGTAGAAGGTGTCCGCGGTGCCGACGATGAGATGGATTTTTCCTTTGAGGTCGCGACCTCGCGTGGACCAGTTTGCCTCCACGATGTGCGCCAGATCGTAGTGATCGCGCCAGTAGGCGACAACCTCCGGATGAACATCGCCCGTCTGGCGATCGAACATCTGGAGCGGGCGGCCATCGGCTCCGCGTGGCGAGAAGACCCACTCGAAGGAGGCGACCTGGCCGCCATACGGGCCAAGGACCGCCTCCTGTTGGCCGAGCTCCTCGAAGGTTGCGATGACTTGCTGGTGATCGCGCACGATGGGATAAGGCGTGCCGTCGGGCCGGCGATAGACGTTGGCGTGATCAGCGTAAATATCGATGGCGGAAAAGTCATGAAAGTCGCTGGGGTCAGGAGAGGTGGACCATGTGCCACCGAAAATCTTCGGATAATTCACCTGCAGCTGGAGAGTGGCCCATCCGCCGGACGAATGGCCTTCGAGAGAGCGGCCGGAGGGCCTCGCGTCCATGCGATATTTCGACTCGATCCAGGGAATGAACTCCGCGGTGAGCGCCTGGCCCCACGGCCCGTTGTTCACGGAGTCGGCGAACTCGTGCGTGCCGGTGGGCAGCGATTCGTCGAGAAAAATCCAGATCATGGGCGGCATTTTGCCGGCAGCCATGCGGCTCGCAATCATCAGAGCGGAGGGACGGATGGTGTCGAGTTTCGCGCCGAAGCCGTGGGTCCAGTAGACGGTGGGGTAATGTTCACGCGGATGCTCGGTGTAGCCCGGAGGCAGGACAACCCATCCGCGAATATGCGTCTCGCGGCCGGAAAATGCGGTGAGGGCGGGGCTGACGAAATCGACCGGCGTCACGAATTTCCCGGCCGCGGCGATCTCATCGGGTTTGAGCGGCAGCGGGCGCGGGGCGGGCGCCGCCATCGCGTGGTCCAGCACGAAGGTCGGTTCGGCGCCAGAGCCGGGAGTCCAGTCGCGAAGCGGAACGACGGAGCTTTCGAGGTCGCCTGCCGCGGGGCCATTGTACGAATAGGTATGCCCGACGTCGAGTACGGCCTGGGCCTGATAAGTCCCGGGCTTCAGCGAAGAGAAGGGAGCCGGAAACGCGACGTCGTCGACATCGACATCGATCGAAGAACCTGGGACCAGGGAGATTTCTCTCGCGGCGATCGAGGTCGCCGAGGGCTTGAATTCATTCGCGCTGACCTGCTTTGCGCCGCTGCCAGCTTCGAGAAAGATCAGCACGCGTCCCGATGCGGGTTTCTGCATGCCGGGGTCGAGCGTCACGCGAAAGAACAGGTGAGGAGGGGTCTGCGCGCAGGCGAGGGAAACCACGAACGGCAGAAGGAGAAGACGGGCAGCTTGCCTGGTGATCATTCCCGCGAGTCTACCAGCGGAGGGCTGGGGGAGAGAACAATCCAAAGATTGAAATGGGGGATTGAAAAGGGAATTACGGATGCAGAATGCGGGCGGGGCCGCCATCGGGGCCGAGGACTTTGATTTTCTTCGCGAGGCCCAGAAAGCCGAGCAGGCGAATGCCCCAGTAGTTGAAGTCGAGCTCGTACCAGGCCATGCCGTGGCTGGCGGAGACGGGATGCGCGTGGTGGTTGTTGTGCCAGCCTTCGCCGCCGGTGATGAGCGCTACCCACCAGTTGTTGCGCGAGTCGTCGCGGGTAGCGAAGCGGCGCGCGCCCCACATGTGGGTGGCGGAGTTGACCAGCCAGGTCGCGTGCAGGCCGAGGGTGATGCGGAGGAAAATTCCCCAGAGGAGCCAGGACCAACCGCCGATGAAGAACAGCGCGATGCCCACCACCGTCACCGGAACCCAGTGCCAGCGACTGAGCCAGACGTAGAAGGGGTCGTTGATCAGGTCGGGAACATAACGCGCAAGGAGCGGGTTGCGATTGTGCAGGGAGCCGTGCAGAATCCAGCCCATATGCGACCACCATTTGCCGTCGCGCGGGGAGTGCGGATCGCCGGGGCGATCAGTGAGCTGGTGATGCATGCGATGCACGGCGACCCAGTAGATGGGGCCTCCTTGCAGGGCGAGGGTCGCGCAAAGCGCCATGGCGTATTCGACCCATTTCGGGGTGTTGTAGCCACGATGCGTTAGCAGGCGGTGGTAGCTCATCGCGATGCCGACGTTTTGGCCGAGCACCCAGAGGACCAGGAAGACGGCGAGGGCGCTCCAGCTGAAGAAGAAGAGCGCGGCGATGGCACCGATGTGAAAGATGGTCAGGGTGACGGCGAAAATCACGTTCAGCTTCGCAGAGCGAGTTTGCTCGAGCGTCTCGGAATCGGCGCGGACGGTATCCGCGGGGACCTCAGCGAAGGTGGACATGAGGAAACAGTGCTCCAGCCTTTACCTTATGGCAGCCAGACCGGTGTGGAATGTAAGAGTTGCGTAATCCTGCCTGCTCGCTCACGCGTTGCCCGGAAGGTCGATTTAGTTTGCAACCTCGACAGAGGCGCGGGCGGCTTCGGGGCGCGAGGCTTCGTCGAGGCGGCCGAAGATCATCTTGCCTGAGGTCGTCTGGAGGACCGAGGTGACGGCGATCTCCACGGAGCGGCCGATCAGGCGGCGGGCGTGATCGACGACCACCATGGTGCCGTCGTCGAGATAGCCGACGCCTTGGTCGTACTCCTTGCCTTCCTTCATAACCACGATGCGCATCTTTTCGCCGGGCAGAACTACGGGCCGCAGCGAATTGGCGAGGTCGTTAATGTTGAGCACGCCGACGCCGCGGACCTGGGCGACCTTGTTCAGATTGAAGTCGCTGGTGACGATTTTGGCCTCGAGGTGTTTGGCCAGCTCGATGAGCTTGAGGTCGACTTCTTTGACCTGCGGATAGTCTTCTTCGACGATCTGGACGGTGATTTGCGCGTTTTCCCGCATGCGCTGGAGGACATCGAGGCCGCGGCGGCCGCGCTGGCGCTTGGAGGAGTCGGAGGAATCGGCGACCATCTGCAATTCGCGCAGGACGAACTCGGGGACGATGAGGGTGCCTTCGAGGAATCCGGTTTCGGCAATGTCGCCGATGCGGCCGTCTATGATGGCGCTGGTGTCGAGGATCTTCGTATCGCGCCTGATGGTGCGTTCGCCGGTGAAGACCCCGCCGAGCGCGGCGAGGTTGAGCAGGTCGCCCTTGTTGGCGCCCACCACGAGGCCGATGTAGGTCATAAGCAGCAGAACTACGATCTGCAGCAGACTGCGGGTGTGTCCTTCGGGAAGGCTGTTGCGGAGCACGAGCGAGAAGAGGAAGGCCCCAATGATGCCGAACAGGCTGCCGACGACCGCACCGAGAAGACGCCGGAGCGTGAGGGCGCGGACGCGCAGCTCAAAGATGATGATGAGCCCGGAAATGACGGTGCCGAGGCCTGCGGCCGTCCACTGATCGAGACCGAAGGGGCGAAAGAACCAGCAGGCAACCGCAAAAATAAGGATAAAGAGCAACCGCAGAGCGAATAAATCCATAGAGTCCCCGACAACTTTCGCCGGCTACGCGGATGGGCTTACCAGGGGGAATCCAAAGCAGTCAGCATTGCCGGGCAAGTGGAGTATACGGGGGCTCCGGGGGTGGGCAAAGGCCCCGAATTTCACAGAAAAACGAACGAAAAGACTATTGACAGCTGAGTTAAATCGGTGCGTTAATTGCGTGAATCTCCTCGCCGGTCCGTACAGGCGACCAAACCAGCGGTTCGGTTTTCCTCGAAATCTGCGTGATCCATCCATTGCCGTCGCAGGATATTCCTGCGTCCGGGAGGCGATATGATTCGCAGATTGTCGAGAGCAGTAGTTACCGCAGCGTGCGCCGGTATTTTCGTTGCTTTGTGTGTTCCGGCAGCGTCAGCGCAGGCGCCAGCCAGCGTTTGGACGCTGGGGTCGAATGCGCGTCGTGACACGCTGCTGATTGAGATCCTGTGCGTAATTGGTGTGTTAGTTGTGCTTTATCCGATCGGACGCTTTCTCTTGAAGCAATGGCGATTTCGTGCGGATCGTCTGTTTGGCGTGCTCGCTGGCGATCCAATCGTTTACTACTATCAGCAATTCCGGCCTGGTGGCGGCCCGCAGGGCGCTGCTCCGGTGAAGCTACAGCAGCCGGAAAACGGGAACTGGTATGCCGAGGCGGTATGGAAGCCCTATCTGAAGAGCTTTAGCAAGGACTTTTACAAATGGTATGGTCGCCACTACTATTTCGGCCCGGTGCTGATGCTGACGGTTCTGACTGCAGGGGCGGCATGCTGGGCGCAGCGGATGCTGCGCGAGTGGGCGGCGAACGCGGGGGGGCCGGGAACGAGCATGCGGGCGCTGGCGGCGGCCGCGCTGGCCGGGGCCTTCGTGTGGGTAATCTCCGATGAACTGGATCGCCTGCGGCGCCGCGATTTCACGACCAGCGACGTCTATTACTACATTTTCCGCATCCTGCTGGCGGTTCCGTTTGCGTGGGCTTTGAGCGCGGTCCAGGACAACAACAATAAAATTTTCGGAGTTCCGGCAGCCATCCCGATAGCGTTTTTTCTCGGGTCGTTTCCTACTACGACGCTCTTCACCATCGGGCGACGATTCGTGACGCAGCAACTGAAACTCGGCGACGATCAACAAGTCGCCAATGAGCTCGAGAAGCTCAATGCTGTGACGAAGACCAATGCCGAGCGGTTCAGGGACGAGGGGGTTACCACCATCACCCAACTGGCTTACAGCGATCCGATTGACCTGACGATCCGAACGAATTTCGATTTCAGTTACGTGATCGACTGCGTCAGCCAGGCTCTGGCATGGATCTATTTGGGAGACGGCCTGTCCACGCTGACCCCACTCTCGCTGCGCGGCGCCCAGGAGATCCTGTCGCTGTGGAATACGTTGGCCAGGCCCTCGGATCCCAATGCGGCGGCTCGCGCGTCCAATACCATCAACGCGGCAGCGGATTTGCTGAAGATCGATCATGATGCATTTCGATCGACAATAGACCAGATCGCCGGGGATCCCTACACGATCTTCCTGTTCAACGTGTGGGGTTGATGGGGTCCTACACGCGGACTCAGTACTTCGGGACTTTGGGGTCGATCTCGCTCGACCAGGCGGTGATACCGCCGGCAAGGTTGTGAAGCTTCGCGAAGCCGTTCTTCGCCAGGAATTCGGCCGCACGCTGGCTGCGTCCGCCGGATTTGCACTGTACGACGATTTCCTGCGCCGGGTTCAGCTCGCTCAGGCGTTTGGGTAGATCGCCGAGCGGGATGAGATGGCTGCCGGCCTGGCCGTCGATCTGGCCCTCAATCCGGGCAATCTGATATTCGAAGGGCTCGCGAACGTCGAGGATGAAGAGGTCGTCGCCCTGGTCGAGGCGCTGCTTGAGTTCTTTCACGCTCATTTGAGGAATGCCGTTTTGTACAGGCGCCATTTTTGTCTCCGGAACGATGCCGCAAAATTGTTGATAGTCGATCAGCTGGGTCACTGTGGGGTGCGTGCCGCAGACGGGGCAGTCGGGATTCTTGCGCAGCTTCAGCTCGCGGAAGCGCATGTCGAGCGCGTTGACCAGGAGCAGGCGGCCGATGAGCGGCTCGCCCTTGCCGAGGATCAGCTTGATGACCTCGGTGGCCTGGATCACGCCGACGAGGCCGGGCAGAATGCCGAGCACGCCACCTTCCGCGCAGGAGGGGACGAGCCCTGGGGGTGGCGGTTCCGGATAAAGGCATCGGTAGCAGGGGCCGTGCTCGGTGGCGAAGACGCTGGCCTGGCCTTCGAAGCGGAAGATGGAGCCGTAGGCATTCGGTTTGCCGGTGAGCACGCAGGCGTCGTTGACGAGGTAGCGCGTGGGGAAATTGTCAGTGCCGTCGGCGACCACGTCATAGTCGCGGATAATATCGAGCGCGTTCTGGCTGGTGAGCATCGTCTCGTGTTTGACGACGTTGAGGAAGGGGTTCAGCGCGATGAGTTTCTCGGCTGCGGAATCGATCTTGGGCCGGCCGACGTCTTTGGTGCTGTGGATGATCTGGCGCTGCAGGTTGCTGGAGTCGACGACGTCGAAGTCGACCAGGCCGAGCGTGCCAATGCCGGCTGCGGCGAGATAAAGCGCGAGGGGTGAGCCCAGTCCGCCGGTGCCGACGCAGAGAACTTTGGCGGCCTTCAGCTTCTGCTGGCCCTCCATGCCCACCTCAGGCAGGATGAGGTGGCGTGAGTAGCGGGCGATCTCGTCGTTCGAAAGCTGCGGCAGAGTGATGGGTTCGATGGTAGTGGCCATGGGTCTTCCTTAAGGATGCGGCTTCGAGGCGCTCAGGTGCAAGGGGGACCGGCCTGGTTGCAACCGATGCGTCTTTACGCCGAAGGCGCGCCCGCCTGGACGGCCAGTCCCCCGCCGGCGATTGAGGGGATGATGGAAAGTGTGTCGGAGGGCTGGACCGCGCTCTCTTCGCCCTGGGGAAGATAGCGGACGTCTTCGTCGTTGAGGTAGAGGTTGACGAAGGAGCGGAGTTTGCCGTCAGGCGTGTAGAGGTGCTTCTTGAATTCGGGATAGCGGGCGAGCAGGGCGGAGACCGCTTCAGTGACAGTATTCGCGTCCACGGCGACGGCGGATTGGTTGGCGGTGTAAACGCGCAGAGGTGTGGGGATTTCGATGGTCATGGCTTTTCGTTCCTCGGGCAGGCTGCGAAAGGTCGGTTCAAAGGGGACGAAGCGGCGCTATCGGCACGACGGGCGTCGTGCCACCGTACAGAGTCCTGTACAGCGCGCGGATTTGCGGGCAGCCTGGGGTGTGCAGACCATCTTCACCTTATTATTGTGCAGCAAAACCTCAGGCTATGTCTGCCTTGAGCTCGGGTTCAAGGCCGGGATCGAGCTGGCCGGTCACTTCGATGGTCTCGTTCTGGAATGCCTTGTCGTCTTCGGTGGCTCCGGTGAGCAGAAACGAATTCGTCTGCCGGGCCGCGCCTTTTTCGACGGCAGTGATGACGTAGCTGCAGCCGATCCAGTGGGCTTCAGCGAAATCGGTTGGCGACCACTGCGCGGGATGGTCGGGATGGGAGTGGTAGAAGCCGACAATGTCGAGGCCCTGCTCGCGGCCGGTGCGCTGGATCTTCACCAGCTCATGAGGAGCGATGTTGTAACGGTTGTGGGCGGAGTCGGTGCGAGTGTTGCCGGCGCGGATGGCGTCCTCGACATCGTTGACGGAGCGGCCGTCTTCGGAGGTGAAGCGGCCGAGGAGCACACCACAGCATTCATGGGGGTAGGTCTGCTCTCCATGTTCGCGGAGCGCGTCGTACACCTGCTGGCTCAATCGCAACAAGCTACTCCCCCCAGAACCTTTCGCTGAGATACTTGTCTGCCGCATCGGGCAAAATTGTAACAATCACAGCTTCTTTTCCCAGCGCGGACTGCTCTTCGGCAATGCGCAGCGATGCGGCAACGGCGGCGGCGGCGGAGATCCCGACCAGCAGGCCCTCAGTGCGGGCCAGGCGTTTAGCCATGGCGTAGGCGGCTTCGGTTTCGACTTCGACGTTGCGATCGGCAAGGCCCGGATCGTAAATGGCCGGAACGATGGCCGTGGCCATGTGCTTCAGGCCTTCGAGGCCGTGGAAGGGCGAATCGGGCTGCATCGAGATGCATTCGATTTTCGGGTTCACTTCCTTCAGGCGGCGCGTCACGCCCATGAAAGTGCCGGTGGTGCCGAGCCCGGCGACGAAGTGGGTGATGCGGCTGCCGGTCTGCTCGAGGATTTCGTTGGCGGTGCCGCTGTAGTGGGCTCGCCAGGTGGAAGGGTTGCTGTACTGATCGGCGTAGAAATACTGCGGGTCGGCAGCAAGCTCGCGCGCCTTGCGGATGGCGCCGTCGGAGCTTTCCGCGGGATCGGTCCAGAGCACCTCGGCGCCGTAAGCACGCAGGATGCGCTTGCGCTCGGGCGAGACATTCGACGGCATGCAGAGCGTGACCGGGAAGCCGAGAGCCGCGCCCAGCATGGCGTAGGCGATGCCGGTGTTGCCGCTGGTGGCATCCAGCAGCCGCTTTCCGGGGCAGACCTGCTCGTTGCGCAGAGCTTCGAGCACGATAGCGGCAGCGGCGCGGTCCTTTACGGAGCCGCCGGGATTGTGCCACTCGGCCTTGCCCAGAAGCTGAATGCCGGGCAAATCGGCGGTGAGGTGTTCGAGGCGCACCAGGGGGGTGTTGCCGATCCGGGCAAGAAGCGGAGTGCCAAGCGTAGTGCCGGGTGAGCCGGATTTTGGTGCGGCGATTGTAGCCATTGCAAAAATTTCAGTCCGTCACGGGAATCAGGGGCAAATTGCAGCCAACGCAGCGTTGTGCGACCCTGAAACAGCGGCCGCAACTACAGACCAGTGTAGCGGCAGCCGTGATTTAAGGGGAAAACAGCAGCCATGCTCAAAAAGCCGCGACCGCGCACGTGGGACGAGGTTCTCAGCGAACTTCGCCGCCGTCAATTCGATGTTTATGACGTTGCCGGGGGCGCAAATCAGAGGCGCATCTCAAAGTACGGCTCTGCGATTGTGCTCGAAAAGGCGCAAAACGAGGCGGGATTGCGGATGGTGGTGCGTCCGGGGCCGGTCATTTGCGGGGAAATCGCGGACCTCGTAGATCGCGGGTACCAGAAATTCTTCCGCACCAGCAAGGCGGAGTTTCCGGCGACCGCGGATCGCCTGACGACGCTGCACCGGTTTGTCGAAGAGCTGAAGGAAGTCACCGGCTCGGTGACTCTGTATAACGAGGCGCTGGGCACGGTGAGCGACGCCTACCTCTACGACCGGGTGAAAGGGCGCGATCTGCCGGAGAGCGAGCGGCCTGTGCCGGCCTGGGAGCGGCCCCAGGGAAGCTGATTCCGAAAAGAAATCGGAACGCCTGCGCCTCGGGAAGCGTCTATGCAAGCATGCGATTTTCTGGCCTGCCGCGACTGTCCTCTGGAACTATATCTGTGCTGGTGCTGGTGCTGGTGCTGGTGCTGGTGCTGCCGCTGCTGATCGCCGGAAGCCCGCAAACCGCGAATAATCGCAAGCCGCCCACGCCTCCGGCACACTACGGGGAGGAGGGCGCAATTGCGATGCCCGCGGACCGGGCAGACGATTCGTATGCCATCTATTCGAGGCTGATGCCGGGCGATGTCTTCGCCAGCATGTCTCCCGATCAGAACGCGCGGTGGGCGATTGCCGCGATCACGATCAACGAGACGGATCGCAATCCAGCGGTCCCGCCACTGGGCCAGCTAAAGCCACCGCCGGAGAATCCGCGGGGATTTCAGGAAGCCGAGGGCGACTACGAAACTAACAAGTATGTGCGGGTGCAGCTAACGAAGGATCCTTTTCAGATCGGCCATGCGTTTTCTTTGCTGCACCCGGATGAAGCGGCCGCGTTTCGCGCTTCGAAGACCTCGGCGGAGGTGAGCTCGGAGACGCGGTCGCAGTGGGCAGGTTATCCCGGCGTTACCTATTTCAGCGAGGTGTATTTCGACAGCAAGCACCAGGCGGCGCTGGTTTATATGAACGACTGGTGTGCGCACCTGTGCTCCGCGGGGAGCTGGGTTTATCTGGAGAAGCGCGGGGGACAGTGGGTGCGGCGCTCGGGCGTGACGGTCCCGGGCGGGTAGAACTGTTCTCATATATAGGTTCACGGCTCCGATCACCGCCGTGAGCCCCGCTTTGGCGGCGGGTCTCATACGTGGGCGTCATGGAGTCCCTTAGTGTATGAGACCAGTTCAAGCGCGAGTCGCTAGGGCGTCGCTGGCGGCTGCTTGCCGCTGAGCGCTTCGAACTGCGAGAGGATGGATGTCAGCGCCTCATCGAAATTGTGGTCGTGCGTCTTCTGCAGGAATGCGATTTCGATGGTCGCGGTAAACGCCCAGAGCACGTAGTGGGTCTTCGCGTCGTACACGACAAGCCGGAACTGCGGCAGCGGATCGGATGCGCCTTTCACCTTGCTGGCGTTCGCAGGCCCGTACGGAGCCGTGAGCTGCAGCTCCAGCACCAGGTCGGCGGCAGCCGGATCGCTCACGAGTTGATATTGTCCGGAGGCCTTGAGCGCCGCATAGAGCTGGTTGTAGCCACGGCTGGGATCGCCGCTGAAGGGGCTCGGAAACAGTCCCCCGTCAGCGCCGGCATTCGATACAAAGATTTTCGTGGCCGCAACAATGGCCGGAGGAACGGGCGCAGGTGTGGCTGCTGGTTGCTGCGCGAAGGCGCTGGAGAGTAACAAGGCGGCGAGAATGGTGCAGACGTACAGGGTCTTCATTGGAGTCTCCCTCCCAGGGAATTTCATCCGCTCAGGAAGACGTGCGGTGGGCGGAAATGGTTTCGGGAAATGGGCCGCGAGATCCGGGGAATTATTTCGATCGCGCGCGCTCGCGCTGCAGTTCGCGCCAGAGCTCGCTTTTGGAGACACCGCGCTCACGGGCGATGCGCTTCAGCGCGTCTTTCTCTGCGATGCCTTCGGCCTTTTCCAGTT
Source organism: Acidobacterium sp. (assembly GCA_003167515.1). Classification (GTDB taxonomy): domain Bacteria; phylum Acidobacteriota; class Terriglobia; order Terriglobales; family Acidobacteriaceae; genus Palsa-343. The sequence goes on along the minus strand of PMSS01000220.1, from coordinate 30,151 downwards.
CCGCAAGCCGTTCCAGCAGGGTCGCGCCGCGTGCAGATCCGGCAGATAGCGGATGAGCATCGATCAGGAGCACAATCTCACCTCGGATGCTCTCTCGCGCGGCGAGCTGATCGCGAACTTCGCGCACCGTACCGCGCAGGAATTCTTCGTGCAGCTTGGTCAGCTCGCGCGCGAGGACAACGCGGCATGCCGGACCCCAGACCGCTTCGATGTCGGTCAGGGTTTCGACGATTCGATGCGTGGCTTCGTAGAGCACCAGCGTTGGTGGGCGCGACAATCCGGCCGCGAGCTCTTCCAGCGCGGTGCGACGCGCTCCGGCCTTCGGGGGCAGGAATCCGACGAAGGAAAACTGTTCTGTGTTGAGTCCTGACGCCACAAGAGCGCTGAGGACGGCGCTGGCGCCGGGGACTGGGTAAACGGGAATCCCGTTGGCGATGGCAGCGGCAGCGAGCACCATACCCGGATCGGAGATCCCTGGTGTTCCCGCGTCGGAAACGACGGCGATGCGCGCACCGTTTTTCAGCTCCTCGACCAGTTGCCGGCTGCGTTTCGCCTCGTTGTGCTCGTGGCTGCTGATGGTGGGCGTCGTGATCTGGTAGCGGTCGAGCAGTTTGCGGGTCTGACGCGTGTCCTCGCAGGCGATACGATCGGCGGAGCGCAGAACGCGCAGCGCGCGCAGCGTAATGTCTTCGAGGTTTCCGATGGGGGTTGCGACGAGGTAGAGGCCCGGAGCTAAGGGCTCGTCAGTCGTGTTCATTGTCGGTGCGTTCGAGGCGGCGATACTCGGCCAGCAAACCCATGCTGCTGCTCAGGTTCTGCCAGGTGACGATGCCGACGATGCGCTTGATNNCGATGCCGACGATGCGCCCGCTTTCGGCGACGGGAATCAGGGAGAGCCGCCCACTGCCGATGCGGCGAATGAGCGCGCCGAGCGAGTCGTCGGGCTGCGCGACCTGGAAGGCGCGCGACATGATGGCCTGGATGTAGCCATTGCCGCCATGGCGAAGGGCCTGGATGATGCCTTGGCGCGAGACGACGCCGACCAGGGCGGCGCCGCGCACAACGGGGAAATCGTCCTGCAGGCTGTGGATGGCCTTGTAGAGCGCATCCGAGAGCGTATCCGAGGGCGAGAGGGTGTCGAAATCGACGAGCATGACGTCGCGCATGCGCACCGTTTCGACGACGGATTGAAAGAGGACACCCTGATCCTCGAGCTGGGCGCCGATGAAGACAAAGAATCCTCCCATGATGAGCCATGGGCTGACAGCGGCTGCGAGGTGGGTGTTGGGAATGGCCAGCAGCGCGAGGCCGGCAACGACTGCACCGATGCCCAGCATCTGGCCCAGGCCGGAGGCTGCGCGTGTGGCCTGAGCCACGCCACGGCTGCGCGAAAGCCCGCTGCGCATCAGGCGCCCGGCATCGAGCGGATAAGCCGGAATGAAGTTGATGAGTGCGAGAGCCACGTTGAGCCATACCGCGGAGCGCATCAGATGCGCGGGTGTGACGATGGGCAGCGCGGCGATGGGGACCTGCGATGTGGCGCCCGCGATGAGCGCGGCGACCACGCCCGCGAAGGCCAGGTTGGAGAGGGGACCGGCGAGGGTCATCGCCCACTGCGCCGATCCTTCGACGGCGCGCTCGGCCATATCGGGGCTCGAATACGAGAACAGGCCGCCGATGGGAAGCAGCAAAATGCTGCGCACCGTGAGGCCATGGTATGCGGCGGTGAGGGCCCGCGTGGCCTCGCGCCCGAGTACCGCGCCAAAAAGCAGGAACCACAGCGTGACGCCGCGCCAGGCGGAGAGGCCGGAGAAATTCGTGGTGAGCACGCAGAACAGAAGCAGCAGGATGAAGAAATAATGGATGCGCAGGTGCACTCCAAACCAGCGTCCGAGCGGCAGGGACCAGGCGCGCATCTCGATCTTCTCCTTCCTGGAATTTATTGTAGAGGGTCGGCGGATTCTGCCGAGGAGAAACGATGCGGGTGATTGCCGGGGAGTATCGGTCGCGGGTCTTGCATGCCCCGCGAGGACAGGACACGCGGCCCACAAGCGACCGGCTGCGCGAGACGCTGTTCAATGTGCTGGCGCCGCGCATCGAGGGCGCGGTCTTCCTCGATCTCTATGCCGGATCGGGCGCTGTAGGCATTGAGGCGCTCAGCCGGGGTGCGCGGGAGGCGATTTTTGTCGAGCAGGCGGAGGCGGCGTTGCGCGCTATCCGCAGTAACCTTGGCGCACTCGGCATTCGCGGGAATTACGCTCTGGAGGCGCACAGCGTGGCGGCCGGGCTTCGGCGACTGGGTGAGGCGGGCCGCACTGTGGACCTGGTGTTTCTCGATCCACCCTATGCCAGAGAGGACGAATACGCCGCGACGCTGGGGCTGCTGGGTGGAGATTGCGCCGGTGTGTTGGCGGCTGAGGCTATCGTCATCGCGGAACACGAGAAGCGCCGTGAGCTGGAAAAGCGGTATGGAAAGCTGATTCGCTACCGGGTTCTGAAGCAGGGAGATGCGGCTCTGAGTTTCTACCTGAACGAGTCGGAGTGAGGACCAGCGCTGTGCCCGGTGCGCAGGTCGATGGTGAAGGGGAGTTCACGGTCGGTGATCAGGTCCCAGCCGAAGCCGTTGAGCTCATCGCCGCGAATCTCCGTGATCCGCAGTCCCTCCGAAGAGAGGCGAGGCGTTTGCCACGCTTGCCCGGCGATTCCCCACGCCAACAGCGCATTGTGTCCGGCGAACAGCAGCAGATGATGCTCCGGCAGCGGGCGGACTTCAAGCACGGGACGAAAGGCGATGTGCGTGAACTGCGACGGGTCGACGGTGTTGACGATGTAAGCGTAGCCGCCGGCGACGGCGCATAGCTCATCGGGATCGGGGCAGCTCCAGACGCCGGTGGGAGCGGACGGATCGGCAAATCCCAAAGCGAAGGTCGCGAGGAATTGCGGGGCGTTCGCGGGCTGGACCATCACTTCCAGGGCACCGCGCTCGACCTCTTCGGCCGCGCGCGGATAAATCCAGGTGCGCGGAGGGAGGATGAGGGGCCTGGCGGGCAGAACCTGCGCTTCCCAGGAGTGGGGAAAGGCCAGCGTCATTCGTCGAGATGGAAGTTCAGGATCCATTCCAGCTGCTCCGGTGTATCCGGAACGGTGAAGCCGCGCGCGCGCTCGATCAGACGCAACGCGGCTGTCGCATCCCAGCCCAGCGCGATCATCACTGAAGCAATGAGCACGGTGGCGCGGCCGATGCAGCCGCGGCAATGCGCGCCAACAGCATGGCCGGCCCGCACCTGGTCGCGCAGATCGGCGACCAGCGCTCGGAATGAGCCCAGGTTGGACGGGGTGCATCGATCCAGAATCGGATACGAGACGAATCGCATTCCCAGCTGCCGGGCGATCCTGCCTTCGTTGGTGAGGTCCAGCTCCTCGCTGTCCTGCGGTGTGAGCAGCGAAACGAGGATGTGGATGCCTTCATCTCTCACTATCTCAAGATCGGCCTGCAGCCCGTCTCCTCCGCGCGGACGCAGGACGATGGCGAGGCGTGAGGGCTGGGCTTCTTCGATCCAGAGAACTGTCTTCATCGGCTGTTGCTCATGAACTGTTCGATTCGCTCCCGCACGCCGAGGACGTGAACGGGCAGACTGAGACGGCTGCCCTCTTCGATGATCGGAATCAGCTTGTCGAACTCCGGACCGGAGTGTGAGCCGGTGAGGACGATGCGGACGGGATGGAAAAGCTCTCTGCCCTTCGCTCCGGTTTCAGCTTTGATTTCGTTCATCCAGGCTTTGAACTGGTCGGGCGTGACGGGGCCGGAATGCGCTTCGACCCGTGCAGAGAAGGCGGCGAGGACTTTCTGTGCCGCGTCCGTCGCCAGGATCGCAGCGTTTTCGTCGCCGGTGTGGGCCGCGGACGGATTGAAGCGAAAGACAAACGCGGCCTTGACCGGCAGATCGTCGAGCTGACTCACGGCGGGCAGAAACAGGGCCAGCAATTTGCCAAACCATGCTTCGACCGCGGCCGTGGTGACTTGCCATGCGGCGGTGTGCGAGGGGAGCAGGCCTGCGCTGACGAAATGCGACCACGCAAGCTCCGCGATCCGCTCCGGATCGGCGGCTTTGAGGTAATGGCGATTGAGCCAGTGCAACTTTTCAAAGTCGAAGACCGCGGGCGAGGCTGTGACACGCTCCAGGCGGAATTCGTGCACCAGCTCCTCCAGAGAAAAAAGCTCACGCGTGCCGCCCTCCGCTCCCCAGCCGAGTAGCGCGAGGTAGTTCACGAGCGCTTCGGGCAGAATGCCCATGGCGCGAAAGCTGGCTACGGAAGTCGCGCCGTGGCGCTTCGAGAGCCGTTCGCGATCGCTGCCGAGAATCGTCGACAGGTGCGCGAACTGCGGCGGTTTCCATTCGAAAGCTTCGTAAATCGCCACCTGCTTCGGGGTATTCGAAATGTGATCGTCGCCGCGAATGACGTGGGTGATCTCCATGAGCGCGTCGTCGACAGTGACGACGTAGTTGTAGACCGGGATGCCGCTGGAGCGGACGAGGATCGGATCGCTGACCGTTTCGCTGGGGAACTCGACCTCGCCACGGATCATATCGTGGAAGCAGAGCGGGTGATCGGGGATGAGCAGACGTACGGCGAACGGTTCTCCCGCAGCGGCTCGCGCGGCGGAGTCTGCGTCCGATATGGCGCGGCACCGGCCGGAATAGACCTGTGGCTTATGTGCGGTAGCGGCCTCGTGGCGCTCGGCCTCCAGCCCTTCAGCTGTGCAGAAGCAGCGGTACGCTTTGCCTTCGGTGAGCAGGCGATCAGTGTGCTCGCGATAAATGCCCAGCCGCTCCGACTGCCGGTAGGGCGCGTGCGGACCTTCGACACCGGGTCCTTCATCCCAGTCGAGACCCAGCCACAGCAGGTCCTCCATCAGCTGCGTCTCATGGCGTATCTCGCTGCGGTCGAGATCGGTGTCCTCGATGCGCAGCAGAAACGCTCCGTCGGTGTGGCGGGCAAAGAGCCAGTTGTAGAGTGCGGTGCGCGCGTTCCCCACGTGTAGGAAACCTGTCGGCGACGGCGCGAAGCGCACGCGAGGCGGCTGAGCAGAAGGAGGCATGGCCTGGCAGATTCGATCTTACGGGAGCCACGCGAAAACCCATAAAAAAAGGCGTGGCGTCAACTTGCGACGCTCTGTGAATACGCTGGGCCGGGGATGGGACAGAACGCCCGCGGGCTCGGCCCCGTTATGCAGAAGGCTGACCGCGGGCCCTGTATCGCTACGTTTTGCTGTCGCGGAAGACGCGCAGGGCTCGCCCTCCCACGATCAACTTTTCGCCAACTTCTGTTGCGGCAAAGGGATCGTCGATGTTCTCTGTATCCAGCACCTGCGTCCACGGAGTGGCTGCCGGCGGCTCCGGCAGCGTGAACTCCACTCCCTCAGCCCATGCATTGACCAGGATGAGAAAGCTGTTATCGACGATGGGGCAACCGTCTTCATCGGTGATGGCCAGAGTTTTTCCGTTCAGCAACAGGGCCAGCGAGCGATTCCAGGCTGTGGTCCAGGCTGCCTCGTCCAGCTCTCGTCCGTCGGTGTTGTACCAGGCGATGTCGCGCACAACCGATCCGCGAATCACGCGGTCCTGAAAGAATTTGCGGCGATGCAGATTGGGATGGTTGCGGCGCAGATGGATGAGCTTCGCGGTGAAATCCATCAGACGTTCGCGTGACGGAGTCAGCTTCCAGTCAAACCAGGTCAGCTCGTTGTCCTGGCAATAGCCGTTGTTATTACCGTTTTGCGAGCGCGCGAATTCGTCGCCGCCGCACAGCATGGGCACGCCCTGGGAAAGAATCAGCGTCGTCAGAAAGTTGCGCATCTGCCGCTCGCGCAGGGTATTGATAGCCGGATCGTCGGTGGGGCCTTCCACGCCCATGTTCCATGAGTCGTTGTTGTCGGTGCCGTCGGTGTTGTTATCGCCGTTCGCCTCGTTGTGCTTCTCGTTGTAACTCACCAGATCGCACAGCGTGAAGCCATCGTGCGCAGTGACGAAGTTGATGGAAGCGTAAGGCCTGCGCCCATCCATCTGGTACAGGTCCGACGATCCGGTCAGGCGATAGGCAAAATCCGAGAGCAGGCCGCTGTCGCCTTTCCAGAAGCAACGCACGGTGTCGCGATATTTTCCGTTCCACTCCGCCCACAGCACCGGGAAATTGCCCACCTGATAGCCGCCCTCGCCTACGTCCCAGGGCTCCGCAATCAGCTTTACATCCGCAATGGTCGGATCCTGATGGATGGTATCGAAGAAACTCGACAGCCTGGAGACGGCGTGCAGTTCGCGCGCCAGAGTGCTGGCCAGATCGAAGCGGAAGCCATCGACATGCATCTCCGTGACCCAATAGCGCAGCGAATCCATCACCAGCTTCAGCACCTGCGGGTTCATCACGTTCAGCGTGTTGCCCGTGCCCGTGTAATCCGCGTAATCCCGCGGGTCGTCCGGCACCTGCCGGTAGTACGTCGTGTTGTCGATGCCCTTCATGGAAAGCATCGGTCCCATGCGATTGCCTTCGCAGGTGTGGTTGTAGACGACATCGAGGATGACCTCGATGCCCGCCATGTGCAGCGTCTTCACCATCTGTTTGAACTCGATTACCTGCTGCCCCGTGTCGCCGGAGGAACTGTAGCGCGACATGGGAGCGAAGTAACTGAGCGTGTTGTAACCCCAGTAGTCGCGCAGGCCGCGATCGACGAGGTGCCCCTCGTCGATGAAATGATGCACAGGCAGAAGCTCGATCGCGGTGATGCCGAGTTTCTTCAGGTAAGCGATGCTCGATTCGCAGGCCAGTCCGGCGTAGGTGCCGCGCAGCTTTGCAGGCACGCCTTGGTTGAGTTTCGAAAAGCCTCGTACGTGGACCTCATAAATTATCGAATCGGCGAGCGGGATTTCCGGCGGGTGAGCGTTTTCCCATTCAAAATGCGGATCGATGACAATCGCCTTGGGCACGCCATCGGCTGAGTCGCGGTCGTCGCGGATCAGATCGTTGCCGCTCTTCACGTCGTAGGGAAAGATGGGCGCCTTCCAGTCCACATCGCCGGTCAGGGCTTTCGCATAAGGATCGACCAGCAGCTTGTTGGCGTTGAAGCGAAGCCCGGCCTCCGGCTGCCAGGGACCCTCGACGCGATAGCCGTAACGCTGGCCCGGCATGATGTCGCGAATGAGGCCGTGCCAGACGAACGCTGTTCGCTCTCGCAGCGACACGCAATCGGTCTGCTTGCCGGCTTCGTCGAAAAAACAAACGGATACGCAAGTCGCGTTTTCAGAAAACAGAGCGAAGTTGGTTCCGATGGCGGTGGGTGTTGCGCCCAGCGGGTGAGGCGTGCCGGGCAACAAAGTTCTGCGCATGAATTTTCCGTCTTTCGATTGGGAATTGACGACGCGAATACTCAGATGCACAAATGCGGCGTCCGTTGGCGAAAAGACGGGGCTCGCTGCGTCGAAAGTGGGCTTTGGCGCTTGTTAAGACGCCATGCCGAGCCCTACAAGGTTGGCTGCGGCGATGATGACGGCCATGCCGGTCCACAGCAGGCGCACCGGCCTGCCGCTTGCGCCACGCCATTCACCCAACGCCAGGCCGACAATCCCTCCGAAGAGCACATAACAGCTCATGTGCAGCATCCAGTTAACGTAGCTCAAATGCACGGGAATATTGGCTGCGCCCCAAGCGTAAAAGAAGAACTGCAAATACCACAGGATGCCGCCTGAGGCCGCCATCGCGCTGTTCACGAGAAGCGTTCGCTTCGTCTGTGACCAGTCCTGGCGGAACGAAATGTCTTTGCGGAAGGCAAGCCGGGCGAAACAGTAGCCGAAATTCACCAGCGCTCCGCCGCCCATGATGATGACGTAGCTGGGCAGCGCCGCATACAGCGGTTTCACGCCTGCCAGTTGAGCGGCTGCGGCGATTGGCCTCGCAGTGTCAATGGCGAACGACATTCCGGAGGAGAAAATCCCGCACATCACAGCCAGCAGCAGGCCTTTAGTCAGATTGAGCTCCTCGGCTCGCTTGCCCAGCCGCAGTTCTTTCTGATGACCAGCCCAGGAAACGATGGCGATGCCAACGAGCGCCAGAAGTACGCCGGACATCGTGAACAGGCCGCTGCGGGTGGTGAAGAGATAGGCGACCTGTCCGTGGATGATGGGCGGGACCAGCGTGCCCACGACCAGCGTGACGCCGATCGCGACGCCGATGCCCAGTGACATGCCGAGATAGCGCATGGTGAGGCCGTAATTCACATTGCCGACGCCCCACATGCAACCGAAGAGAAACGTCCTGACCAGCACGCCGTTAGCGATGCCCGTGTAGAAGCCATGAAAATCCGGAAGCAGGATCAGGCTCACGATCCACGGCAGCAGAACCCAGGAAAAGACGCCGGCCACGGCCCACGTCGTCTCCCAGGACCACTTCTTCACCTTTTCGATGGGCGCATAGAACGACGCAGCGGAGGCAGCGCCGACCATGTGCCATCCAATCCCGCCAAGAATGGCAGCAGACATCGAGACTCCTCTTGGTACTGACTCGTGTTGCAGCGAACTTAAACGATCTCGACTTCCGCAAGCGCGGCGATTTTGCCGGCGATCGCCTGGGGCTGAATGGCGCCGGAAGGCTGCTCGACCCGCGCCCATTGTATGGCGAAATTACCCAGCGTGGAGCTTTCCGCGGAACAGCGCACCACTGGCAGTCCCGTGGATTGGGACGTCAGCGCGTTGAGGTATTCATTCCGGCTGCCGCCGCCCACGACGCAGATGTGGTGCGGTCGCGCGCCCGTCATCTGCTCGATCTCGCCCATCAGGGTCCCATAGCGGCCCGCGAGGCTGTGAAAGATCAGGCTGGCGTAGTGCGGAGCTGCGGCGCATCCGGCGGGCAGGGAAGCCAGGCCCCGCTGTTTGCGCTGATCGTTGATGCGCGCAGTCATGTCGCCGGGGGGCAACAACGCGGGATCATCGAGGTCGAGCAACTGGTCGGGCGCAGGCAGCCGCTGCGCTTCGGCGATCAGCTCCGCCATTGCCCAGGTTCGCTGCTGGCCCCAGGTATTCATGCACTGCCGCAGCAGCCACATCCCCGCGATGCCGCGATGGAAAAGCACGCCGCCATCCGCAGAGCCGAGATTGTTGAACCCCCGCGCAAAGGCCTCCTGCGTTCGCAGAGTCCGCGACAACGGCACGCCCACCAAAGACCAGGTACCGGAGCTGATGTAGGCCCAGTTGCCTGCGCGTTCCGGGATTCCGGCAATGGCCGACGCGGTGTCGTGGCAGGCGGGCGCGATGAGCTGCGTCGCGGAGTATGCCGGCAGCCGACGCAGATCACTGCGCACTGGGCCGAGTACGGAGCCTGGAGGCACGAGCTCCGGAGCGGCCGCGAGGTCCAGACCTGCAGTGTTGAAAATCTGCTCGGACCACTGCCGAGTCTCGGGATCGACGAGCCCGGTATGTGTGGCATTTGTGTACTCCGCGACTCGTGGAGCGCCAAGCCAGTTCAGGATGTACTCCGGCAAATTCACCCACGGCGTGGAATCCGCCACGCCTGCGCGCTTATCGGCGCAGAGCTGGTAAATCGTGTTGATGGGTTGAATCTGCACGCCGGTCAGGGCGTACAGCTTTTCTGCCGGCAGAATGGAGTGGACCGCTTCCATCGCGGCCTGGGTTCGTTCGTCGCGGTAGCAAAACGGCGGCGCCAGTGGCTTTCCGGAATGATCGAGGCGCACATAATCGACCGCCCAGCCGGTCACGCCGATACTCGCGATGCCTTCCGGAGCAAGGTCCGCGCAGGCGCGAAGACCTGCTTCGAGCTCGCTGCAGATACGCTCCAGGTCCCAGTGCCATCCCGCTGCGCCATCATCCTGGGGCGCATTGGCAAAGCGGCGAACCATTGAGATGCGTGGGCCCAAAATGGGGGATTCATGGCCGTGCCGTCGCAACAGAGAAACCCGGCAACTTTCCGCGCCCAGATCGATGGCCACCAAAGCTGGTTTTTCGAGGCCGGAGCCGCGGCTCACCGCAGAAACGCCTCGGGCAGGCCGCCATCCACGGGAATCAGATGCCCCGTGGTGCAGCGCGTGTGCGGCCCGGCGAGGAACAGAAGCGCCCGCGCGCAGTCATCCGGCTCAATGGGCTGATGCGTCAGCGTGCGCTGCGCGTAGAACCCCGCCAGCAAATCGCGCAACTGATCGTCGGTCGCCGATTCATCGAAGGCAATCTCATATTTTGTGAGCGACGCGATCACGCGGTCGCGCGGAAACATGGTCGAGCCTTTCACGACGGTTGCGGGGCTGATGCCGTTCACGCGTACCCGCGGCGCGAGCGAGATTGCCAACTCGCGGATCAGGTGGCTGAGAGCCGCCTTGCTCACGTCGTACGCCTCGCTGCCGCGCTTGGGAACGACCGCGTTCGCCGAGCTGGTGAGCACGATAGTGCCGTCGAGTTGCTCCGCCTCGAACAGCTTTGCCGCTTCCTCTGCCAGCAGATAATTTGCCGTCACGTTGAGGTCGAGCGTGGTCGCCCACATCGAATCGCTGATGGTGCCCTGCGGCGACGAGGGAAAAATCGCCGCCGTATTGATGAGGATGTCAAGCCCACCAAACTGTGCCACAGTAGCGCGCATCGCCGCCGCAATCGAGTTGCGATCGCGAATATCCACGGCCGTCGCGGCAATGGCCTCTTTGCCCCCGATGGTCCGGGCTTCCTGGGCTGCGGCCTCGGCTCCCGCCAGATCGCGGTCGGCGATCATGATGTGCGCGCCGCGTTCGGCCGCGAGCAGAGCCGCTGCGCGTCCGATGCCGCTTGCTCCGCCCACGATCAGCGCGATCCTGCGGCTCAATTCCTTTTCGGGAGGCTGGCGGCGAATCTTCGCCTCTTCCAGCAGCCAGTATTCAATGCGAAACGCCTCCCCGGCGGGCAGCGCCACGTAGTTGGTATAGACCTCAAAGGCCTCGCAGGGAGCAGCGGGTCCAGCCTGCGGCACCTCTTTCACTTGCGACTTGTCGCCCATTGCGCTGGCGCCTTCCATCACGTGAATGGCATTCGTATAGAACTCGCCGACCACCCGCGATTCCTGCTTGCTCTTGCCGAAGGAGAACATCCCGATGCCCGGAATCAGCACGACTGCCGGGTTCGGGTCACGCATGGCCGGGGAAGACGGTTCGACGTGGCGTTGGTAGTACGCGGCGTACTCGGCGCGATAGGTGTCCAGAGATGCTTCGATGCTCCTCTTGAGCGCTGCTGCGTCGTCAGCGGCCCCAGCCGGAACAAACAGCGGCCGAATCTTCGTGCGGATGAAGTGGTCCGGGCAACTGGTTCCCAGATGCGCGAGCGCCGCGCCGTCTTTGGAATTCACGAAGCGCAGGACGTCTTCGCCGTCCGACCAGCTCCCAATGAATCGCTTCTGCTCGGAGACGCGCCCGCGCACGAACGGCAGCAACTCAAGCGCAATTTCTTTGCGATCGCCACGAGACTTCAGCACGGCTCCGCCAAAGATCGCCGCGCCCTTGCTCTCAACGTGCTCCTGCACAAACTGCCCCAGGTGATCGATCATCGTCACCGTGTTCAGATAGCATTCGCGCTGCGTTTCGCCCCACGTGAACAGCCCGTGGCCACCGAGCACGATGCCGTCGCAGCCAGGGTTGTCCTTCACGGCGTGGCGCATCATTATCGCCAGCTCAAAGCCTGGGCGCTGCCACGGGACCCACACCAGCCGGTGCTCGAAGTCGCGATTGAACTCCTCCATCTTCTCTTTGCCGTTGGCCGAGGCGGCCATCGCGATAGCCCAGTCGGGATGGAGATGATCCACATGGCGGTAGGGAAGAAAGCCGTGCAGTGGTGTATCGATGGACGCCACCGTTGGATTCACGCCGAAGGTGCAGAGCGGGTACAACTCCACCACAGCGTCCTCTTCCGCCACGCCGCGGTAGCTCGATTCGATGGCCAGCAGCTTGTCGAGGTAGAGCGTCGCAAAACCGGTGCGCTTAATGCTGCCCAGATCGCCGCCGCTGCCCTTGACCCACAGCACCTCGACGGCCTGGCCGGTCAGCGGATCGCGCTGCGCGACCTTGGAACTGGTATTGCCGCCGGCGAAGTTGGTGATGCGCAGATCGGCTCCGAGCAGGTTGGAGCGGTAGCGCAGCAACTCCGGCTCATCGAGAGCAGCAGCCGCCTTTTCATCCCACAAATCCTGCAAGTAGCGGAGCGCGGTTAAAGTCGTCATCGAATCACCGCCTGAAATAATGTGAATATCAATAGAGTAATTATTTCCGATTCTAGATGAGCGGCCCGGTTAGCCGCACGAGGGACATTATCGCGCCTGCGCTTGACCGCGTTCTCACCTTCTCCGCACTGGCACTGGACTCCGCTAAATACGCCTCGCCGGTCACGAAATCCCTTTTTGACGTGTCCAGTTGCGGGCAGTAGTATGGCAGCCTGCCGTATTTTAATAGGGACTTTGTTTCAATCGGGAGAACTGCACGTGAACCCGCATGCGGAACGAGTAAACAGGGCGCTGAATTCCCTGCAAATTGAGCTGCCTTCCTGGGGATTCGCCAATACCGGAACCCGCTTCGGTAAATTTCTGCAACCTGAAGCCGCAGCCACGATTGAAGAAAAGTTTGCCGATGCGGCCCAGGTCCGCGCGCTCACTGGCACTACGCCCACGCTCGCGCTGCACGTCAGCTGGGATTTGCCCGGAGGTCTTCGCGAAACGAGTAAGATCATCGAGCTCGAAGCGCAGCACGGCATTCGCGCCGGTTCGATCAATCCCAATCTTTTCGAAGCCCAGCAGTACAAATACGGATCGGTTTGCAATCCCGACCCCGCGATACGAAAGATGGCGGTCGATCATCTGCTCGAATCGGTGGAGATCGCCAAAGCGCTCCGCTCGCGCGACATTTCGTTCTGGCTCGCGGACGGTTCGAATTACCCAGGCACGCAGAGCATCCGGCGGCGCATCGACTGGATGGCGGAGGCGCTGTCCGAAGTGCATGAATCTCTCGGCGCCGATCAGCGGCTCCTGATCGAATACAAGCCCTTCGAGCCGGCCTTCTATCACACCGATCTGGCCGACTGGGGCATGTCGCTTCTGATCGCGCGCGAAGCCGGCCCCCGCGCACGCGTGCTGGTCGATACCGGCCATCACTATGCTAGCCAGAATATCGAGCAGATTGTGACGTGGCTGCTGCGGGAAAAGATGCTGGGCGGCTTTCATTTCAATGACCGCCGCTATGCCGACGATGACCTGACCCTCGGTTCCATCGATCCCTATCAGATCTTCCGCATCTTTCACGAACTCCTTTCCGATCCCACCGCTATGGAGAGTACCGCCTTCATGATCGACCAGAGCCACAACCTGAAGGGGAAGATGGAAGCGATGGTGCAGACCGTTTGCACGGCTCAGGAGATCTTCGCGAAAGCCGCGCTGGTGGACCGCGAAAAGCTGGCGATCCTGCAGGACGAATGCCGCCTGGTCGAGGCGGAGGAGTGCCTGCGTGAGGCCTTCTGGTCCGATGTGCGTCCCGTGGTCCGCGACTGGCGAAGCTCTCGCGGATTGCCTGAGGACCCGCTCGCGGCCCTTCGCGCCAGCGGGTATGTAGAGCGGATTCGCAGCGAGCGCGGAGCGCGGAATGCGCGTTCGGTAGTCACCTATGCCTGATTCATGGCGCGTTTCAAGACCGGCCGGCTTGTTCCGGTATTGAAACACGGTGATATAACGGTCTCCTAACGAGGCCGCCTTGCCAAAATCGTCGACCAAACGCCTGTACTTCATCCCCATCCTGTCCAAAGCTCTCGACGTTCTGGAGGTTCTCCAAAAGAACGAGCGGCCCATGTCGCTCGAGGCCATCTACCAGCGCACACACATTTCCAAGACCACCGTCTACCGCATCCTCAAGACGTTTGTGCACCGCGGATACCTCGCCCAGTCGCAGGACGGCTTGTACCGGCTCGCAGCGCGGCCGCGCAAGGTGCGCTTCGGGTTTGGCAAGCAATCCGGCGAGATGCCGTTCTCAGAAGCGGTGACGGCGAGCCTGCAGGATGCGGCGACGCAGGCGGGCGTCGATCTGCTGGTGCTCGATAATCGCTACGACGGCGCAACCGCCGTCCGGGTCGCTGAGGAATTCGTCCGCAATCGCGTGGACCTGGTCATTGAATTCCAAATCGATCAGGAGGCCGCGCCCATCATCGCCGACAAGATTGCTGTAGCGGGCATTCCGCTGATCGCGGTCGATATACCGCATCCTCACGCTACCTTTTTCGGGGTGGACAATTATCGAGTGGGCATGGAGGCCGGCGCGCTGCTCGCAGACCACGTCATTCGGAACTGGAACGGCAAAGTGGATTGGGTGCTTGGGCTGGATATTGAAAACGCGGGACCCCTGGTGCAGAGCCGCATCACCGGCGTTTTTCAGGGCATTCGCAAGCAGGTGCCGGATCTGCCTATTGAGAAGTTCGTGCGAGTGGACGGCCGCGGCATGCGCGACCCAAGTCATCGCGTGATCGCGGAGTTCCTCAAGCGGCATCCGACCGACCGGCGCATTTTGATCGCGGCCGCCACCGATTCAAGCGCATTGGGCGCCCTCGAAGCTGTCCGCCAACTGAAGCGTGAGAAGCATGTCGCGATCGTGGGCCAGGACTGCATCCCCGAAGCGATCGAGGAGATGAAGCGCCCCAATACGCCCTGGATCGGCTCGGTTTCGCATGAGGCCGGAACGTATGGGCCGCGCTTGATCCAGCTCGGGCTCTCGATTCTGCGCGGACTCACCGTCCCTCCTTATAACCATGTGGAACACAAGCTGGTGACCGCTGCTATGCTGCGCGATGCAGAGGCAGCTGGCGTCGCCGCCGGGCGGAGCTGATGCGCACGGGTGCTCAGTGAGGAGAATCGGACATGACACGCGTTTGCTTTTTGCTGAAAGTCCGTGCTGACAAGCTTGAAGAGTACCGCCGCCGCCACCAACAGGTGTGGCCGGAGATGCTTGAAGCCCTGCGTGCCACGGGCT
Source organism: Acidobacterium sp. (assembly GCA_003167515.1). Taxonomy (GTDB): domain Bacteria; phylum Acidobacteriota; class Terriglobia; order Terriglobales; family Acidobacteriaceae; genus Palsa-343. Next base: position 15,135 of record PMSS01000220.1, on the reverse strand, counting down.
GGCATAACTACTCGCTGTTTCTGCGGCCCGACGGATTGTTAGTCGGCTATCTCGAGACGCCGGACTTTGAACAGGCGCGCGCACGCATGCAGGACCATCCCGTGAATGCTCGCTGGCAGGCGGAAATGGCTCCGTTCTTCGAGTCGCTCGAGCAGGGCGGTGCGGACGCCAGGATGTTGCCGCTCGAGGAAGTTTTTCATCTGGACTGACCGGTTTCTTCAATCCGTAAGTCGATAACTCGCCTCAGGGCCGCGTCGTATCTTCCGGCACAATTCGCAGCGTTCCCAGAATCCCTGAAGGCAGCGGCTGCAGATGATCCATATCCTGCGGCGCAAAACGCTTGCCATATCGAAGCCACAGCAGCCCGTAATCGGGAGCCGCGCGCCCCGCCAGCTCATTAATCGCGGTGTTAGCGACCACGATCCTCAGTTCGTTTGTGCCCACATGGAGAAGCGGCCCGATGTCCAGCGCGAACGGCGGGTGCCACACCGATCCCACGAGCTTACCGTTGACATAAACCATGGCTGCGTCGCGCACGGGTGGGTCGAACCACGTCCGCATGCCTGGGAAGTTCATTGTTCCGCGCTCGACCGGCGTGCCCTCGCCGAAATCCAGAATCGCGACGCGGGGGTGCGCAACGTTTTCCGGGATGTCGACTGTTCGAATGTAAGTCGCCGTGCCAGAGTAATACTTGCCCGCGGCATCGTCGGCCCAGGAATGCAGTGTCCGCATCGTTTCGCTGACTCCCGTTTTGTCCAGAGTGAACTTCCAGTCGCGACTCAGATCGATGGGCGCAAAATTCGTATCTGTAACTGTTGCATTATTCGCAGTGGCGTGGTCGGAGAACACCACGACGCGCGATTCATAGGGAGCGAGCGCCATGCTCAGCGACGATCCGCTGCCCGCGCCGGAGATTTTCCCGCTGAACGGATCCCACCACTCAGCGCCCCGCTTCTCCGTGCGGAACGTCGCCGTGAAACTGTGCGTGCGGTTGTCCGTGTTCGCCACGAAATAAACATCCGCATCCGCCAGCTTGCGACGGATGAAGCCCACTTCCGGCGTCGCCGGATCGAGCGCCATGTCCGGCTTCAAATAGCGGCTGATCGCCGCACCGAGATCGGCCGTTTTCTCCACCAACACCGCATTCTTCGCATTCGCCGCGAACAATTCACTCGAAATTTGCTGAACCCCGGCTCTGTCCCGCGGACCTTCCACGAATCCTGGCGCGCGTGATGGCAGGCTTTCAGTCGCGAGAACGACCCCTCCGTTGCGCGCGTAGGCCGCGATTTTCTTGTAAGTGGAAAGCGGCAGCCGCTCAATGTGCGGTATTACCAGCACGGGATAATGGATGCCCTGCCGATCGATCGCCTCTGAGTCGATGAAGTCGAAATTGTAGCCTGCGTCGAGGATCGCCGGGACCAGATCCGGTCCCAGCAACTTCGCCATCTGATCGCTCACCGTCGCCTCGCCCAGTTTGAAACGCCCCTGCGCGTCCTCTTCGGGCAGCAGCACGGCAATATCGTTCGCTGGTTTTCCCTGCCGCAAAATCCAGCTCATTCGCGTCAGATAACCGGTCACGTTCGGCATCACCATCCACCAGGGATTGTGGTTGTTGAAGACGGCTGCGGCATAGAACGACCACCCCGGCTCGCCGGCGGATGGCGGCGAGTAGGGCCACCCGTGTCCCATCAGCTGATTAATGCCCTGCAGAAAAAACGTGTCGGCCTCCGCCTTCATGTCGAGCGGCGTTGCTCGAAACGGTGGCGAGTGCAGCCAGGTCCATGTCTCCGACGACGTCACCGGCCTCCCGTAGACGTGACTTGCCGACGTGGCCCAGCGCGTGTACGAGAAAGGCCCGTGCCACTGTGAGCCTTCGCCTTCGGGCAGGTCGACGCGGGCGTTGCTCGACAGCGTGACCGCGGGAATTCCGTAACTCTGCGAGCGAAACTGGGTGTGGTGTGTTCGCGCCCAGGCGTTGATCGCGGCAAGATAGTTCTCATCGATGAGTTCGACGAGCGTGCGCCCCCAGTCGTAGCGCAGGTCGACAGCCTCGGGGCCGGTTCCGGAAACCATTTCCGGCAGGTGCGGTGTTAAAGCGTAACCGCGGCGGTTACTAAATTCCGTGAGCAGGTCCGGAGTCCAGTCGGATTCGTAGACTTCGAGGCTGTCGCTGAAGACTGAATACGGCGGATGCTCGCCGAAAGCGCGTACCAAAGGCTCAGCAACATTCTTCAGGTGATCCTGAACGGCAGCGGCGCTAAAGTGGTCGATGACGAATTCGTCCGCGCCCACGGCGGGCCGCTTCACCTGCTGCCCGGTGCGGCTCGAAATGAAGAAGAGCGCGACCTGCGGTCCGCTCAGCCCCGACGGCAGGCTTAGCCGCCCATTCCTGATGTCTTCGACACGACGCGCACTTTTAGCCTCGTAGTGCTCTGTCGTACCCGATGTCACAAACGATGCCAGCAACTTCTCGCCGTTGCCAATCGAAGGCACCGCAACCGAGTCCTCGTCCTGCGCAACAGGCGTTGCGACCACGCGCAGTCGTCCCGCCGATTCCGTCACCGGAACCCACGCTCCGCCGTACGGCCAACCGCTGCCGAGCGTGATGCTCACCCGCATTCCGAGAGCGTGGCCCGTATTCGCGGCAAAGCCGACCATCTTTAGAAATTCGGGCGAGAGAAACGGCAGGTTGTGAAAGCCCGTCTGTGGATCGTCCAGTTCCAGCGGGTAGACCGGCTGAATCTCTACGCCGCCAATCCCGCCGGCTTCCATGGTTTGCAGCTCGCGTGCCAACTCGTCGCGCTCGACTGCGGGTCCGAACCACCACCAGCGCATCATCGGTCGAGCGTCGAGCGGAGGTGAGGCGAAGGTGCGGCGCAAGGCGGTGAGCGAATCGCCGGACGCTGCGATGGAGGATGGCAGCTCGTTGGTCCGCTGGCATGAGGCGGTGGGAACCAGCGCGAGGCAGGCCGCCATAACGCAGCCGATGATTCGAAGGAAGCCAGTCATAGTTGAGCAAATCCTGGCCCTGCGGCCATCACTGGAAAGTGACGTTGCCGCCAGCCGCCTTGGTGATGGATGATCCGTCACTCGCCTGGATCTTCACTCCATTGCCGGAGACATCGGCGTTGCTTATGTTCAGACCATGCTGGGCATCGATCCTGACATTCTTCAGGATCACCCCCCGGATGGGCGCCTCCGGAAGACCGGCGATAGCTCCCGCGGAAACGATATCCGTGGCTGTTACATTTTCGAGCGTGATGTCGTGAAAATGAGGGGTCAGCCTGGTGATCGGCTGTGGCGAATCCGGATCGGGCGGCAGGATTTTCGGGTAGTACTCACTGATGATGATGGCGTTCTTTACGTTCTTCATTTCGATATCGCGGAACACGAGAGGACCGACATCGTTGCCGCGGTCGCGATTGGCCTTGATGCGAATGCCGTTGTCCGTGCCGTCGAAATGAATCCGCTCGGCGCGGATATCTTTGGCGCCGCCCGCGATCTCGCTGCCGACTGAGAGTCCATGCCCATGCAAGAATGTGCAATCCGTGATGGCGATATTCCGGCTCGGATCGTCGGGCCCCGGCGAATTCGCCTTACCCGACTTAATGGCGACATCGTCGTCGCCGACATCGGCAAAAACTCGATCGATGCGCACATTGGACGACGAAAAAGGATCGATGGCATCCGTGTTGGGCGAGTGTTGCGGTGCCAGGATCCTGACATTCCGAATCGTCACGTCGTCGGAATAGTAGGGAACCAGCTGCCACATCGGCGAATTCTGGATGGTTACGCCCTCCACCAGCACATGCCGGCAATGGTCGAAAACTACGAGCCGCGGCCTTGTGTGGTCAGACCCCATGACGCCGTGGTCCCCGACTGCGCGCGCCTCCTGCCACCAGCTATCGCCGGCTCCGTCGATTGTGCCTTCGCCGGTTATGGAAACATCCGTCGCGTTAGTTGCGCTCACCAGCGATTGCAAACCAGGCGCGCCAAACTCTGTCTTTGCCGGGTAATCCTGATGATCGGAAGAGCCGAGCAGTGTTGCACCCTTGTCGATTTCGAGCGTGACGTTGCTCTTCAGCACGATCGGCGCGCTGAGCCATGTGCCGGCGCTGAGGCGCACACTGCCGCCCCCGCCCTGTGCGCACGCATCGATCGCCGCCTGAATCGCTGCCGTGTCTTTTGCAGCGCCATCCACCCTGGCGCCATACGAGTGCGGATCGCAGCTTTTTGACGGTGAAAGCGCCTCCGCTGGAACCGCTGTGCATAAAGCTACCGACGCAAGCCCTGCGAGCAACCACACAAGAAACAATTTGGATCGAATCAACGCGATTTCCTCATCACTTCGACAAGTCCGATTGCGCAGCCAATGATACCCTGGCCAGGGCTCAGTGGTCATACCACACTAGCTTCGAAGCAATTTGCAAATAGGACATTGTTTCTGGCAGGATCATTGCCCTATGAATTCCTTCCGCACCGATCGTCGAGAACTTCTTCGCTTCAGCGCCCTCGGGCTGGGAGCTGTCGTGGGCACCGCGTTACCCGAAGCCCATGCCGCTCCTTATGCCGCCGCCTCTCCGGGAGGCACGGGGCTCTTCGACATTCGCACCTATGGGGCGGTTGGCGACGGCAAGGCTGTCGATTCGCCTGCCATCAACAAGGCGATCGAAGCCGCAGCAGCCGCTGGCGGTGGAACCGTCGTCTTCCCTGCGGGAACCTGGCTAAGTTTCTCGATTCATCTGAAGAGTCACGTCGGACTCTATCTCGTTCACGGAGCAACTATCCTCGCGGCAGAGTCGCCGCTTCCCGGCTCGACCACCGGCTACAACGGCGGCACCTACGACGCGGCTGAGCCGAACGCCCCGTGGGAGGACTACCAGGATTACGGTCACAATCACTGGCACAATTCCCTNNGGCAAGGGTCTCAGCTTCGGAGCCAATCGCGTTGCTCGGGGGAACTACCCCATCTATGTGGCCGAGCAGGCCGGCGTGGGTAACAAAAGCATCGCGCTGAAGAACTGTCACAATGTCCTGCTGCGTGATTTTTCCATCCTTAAGGGCGGTCACTTTGGATTGCTGCTCACCGGCGTTGACAACCTCACCATCGACAATCTCACGATCGACACCGATCGCGACGGTATGGACATCGATTGCTGCCGCAATGTACACGTCTCCAACTGCACGGTGAATTCGCCCTGGGATGACGGCATCTGTCCCAAGAGTAGCTATGCGCTCGGTTATGCCCGGGCGACAGAGAATGTGACAATCACCAATTGTTATGTCACCGGAACCTACGAGCTTGGCACCTTGCTCGACGGCACATCCAAAAAGTTCGCGCCGGATGCCCGCGTCGGCCGTACAGGTCGTATCAAGTGCGGTACTGAGTCGAATGGTGGCTTTAAGAACATCACTATTTCCAATTGCGTCTTTGACGGGTGCAACGGTCTTGCCCTCGAAAGTGAGGACGGCGCCCTCTGCGAAGACATCGCCGTTTCGAACATCACCATGCGCGACATCGTCTCGGCGCCCATCTTTGTGCGACTCGGTGCTCGCCTGCGCGGACCAAAGGAGACTACCAAAGTCGGCGAGATGCGCCGCATCCTCATCAGCAACGTGACGAGTTACAACGCTCAATCCAGGCTGTGCTCCATTCTCAGCGGCATCCCCGACTACCTCATCGAAGACGTCAAGCTCTCCGGCATCTACCAGCATCATGTCGGAGGAGCGTCCCAGGACTCACTCGCTATTCGTCCACCTGAGTTCGAAAACAAGTATCCGGACCCCGGCATGTTCGGTCCCATGCCTTCTCAGGGCTTTTTTCTTCGGCATATCCGCAATCTGGAGGTTAGTCACGTGGAAATCGCGGCGGCCTCACCCGACCCCCGCCCCAGCTTTTACCTGACCGATGTCAACCGAGCCGATTTTATCGCGGTTACCGCGCCCACGGGGAACCCGGCATTCCATCTGGAACAGGTGACGGACATCCGCATTCTGCTGAGCCGGGCTGCCAAAGATGCGGTGACGGCCAGCGCTGATAAGCAGGTACTCTAGCCGGACCACAGCCAGTCGCCATCGCTGCAAGCGCGCCTTCGCGAGAATTTCAATTGGAAGTGTGGTCTGACCAACCGGCGATGCAGGAGCCTGGCTGCTCGCTGCGGATTGACGGCACACTGCGCAACGCCAGTGCGGTTCCATCTGGGAAAAGAGGCCGCATCCTCGACGAAAGCGCGACGGCCCGTAAGGCGCTTTCCGAGTGCGTTACAAGCATCTCCCCCGTGCTGATGACGCCGGCGAGATTACCCATAAATGCAAGATTGTAAATGGCATTGTCGCTGGGAGCCCCGCTGTTTCAGGACCGAGGAATTCATCGTCCGTGCCGGCAGGATCAACCCTCCGGGGAATGCCCGTTCCCAATTTCTCGCTTGACAGGTCAATTCCGCCTCCACGATACTGTTCCGTCTTAGCAACAGGTCAGACCTCTCAGCACAAGGATTTTGAATCGGCAGTTCTTTTGGAGGCTTCTATGAGGAGCGTACGCTCTGGTAAATCGGCAGTGCTCGGACCCTGGTTTGCCACGCTTTGCCTGGTGACACTCCTCCTGCTTTCCGCCCACGCGAACGCGCAGATCGCCGGAACCGGCAACGTGCAGGGCGCGGTTGAAGATGCATCCGGTGCGGTCATCCAGAATGCGGCTGTCACCATCACCGATGTAGCAACCCAGGTGAAGCACTTCACCAGGAGCGACAACGCGGGACTCTACGTCTTTCCCGGCCTTCCCGTCGGCACATACACCCTCAATGTCGTCGCTACAGGCTTCGAGACCTACGAGCAGACAAACATCGTCCTCGAAGTTGGCAGCAGCATCGCGATCAACGCAAGTCTCAAGGTCGGCCAGACGGACACGAAGATCGAGGTCCACGCGGAAGGGCTGGCCCTGCAGACCGAGGACCCCTCCTTCAAGCAGACGGTAGACGAGAAAGACATCACCGAGATGCCCCTGAACTCCAGCAGCCGTCAGATCACAGGTCTGCTGAACATTTCCGGTGGTTCCACTACCGCGGCCGGGAACGACTTTACCGGCAGTAAGTACTCCTACCAAACTATTGCTATCTCCATTGCCGGGGGAAACGGCAACACAACGCTGTGGCGCCTCGACGGTGGTGATAATCAGGACTACATGGGCAACGGCAACCTACCGTTCCCCTTCCCCGATGCAGTTAGCCAGTTCAGCGTGGAATCTACCGTGCTTGGCGCCGGGGATGGCGAGCACACCGGCGGTTATGTCAACGCCGTTACTCGCTCCGGGACCAATACCTACCACGGCACGGCCTTCGAGTTCATTCGCAACAACTACCTCGATGCCACGAACTTCTATTCCGTCTCACCGGATACGCTGCACCAGAATGAGTACGGCGGCACCTTCGGCGGCCGAATCATACGCGACAAGCTGTTTGCGTTTGCCGGGTATCAGCACCTCCATGCCGATCAGACTCAGTCCAGCACCGAGGCCTTTGTGCCCACCGCGGCCAACCTGGCAGGCGACTTCTCGGTTACCGACGGACCTGGCTGCGAGGCATCGAAGAAATTCGTGCAACTGGTCGACCCTCTGACCGGCGCGACTCTGCCCGGCGATAAATACCCGACCCCGCCAACCTATCTCAAGCAATCGCTGGCCCTCCAGGGTTATCTGCCCAATATTGACCCAGCCGTGGATGTCAGCAATTGCGGGCTTGTCTCCTACTCCATCCCCTCGAAAACTTCCGACAATGAGTTCGTCACCAGGGTCGACTACACCATCAACCAGAAGAACAACCTGTACGGCCGGTATTTTATCGACGGGTACCAGGCCCCGGCATTCTACTCACCCAACAACATCCTCATCACCACGCAATCCGGGAACATCGAACGGACGCAGTCGCTTACCCTGGGCTGGATCGACAGCTTCACTCCGAATACGGTGAATGCGGCGCACGCCACCGTTATGCGGCGCGTGGATAACCGTGGATATGCGGCCAACGACATTAATGCGGCTACCCTCGGCGTCTCCATCTTTCAGCCCATACCCAACGGCCTGCAGATCTCCGAAGGCAAGTTCACCATTGGTGGCGGCACCAACTCGGTTGCCCACTTCAACGACAACACGCTCGCCCTCGACGACGACGTCACCATGGTGCGCGGAAAGCACCAGATCATCTGGGGTGGAGAATGGGTGCAGAACGAGCTCAATATCTCCAACGGATACGAATCCAACGGCCAATTTGCTTTCAACGGAGAATACAGCGGCAGCGGGCCGAATGGCGGCAGCGTTATCGGCGACCAGAACCTGGACTTTCTGTGGGGCACGATGAATACCTTCCAGCAGAGCAAGGAGGAGCAGAACGCGCTGCGCGGGGCAATTCCCAGCCTTTATGCCCAGGATACATTCCACGCCACGCCACGACTGACCCTGGTGGCCGGGGTGCGCTGGGGCCCGAATTTCATGCCCGTGGATTACTTCAATCGCGGCAGCGTATTCAACTACAGCGACTTCCTCTCCAACACCATCAGCACTATCTACCCGAACGCACCCGCCGGGATCCTGTTCTATGGGGACAAGGGCGTGCCCAGAGGGTTCACGCAAAACTCACCCTGGCAGTTCTCTCCCAACATCGGCGCATCCTGGGATCCATTCGGCAACGGCAAGACGGTTATCCGCGCCGGCGCCGAGCTCGCCTATGACAAGCCCAACTTCTTCACCGGCCAGCGCACCAATCAGAACCCGCCCTTTGCCACTGCCATCAGCAATACCCAGACATCGGGAACAGGTCCCATGACTTTCGGAGCCCCTTGGTCCGTAGGCTCCATCACGACCAGTCCATTTCCCCAAGCCATCGTTCCTACCCCGTCTCAAGCGATCTTCTATTCACAATCCCAGTACATCGTGATGCCCAGCCAGTTTCACCCGGCTTACACCATGCAGTGGACGCTCAGCGTTCAGCATGAGTTTCCCGCCGGTTGGCAGGCCCAGGTCGACTACATCGGGAACCACACGGTACATGATCCGATGGGCACGCCTCTCAACCCGGCGGTTTTCATCCCCGGAGTATGGGGCGCGGGCGGCACTGGTTGCGCCGGCATCGTGACTACGGGGCCGGCAGCTGTGAAACCGGGAGCAGCGGGAACGAACTGCTCTACGACCAAGAACGAGAACTCACGCTTTGCGCTCGCCATCGCGAACCCTGCTCAGGGTAACCAGATCGAAGGCGGCGGCTCGGGTTCGGTCACAGTTAATGACATCGGCACGGCCAGCTACAACGGCATGGTGGCCACGCTGCAGCATCGCCTCTCAACGACCTTCAGCTTTTTGGCTAACTATACCTGGTCCAAGTGCCTGGACATCGCCGACGGTCAGGGCGATATCTCCCAGGGCCTCTTTGAGAATCCCAACAACCCCAGGATGGACTGGGGACCGTGCGGCTTTGACTACAGGGATGTTACGAATTTCACCATTGTCGCCCGCAGTAACTTCCACGATCTGTCTCGCCCGGAACGTCTCCTCGTCAACGATTGGGAAATTGGTCCCCTGGTGCACATCACCAGCGGTGCCGCTGTCAACGTAATTGCCGGAGTAGATAATTCCCTTACCGATGAGGCCGAGGATCGCCCCAACCTGGTGCCTGGCGTCAATCCCTACGCCGAGGTGGAATTCTTCAAAGGCAGTGGCGAGGCGAACCGCGAATACCTCAACCCGGCCGCCTTTGCCGCGGTGACCGCCGATTGTCCCGGCGGCAATGTGAACGGATGTGCCGCGGAGGGAACGTTTGGAAACATCAGCAGGAATGCCTTCCGCACGCCTCCCTTCTTCCAGTTCGATTCTCAGGTATCCCGGATATTCCCGCTCCACGAACGGCTGAACCTGGACCTTCGCTTAGAGGCTTTCAACGTGCTGAACCACCCGAATTTCGGGAGCCCAACCGCAACGCTCTCGTCATCCACCTTCGGCCAGATTTCTTCGACTGCGACGACTAATAGCTTCAGCGCCAGGGTCTTTCAAGGGAGCGCAAAAATCATCTTTTAAGCTGAGCGCGGCTCCTCAAAGAATCCACAAGCCGCGCCTGCAGCACGACTTATCGCCGCTGGAGTTCTCGAATTGGCGTCTCATTGTTTGCGCTGAGCGAGTCCTGTTCCTGAATCTGGCGGGCGTGTGCAGTGACTCTGGCTATCCGAAAGCCAGGATAGGTCGAGATTTTGACCGAGTCGACCTCCGCGGCGTTGAACCTGTCGCCGATGCGATCCAACGCGCGAGTGGTGGCCTGGGAGATAGCTGATGCCTCGGTCCTGCCGCATCCGAAGCGGGAGCTGGCTTTCTGCACCCACATGAAGTGCCAGCCCGCACCGCGCAAGGCCACATCGAGACCAGTGGAGGAAATATCCCCCGCCGACATCCAGTCCTTGTTGAATCGCTCCTGTTTCATCCTCATGCCGTCCGGCAGCAGACAGTCATTGCGGAGAAACATCGAACGCAAATTCACCACTTTGGTTTTCCCGATGTTTCCGCTTCCGCCGGGACACCGACGGAGCCGCCCACCTGCGCATTGGGTACTGCTTCAGGAGCAATCGGGTGGCTGGGACTGATGCTGATGTCGGCCGCTTCGGCATTCGTGCCGGGCGCCGCGCCTTCCGGATCGGCTTTGGGATTCGGACGGGTCAGCCCGAATGGATAAACTGATGCACCCGTAGAGAGATGGTCCTTTTCATCGGACTTCTTGATGAGACTCATAGCCGCTCCAGTGGTTCCGTGGACTTGCCTGAAAGGTGCTCGTCTGGAGCGGAATCTGGATAGCTGAAGGCGAGAAAGAAGAAACCGAAACTAACTGTTCCTAACGATACGCCTTCGATAGCCTGTCAGAGTGAGCAAAACGACACAGTCAGTACCCGGAATGCCGCAAGCCATAGCCGCAAGGCATAATGGATTCCCAGGATGCCGCTCGCGCGACGGGAGTTTGTCGCTCATCGCTCTCAATGCGTTACCCGCAACCCGCAAGGAGAAGCTGCATCCCAAGAGAGGAGGTTTTGGATGACCGCTTCCCGCTCGGACGCGCTGGTTCTCTTCGGGGTGACCGGCGATCTCGCCCACAAGATGATCTTCCCCGCGCTCTATGCCATGGTGAAGCGGGATGAGCTCAGCGTGCCGGTCATTGGCGTCGCTTTTCCAAAGTTGACCCTGGAGCGGCTGCATCGACGCGTGACGGACAGCATCAGGCGGGCAGGAGGCATTGACGACAAGCGAGCCCTCGATCGGCTCCTGTTCCTGCTTAAATATGTCAGCGGCGATTACAAAGACCCCGCCACGTTCGCGGCGATCAGGAAGGCATTGGGCAGCGCTCGCCGGCCCGCTCACTACCTCGCCATCCCACCTTCACTTTTCGAGACAGTGATTCAGGCGCTCGCTGCAGCGAAGCTGTCCGATCATGCGCGGGTGATTGTCGAGAAGCCCTTCGGCCGCGACCTCGCCTCAGCGTGCGAGCTCAACCGGGTTGCACGTTCCGTTTTTCCGGAAGACTCGATCTTCCGCATCGATCACTTCCTCGGAAAGGAGGCGATCATGAATATCCTCTATTTCCGATTCGCCAATTCCTTTCTGGAGCCGATCTGGAACCGCAACTATGTTTCCAATGTTCAGATCACTCTGTCGGAGAGCTTTGGCATCGGAAGCCGCGGCGCGTTTTATGAAACCGCCGGCTGTCTTCGCGACGTGATCGAGAACCATCTCTTTCAGATCGTTGCGCTGCTGGCTATGGAGCCGCCTGCTGGCCGTGACTTCGGAGACGTGCAGAACGAAAAAGAAAAGATCTTCAAGGCCATGCGCGCTCTTGCCCCCGACGACGTGGTGCGCGGGCAGTATGCCGGCTATCGCAAAGAGCCGGATGTGGCGAGGAATTCCGATGTCGAGACCTTCTGCGCGCTTCGTCTTTTCATCGACTCATGGCGCTGGCAGGGTGTCCCGTGGTACCTGCGCTCCGGCAAGTTTCTGCCCTCAACCGCGACCGAGGTTTTGGTGCAACTGAAGGCTCCGCCCCAGGATTTGTTTGCGGATGCGGCGCCTGGCCACGGCCGTGGCAACTACCTGCGTTTTGCTCTTTCCCCGAACTCGGCCGTGGCTCTGGCAGCTCGCGTCAAGCTTGCCGGCAAGGAGTTCGTCGGAGAGCAGCGGGAACTGTATCTCTGTGAAGAGCAGGCGGGAGAGGAAACCCCCTACGAGCGGTTGTTAGGCGATGCCATGCGGGGCGATGGCGCGCTTTTTACCCGGGAAGATGCGGTCGAGGCCGCGTGGGCTGTGGTCGATCCGATCCTGAAGCATCACCATCGGGTTCGTCCCTATCGACGGGATACCTGGGGTCCGAAAGAGGCTAACTCGATTCTTGCGCCGGGATGTTCCTGGCATAACCCGGAGTAACTCCCGATAACTGCCTGATCGTCGGATCTGCACATTCAGGTGCGAGCCGGTTTAGTTGGGCGGGAGTCCGTAAACGTCGAGCTCGCCGCTGACTGACGTACTGCCGTCGGCGCCGCCCGTGTTGTTGCCACGGGTGGGGACATAGACTTTTCCGTTTGCGACGGTCGGGACTGTGAATTTCACCGCATTACCTGCCGCGTTGCCGGTTCCCTGCGAGCTGTTCCACAACTCATTGCTCAGATTCGTGGCCATATAGGCATACAGAACCGCGGGGCCGCAACCGAGGGACCCCCCCGTGCAGTAGTTGCTGTTATCGAGAGCCCAGACAATCCCGTTGGTGTAATCGGGCGCGGAGGAAACGGAAGGCGTCGGTGCGGGCGAGACGAAAGCATTGGGACCTGTCGTGGCAAGCACCGTCATCGTCGCCGTAGAAGCGCTGAGAGCAAGCGCCTGCATTGGGTTGTACTGGGTGGCAATGTACAAAGTCGAATTCCAGAATGCACCGGTAGAAAAAATGCCCGAGCTGAGAGCAATTCTCTGCCATGCGTTGGTATCGCCGAGGCCGCCCATCCGATCGCGATTCAGAAGGTAAAGAGCTCCATCCTTGCCACCGCCGATGACCAGGTGAGTTGGGTTGGCGCCATTGGCCGGCAGATCGACCAGAATCGTAGCGCCGCCGGAGCCGAAATCGTTGTCATTATTGTTGTCAGACAGCTGATCGGAGGGCGTGAAGTATTGACTGACGCTCAGACTGCTGCTGAGCTCCAGGAACGAATCGCCATAATCGTTATTGGGAGGTGTCGTACTCGTGACGTCGAAGTTCCCATTGCCGGTGATGAGATAGAGATTGCCGGATGAGTCGACGGCAGGCGCGCCCCCACTCATCCAGATGCCGCCTTGTCCAGCATTGGGAGTGTCGTTGTAGACGCTGACCTGGGAGAGATTGCTCGCGTTATAGCCGATGACCCAGCCATAGTATGGGGTCTTGTCCTCGTGCGAGGCCCAAACAACATAGACCACACCGTTAGCGAGAGCCAGGCCTGGGCGCTGGTTCTCCTGCTGGGCGACGAAGGTGGTGGTTGTGCCACCGTCACCGGTGCCGGGGTAAGTAGCGCTGATGCTGACCGGCCCGGAGAACTTCTCATTGCCGGTGGTTAAATCAATGGCGTGCAGCCGCTGGTAGAACGTCGGCCCGGAAAGAATCACGGACTTCGAAACGACGTACAGCGTATTCGTCGTTGGATCGATTACCGGCGTCCCGATGACACCCACTTCCGGCTGAATGCTGCCATAGCCCTGTCCGAGGAGAGAAGCTGGCACGGGGCCTTCGCCGGGATTCCCGCCATGTGCCGCATCCAGCAGATTGGCGTGCCACAACGGTGTGCAGGGAGTCGTGTTTGAATCCGCGTCAAAGGCGTAGAGGCTGTCGTTGGTGGTGGCTACAAAGACCGCATTGTGCTGGGCCGCCGCGATAGTGAGGTTCGGAACCCAGAGCGGCTGCGTGTAAATGGAGGAGTCGACCGAGCAGGAGAACAGTTTGCCGAAGGTCGCTGTCGTCACATTGGATGTGGTCAGCGCGTACTCCTGGGTGTCGGCGCCATCGCGAGACAGATCGTTGTGATAAGTGAAGACTCCCGCAAGATTGGTAACTCCGACTGTGACAGAAGCGAAGATCGCATTGTCAGAAACGCTGGTGGCCGTGATGGTATAAACGCCCGGCGTGACTGGAGGCGTGTAAGTGACGGCTACCCCGCTCAGGCTGCTGGCCGCGGAGAAAGTGCCGCAGGCGGTGCCTGTGCATGCGGATCCGCTGGCTGACCAGTTCACGCCCGCCGTGTCGTTGGTGGTTGGCGTGACCGACAGGGTTTGTGTGGTGGTGATGCCCGCGCGTACGGGCGAGACAGATGCTGTGATTCCGGATGATGGAACGACGGTGAGCGTAAGGTTGACGGCTTTGTTCTGGGCGGGGTTGCTGGAGTCGGTCAGAGTGAACGTGAGCGGCGTCGCGCTGACCGTTGCCGCCGGCGTTCCGGTGATCCCCCCGGTTGCGGCATTGAGCGACAGATTCGCAGGCAGAGCGCCGCTCGTGAGAGACCAGGTATACGGTGCCGTGCCTCCGGTAGCAGTGAGGGTTAACTGGTAGTTTGTGCCGACCTCTCCGTTGGGCAGCGATGTGGTGGTGATGATCAGCGTTGCTGGAGTGATTGTGAGGGTGAGGCTGACAGATTTGTTCTGGGCTGGGTTGCCGGAGTCGGCGACAGAGAACGTTAGCGGTGTAGCGCTGGCGCTTGCGGTCGGCGTTCCGCTGATCGTCCCTGTGGATGGAGTGAGCGACAGGCCGGCGGGCAGAGTGCCGCTGGTCAGAGCCCAGGTGTACGGAGTGGTGCCGCTCGTGGCCGCAAGGCTCGCGGTGTACGCGGTTCCGACTTGGCCATTCGGTAACGAAGTTGTGGTGATGACCAGCGTTGCCGGAGCGACGGTCAACGTGAGGCTGACGGTTTTGTTCTGAGCCGGGTTGCCGGAATCAGCCACTGTAAAGGTGAGCGGTGTGGCGCTGGCGGTCGCCGTGGGCGTGCCGCCGATCGTCCCCGTCGCTGGAGTGAGCGACAGGCCGGTAGGCAGAGTGCCGCTGGTCAGAGACCAGCTATACGGCGTCGTGCCTCCGGTGGCCGCAAGGGTCGCGCTGTACGCGGTTC
>PMSS01000011.1 GCA_003167515.1 Acidobacterium sp. | reverse complement strand
GCAGTCCGTCATGTGCGCCTACAACTCCATCGATGGAGCACCCGCCTGCGCCAACACAATGCTCCTCCAGCAGCACCTCCGCGACGCCTGGCATTTTGACGGCTACGTCGTCAGCGACTGCGCCGCCGCCGCTGACATCTACACCGGCCACCACTACGCGCCGGACATGGCCCATGCCGCCGCAGACGCCGTCAAAGCAGGCACCGATCTCGAATGCGGCTATGGTCAGGGTCAGGCCTATCCCGCTCTCGTCGACGCCGTCCACCAGGGCCTCATCACCGAAGCCGAAATCAATACCGCCCTCCACCGCCTCTTCCGCGCCCGCTTCAAGCTCGGCATGTTCGATCCGCCATCGAGCTTCGCCTACGGCCAAATCCCCTTCAGCGAAGTCAACTCGCCCCAGCACCGCCAGCTCTCCCTCCAGGCCGCACGCGAATCCATGGTCCTCCTCAAAAACGAAAACCACACTCTCCCGCTGAAATCCGGTATCGGCGCCATCGCCGTCATCGGCCCCACTGCGGAATACGTCCAGTCTCTCCAGGGAAACTACAATGGACCCCCGCCCAATCCCGTCTACCCCCTCAACGGGATCGAAAAGCGCTTCTCCTCGGCTCACGTGAACTACGCCCAGGGTTCGACTTTAGTTGAGAATTTCGCCATCCCCATCGAACACACAGCGCTCCGTCCCGCATCCGGCAACGGTGACGGCCTCACCGGCGAATACTTCAACTCCACCGGCCTCACCGGCCAACCCGTCCTCACCCGCACCGACCGCAACATCAACTTCAATTGGGATAAGGTCGTCCCCATCCCCGGCCTCCAGCGCAACAACTACTCCGTCCGCTGGACCGGCACCTTCACCCCACCCGCTCCCGGCGATTACAAGCTCGGCGTCCGCGTCAATTATTGCTACGCCTGCGAAAACGCGGAAGCCTTCCACCTCTACCTCGACGACAAGCTCATCGTCACCAGCACCAGCGAGAAACAAGCCGAGCGCGGAGCCGTCTTCGACAAATCTGTAACCTTCACGGATACAAATCCCCACGCTATCCGCCTCGAATACTTCCACGGCACCGGCTCGGCAGGCATCGACCTCACCTGGATCCCGCCAACCGAAGCCCTCCGCGCCCAGGCCGTTGATGCCGCGAAGAAATCCGACATCATCATCGCTTTCACCGGCCTCTCGCCCGCGCTCGAAGGCGAAGAAATGCCCGTCCACCTCGAAGGCTTCAGCGGAGGCGATCGCACCTCCATCAACCTGCCCACTGTCCAGGAAGATTTACTCAAAGCCGTAGCCGCCACCGGCAAGCCGCTCATCGTCGTCCTTCAGAACGGATCAGCCCTCGCCGTCAACTGGGCCGCGCAGAACGCCAACGCCATTTTCGAAACCTGGTATCCGGGCGAAGAAGGAGGTACCGCCATCGCCGAAACCCTCGCGGGCGACAACAACCCCGCCGGCCGTCTGCCCCTCACCTTCTACGCCTCCAACGATCAGCTACCACCCTTCGAAGACTATTCAATGACCCACCGCACCTACCGCTACTTCGACGGCAAGCCCCTCTACGCCTTCGGTTATGGACTCAGCTACACCACCTTCGCCTACAGCCACCTGCGGCTGCCCTCCACCATTGCCGCCGGGGACTACGTTCCTGTCGCAGTCACGGTGACAAATACCGGCTCCGTTGCCGGCGACGAAGTCCTTGAGGTCTACCTCACCCAACCGCGCGGCTTTGAAACGCCGCGTCGCATCCTCGCCGATTTCCTCCGCGTTCACCTCGCACCCGGTCAGGCCACCGAAGCCCATCTGAACCTCACCCCGCGCTCCATCGCCCAGGTCGACGAAAAAGGAAACCGCATCATCCTCCCCGGCACCTACACCATCTCGCTGGGCGGATCCCAACCCTCCGACGCCAGCTCAACCCAAACCGCCACCTTCACCATCACCGGCACGAAGGAGCTGCCAAAGTAACAAATCCCTCGCTTGATAACCAAATGCTTCCCACTTAAACGTTTTACCTGATACATTGATTGCCGATCCGCGCGGCGGCCCGCTGCTTTTCTGAACGCTGAACGCCGAACGCTGTCTTTGTGAGGCTCCCATGGAACGCCGTGCCTTCCTGAAATCCGCCGCCGCCCTGGCCGCCACCCCCGCCCTCTCGCCCCTCGCGAAAGCCGCCGCGCAAACCGTTCCCACCATCGCCCCACCCACGCCCAACCGCTTCCCCGAAGATTTCCTCTGGGGCACCGCCACCGCCGCCTATCAGGTCGAAGGCGGCGTCCACGAAGACGGCCGCGGCCCCTCCGTCTGGGACACCTTCTCTCACACCCCTGGCAAAACCTTCCAGGGCCAAACCGCCGACATCACCGATGACTTCTACCACCGCTACAAAGAGGACATCGCCCTCATGCAGCGCCTAGGCGTCAAAGGCTTCCGCTTCTCCATCGCCTGGCCCCGAGTTTTCCCCGAAGGCACCGGCACACCGAATCCTAAAGGCCTCGACTTCTACAAGCGCCTCCTTGACGCTCTCCACGAAGCCGACATCGAGCCCTTCTGCACCCTCTTCCACTGGGATCTCCCCCAGGCCCTCGAAGACAAAGGCGGCTGGACCAACCCCGCCACCAGCCACGCCTTCGCCGACTACGCCCACTACACGGTCAGCCAGCTTTCCGACCGCATCGCCCACTGGATGACCATCAACGAATTCGGCTCCTACATCGACGCCGGCTACGCGACCGGCGAAAGCGCGCCCGGCCGCCGCCTCCCGCGCCGCGACGTCATGCAGGCCCGCCACAACGCCGTCCTCGCCCATGGACTCGCCGACCTGGGCGCGTGGGGCGGCGGCGCGAATGGCCTGGACGGCGAGTCCATGGGCGAGGACGGCGTTGTGGCGGGCCTGCATGACGTCGCGGCGCGGGAGGCGGCGGCCGGGCGCGCTTT
>PMSS01000237.1 GCA_003167515.1 Acidobacterium sp. | reverse complement strand
TGGCGGACACTTCGGTGTGGATCGATCACCTGAACGTGCACGATCGGATGCTTGTCCGGCTGTTGGAGGCTTCAGTTTGCCAATGTTGCTGCGGACAAAGAAGTGTTGCTACTGATCGAGGACTGGCGCCTGTTTGGGATTGGGATCGGGTATATGGATGCGCATCTGCTGGCGTCGGTGCTGCTGACTCCCGAGACACGGCTTTGGACCCGGGATAAGAGGCTTCGGGAAATCGCGAGGCAGCTTTCGCTGGATGCGAAGCAGCATTAGCGTGTTGGTGAAGTTCTCGCGGTGGCACTTACAGCGTTGTCACGATTCGGAACATGACCCGTCCGGGCGGTTGCGCCGTTGCGGTGCGGGACGGTAGTGTGATCGGTGGAGAACGCATGGCATCCGAGACCACGATTAATCCGAATTTAGAGACGATTCTGCGCGAGCACCGGGTGTTTCCGCCGCCCGAGGAGTTTGCGAAGAGCGCGCACATCCACAGCCTGGCGGAGTACCAGCGGATGTATCAGCGGTCGGTGTCGGATCCCGAGGGATTTTGGGCCGAAGCTGCGCGGGAGCTGCACTGGTTTGGGCCGTGGACGAAGGTTCTGGAGTGGGATCTGCCGTGGGCGAAGTGGTTTGTGGGCGGCAAAATCAACCTTTGTTACAACTGCGTGGATCGGCATGTCGCCAGCGGGCGCGGGGAAAAGACGGCGATTCTGTGGGAGGGTGAGCCGGGCGAGGTGCGGCGGCTGAGTTTCCGCGAGCTGCACGCAGAGGTGCAGCGGTTTGCGAATGCGCTGAAGGGGCTGAGAATTAAGAAGGGCGATCGCGTTGCAGTTTACATGGGGATGGCGCCGGAGCTGGCGATTGCGATCCTGGCTTGTGCGCGGATTGGCGCGGTGCATTCGGTGATTTTTGGCGGGTTTGCGGCAAACGCGATTGTGGATCGGGTGAACGATGCGCAGTGCGTGGCGATTCTGACGCAGGACACTTCGTATCGACGCGGCAATGAGGTGAAGCTGAAGGCGACGGTGGATGAGGCGGTCGGCCAATGCCCGACGGTGAAGAGTGTGGTAGTGTACCGGCGGTCGGGATCGGAGGTCGCGATGCAGGCTGGGCGCGACCACTGGTGGCATGAGCTGATGGCCGCGGCGGAGGCGGAGTGTCCGGCGGAGGAGTTGGATGCCGAGGATCCGCTGTACATCCTGTATACATCGGGGACAACGGGAAAGCCGAAGGGTCTGGTACACACGACGGGCGGCTACTCGGTGCAGACGTATCTGACGAGCAAGTACATTTTCGATCTGCGCGAGGACGATGTTTACTGGTGCACGGCGGATATTGGCTGGGTAACGGGGCACTCGTATGTGGTGTACGGGATTTTGCAGAACGGAGCGACGACGCTGATGTACGAGGGTGCGCCGAATCATCCGCAGCCGGACCGGTTCTGGAAGATTATCGACGACCACAAGGTCACGGTTTTCTACACGGCGCCGACGGCGATTCGCGCGTTCATTAAGTGGGGCGATGAGTATCCGGCAAAGCACGATATGAGCACGCTGCGGCTGCTGGGGACGGTAGGCGAGCCGATTAATCCTGAAGCGTGGATCTGGTATCGGGAGGTAATCGGCAAGGGGAAGTGCCCGATTGTGGATACGTGGTGGCAGACGGAGACGGGCGGGATCATGATTTCGCCGATTCCAGGGGCGGTGGCGGCGAAACCGGGGTCGGCGACGCGGCCGTTTTTTGGAATTGTGCCGGAGGTTGTTACAAAAGAGGGCGATCCGGTGCCGGCGGGGCAGGGCGGGCTGCTGGTGATCCGGAAGCCATGGCCTGGGATGGCGCGGACGATCTGGGGCGATGCGGATCGGTATGTGAAGCAGTACTGGACGGAGATTCCGGGGTCGTATTTCACGGGCGACGGCGCGCGCATGGATGAGGACGGGTATTTCTGGCTGATGGGGCGGGTCGATGACGTGATCAACGTAAGCGGGCACCGGCTGGGGACGATGGAAGTGGAGTCGGCGCTGGTGGCGCATGCGAAGGTGGCGGAGGCGGCGGTGGTGGGTCGTCCTGACGAGCTGAAGGGGCAGGCGATATCGGCGTTTGTGACGCTCGAGGGTGGATACCAGCCGACCAAGGAGCTGAAGGACGAGCTGCGGGCCTGGGTGGCGAAGGAGATTGGGTCGCTGGCGCGGCCGGACGATATTCGATTCACAGACCAGTTGCCGAAGACGCGGTCGGGGAAGATCATGCGGCGGCTGCTGCGGGAGATGGCGACCCATGGGGAGATCAGGGGGGATGTGACGACGCTGGAGGACTTCTCGGTCATTGCGAAGCTGCGGGAGCAGGAGGAGTAACGGGCAGGGTGCAGGGTACAGGGTACAGGGTGCAGACCGGCTTCTGAGCCGACGGCGCCGCAGGAGTATCCCCCCTTTTTTGACAGCCATTGGTGGGTGTTAGGAATTTGATTCTGAAGGGGTTCGGCAAAAGTTGACAGACTCGACAACATTGGCTTTTCCCTTCGTATTTGAAAATGGGGTAGTTGCGGCTGCTTATTTGAAAACGTGGCAGTTAGCAGGCGGGTTTCTGAGCCCAAATTCGGGCTTGAATGGGCCACCCACGCCTTTGCGGTCGGTTAATTGATTCTGCGGGAGTTCGCGTCGTGGTCCTGGTCGATACTCCGGCAAGTAAAAGGGAGCGGGTCAGTTGCGAGACGAGTGTCTTTGATTCAATGACGCTCGTCATTGATGCATACATGCGCGCGACGAGGACAGATGATTGAGGGCGAGTCAGTTGGGAGACGCGTGTCTTTGATTCATTCGTGCGCGTGATTGATAGGTTGACGTACGTGAATGAATCAATGACGTACGTGATTGACTCATTCACGTGCGTCATGGGGAAACGGGAGACGGGAGGCAGGGCATGTGTACGCGGCATGGCTGTATCTCCTCTCTGAAATGGAAAAGGCCGCTCGTGCGGCCTTTTCTTTTTTCTACTCTATAAGTTTAGAATAGCAGGTTGAGAGGAAAAAACTGCCAACTTTCTTTGGGCGTTATGGCGGGTAAGTGGTGGGGAATCAGGGGTTATTACTTTGGAGTTTTGCGCGAGGGCTTGACAGATTGGTGGAAAAAGTCGGGATTGCATCGTAGGGCGGTCTTCGGGGTGTTTCGGACGGCTGTGGCGGGAGAGTCTGGGCGGCGCTCGGAAAGGGGTTGCAGGACTGAAGATCGTTCTCGGGATGTTTCTAAGTGATGATCGGGTTGGGCAGTAGCTCCCCAGGGCCTCAAAAGGGGACCTGGGACTGAGAGTTGCCGATGAAATTAGCGGTCCAGAGAACCGCGCGACGGCCTCAGTACTCCATCCCATCCGCACTTTGCGGATGGGATGGGCTGGATAGCCGGTTCCAGGACGATGAACCTATCGCTTCCGCCCGGGTCCGTTCGGTTTGGCTGGATGTGAACTGGCAGCGTGCGTGCTGGCAACGTTCGACTCCTCGTCGGGCAACACGGCCACGACGATCATCTCGTAGGGCAATGGCAAATCGACAGCTTTTCCGGGCTGCACAGCCGCAACCTCTGCCAGGTTCACGCGTGGAATTCCCAGAACGTGCATCCTCCCCCCGGGCGGAAGTGACAAAAGCTCTTTCGCAGGCTCTGTCTTGGCAACGAACACCATCCTGCGCGGAGCAGCGGTGACGGGAGTCTCGTCATCGCTCGTGTCGTAAACATTCGCAAGCACGAAGAATCCATCCGGGGTCTGCTGCGCCTTCCCGGCAGGCTCCAACTCAAATTCCGTGTAGTTGTAGCCGACCTGCTTCGACGTGATGCTGACCGCCGTGTCGGAAACCTCTACGGTCGCCTCAAGCTTCTCATAACGGCCAAACGCTACGCCTGCCGAGTACGCGGCGTAGAGATGGCCATTCTTGGGGTCCTCGATAGGAACGAGCGACGAGTCACCTATATCGTTACCACCGAAAGCTGTAACCGGATGAATCTCAAAGACATGATTCGGGTTGGAGTTGGCGGGAACCTCCACCGAATCGCCCTGCGTTTGTTCGTCCTGTGAAGGGTGCTCGAACCAGATCCTCCACGCCCCCGTAACTGCAATCGTCTGGCCGGCAGGAGTGCCGTTCATCAGCTTCACGCTTGCGGACTGATCCTTTTCCCCCGCATTCATGATCTCCACCACCATTGGCAATTGCACTTCCGGCGCCCGTCCAGCCATGTGAACGTCGCCGTCATCCCCGCTTCGTTCCACGGGGTGCGGTTTGGTCAGGTGTGCGTCAAGCTCAAATTGGATGGAGAGAGTTGCACGGTTCTTGACCTGGTTGACGAAGCTGGAGCTCAGGTTCAGCGTCTGCGCAGACAGAACTGGAACAATCGCGGCCAGCGCGGAGAAATGCAATGCCGCAGCGAGAATCTTCATGTGCAATCCCTCCCGAGAGTCGTTGTGTCTCTTGCTTCGCTAAGAAGCGCCTCCATGTCGCGGCGTCGACTTCAGCGATATTGGATCGCTGGAAATCTCAGCCGCGAACGTTCGCACGCCTATGTGTTCGCAGTTGCTGCAGGCTTCTGCCCTGCGCTGCGAACATTCATCAGCTTGCTCAGCAAGTCAAACCAGAAGGGCGCGCCTAAGGAAATGGCGATGATAGAGAGCAGCCAGCCGCCGGCTCGCGACAACCAACCCCAGAAATCGTTCGGTTGTTCGCCTGACCAGCCCAAAAGCGACTGAAGCGTTTTCAACTCGTCTGCCGTCGGCTTTTGCACGGGCTTGAGCGGATTGTTCTTGTCTGGATACTCAATCTGCGTCTGTGTCGAAGCAGCTGTCACACGATTTTGCGCCTCGCTTACGAGCAACGCCCGTTCCGTTGGGCTGGTCCACAGGAGATGACCAATGCGAATCGTATCCGCATTGGTAGCCAGAGTCAGCACAATCGCCGTAGAGATCGTCACCACCTGCAAGTGCCGCTTGTACCAGCCGGAAGCCCGTTGCATGGTATCGTCAAACCACTGCTCGATGGACTTCTGAGCCTTGTCAAGATCGCCCTCTGCGTCCTGAATGAGCGCCAGCAACGCGGTTTTGACGTCTCCATCCGGCAGGTTGTTTATTCCGGTCTCAAGATCCCCAAACGTAATGGAGCCGGGCTTGCCCGCGGTCGCCAGGTCCATCACAGTCGTCGCAAAGGTTCTGGAGGACAGATAAGAGGGATGGCCCGAGGACGAAGCCTTTCCCGGAACCATCATGCCCGCGATCAATGGATGTGCGTAGAAATCAGCCAGAAACGAGTTCCCGCTGCCGTTCTTCTGGTCGTCCAGAAGTTGCGTGATGGCCTTCCCCAGTGTCTTCGCCCGCAGGTTGAAGATTCCGGAAATCCATTCATTGGTCGTCGTACAAATGATCGCCAGAAGTAGAAATACAAACACAAGCCCGATCGCCACGTCGAGTACCGTAGAATTCAGGAATCCCATATCAGCCTCCGCTAATCCGTCACTATGCCGCCATCCGGCCGGTGCGCCTTACTTCTCGATTGCCATGCCTGCCGCGGTTTCATAACCCATCGCTCCGTCAGGCGGAGTCGAAACGAGAGGCGCGATGTCTTCCAAAAACAGAGTCGCTGAAGCTACAACCGCGTCTTCATGCAAGTTAGTGAATCCCAGTGCAAGCGTGCATCACCGCAAGGAACCCGCAACCGATCGCACGGATGCTCATGATCGCTTTGGACGTTTCCCGGCGATTGACTTCAACAGGGCCTGGGGAAAAGGAAGGGTATCAATTTGGGGGTGTCGTGAATTATGCCTCTAGTTTCGTCACGCTGGCAAGAAAAAAGTGTAAACCTTCTTAAGCCATCGCCGGTTAAGACTTCAGGAGCTGACAAAGAAGCAGCGCGCCGATACCGGCAGGTCCGCGGGAGCTTTAGTTTTCGGAGGGTTTGGCTGGTTCGCCGGACCGGAGAAATCGTGTCGAGCAGTTGCCGGCCTCTCGCAACTGAATGAAACTGAGGCCGCACAAGATTGGTCCCGAGAAGCCGGCTTCTGTTGACGAATCCAGCTGATTCGGTTTCTGGGCGCAGCTTGACTCACGAATGACTCAGCCTGTCGATTGCCGCTAGGCGTGTTATTGGGGGATGGGTAGTTCTATGGGGAAAAGCGAACAAAAAGCAAACGCAAAGCAACGCCAAAGCAAACGCAGGTCCTTCGACTTGCGATTGAATTGATTGTTGCGCCCAAAAATCGAGGCGCAACGTATTCGGATGCTTCGCTCTGGATGACATTTGTTTTTATGGT
>PMSS01000127.1 GCA_003167515.1 Acidobacterium sp. | reverse complement strand
GAGGCGACGCCGATCTCCGGCCCGGCGTGCGTGTAGATTGTGCCGTGCGCCTCGCGTGTGATCATCGCGCCGACCACGTTGCAAACAGCTATCGTTGGCGCGCCCTTCTGGATCATTTCGCGCTGTGCGGCCAGGGTATCGGCGGTCTCGCCCGATTGCGTGATCAGCAGGCCGACGGTGTTCGCATCGACGATGGGATCACGGTAGCGGAATTCGCTGGCGTAATCGACTTCAACAGGAAGGCGGGCCAGGCGCTCGATCATAAACTTGCCCGCGGTGGCGGCGTGCCAGCTGGTTCCGCAGGCGGCGATGTGAATGTTGCGCACCTTGCGGAAGGTTTCGTCGGGAATCTTCATCTCGGCGAGGAAGACTTTGCCGGTGTCGAGCGAGATGCGGCCCAGGGTGGTGTCGCGAACGGCGCGGGCCTGCTCAAAGATCTCCTTGAGCATGAAATGCTTATAGCCGCCCTTTTCCGCCTGGATTGGATCCCAAAGAATGCGCTGAAGCGGCCGCTCGACGGAATTGCCATCGAAGTCGGTGAGTTTGACTCCGGCACGGGTGAGCACCGCCATGTCGCCGTCGGCCAGGAAGTACAGGTCGCGCGTGTGGTGCAGGATGCCGGGAACGTCCGAGGCGACGAAATACTCGCCGTCTCCCACACCGATAATGACGGGCGGTCCGTTGCGGGCGGCTACGATCTTGTTCGGCTCATCGGCGGAAAGGACGCTGATGGCGAAAGCGCCGGTAAGCCGGCGGACTGCTCGGCGCACGGCATCTTCGAGGGGGATGGTCTTGCCGTCTTGTCTGGCAGAGGACAGCTCCTGCTCGATGAGGTGCGCGATGATTTCTGTATCCGTCTCGGTGACGAATTTGTGCCCCTGGCCGATCAGTTCCTGCTTGAGAGCCAGATAGTTTTCGACGATGCCGTTGTGCACGACCACCAGGCGGCCGGTGCAGTCGCGATGAGGGTGGGCGTTTTCCTCGGTCGGACGCCCGTGCGTAGCCCATCGCGTATGGCCGATGCCGAAGGTTCCGTGGACGGGGTGCTCGCGAAGCACCTCCTCAAGATGGCGCAGCTTGCCTGGCGCGCGGCGCAGCTGCAGCCCGTCGCCGTTACCACCGACGGCGATGCCGGCCGAGTCGTAGCCGCGATACTCGAGCCTCCGCAGCCCCTCGATGATGATCGAGACGACCTCTTTGCTGTTGCCAACGTATCCGACAATGCCGCACATAAGTCTCTAGCGTACCCCAGGGGTTCAGGTGAGGAGCAGACGACGAAAGTTGCAGAGGATCGTGGGCGTCTGGACGGGCATCAGGAGGCAAGCCTACCTGCGCCAGGACCGGATTATTCCAGGCGAAAAGAAAATTCCTCAATCACGGGATTCGTGAGGACTTCGCGGGCGATGCGCTCAACCTCGGCTCGGGCCGCGGCTTCCGGGATCCCTTCCTCCAGAGTCAGCTCAAAGTACTTGCCCTGGCGCACATCCGAGACGCCCGCGTAGCGCATCTTACGCAGCGCATTGTGAATCGCCTGCCCCTGTGGGTCGAGGACGGTTTTCTTTAATGTCACATAGACATGAGCCTTCATTGTGGCCGATTATAAATCCAGGCGCGCTGCGCGCCGCTCTCTGGCCGTTCTGTTCATCCCGGGAATAAGAGATACTGAAATCAGCTATGACGAATTACCTGGAACTCCCCGTGGGCGAAAAAGCGCCTGAGGTGTTCAACGTCGTGATTGAGATTCCGGCGGAGGGCATCAACAAATATGAATACGACAAGCAGTTGCACGTGTTTCGGCTGGACCGCAACCTCTATTCGCCTGTGCACTATCCGGGCGACTACGGATTTGTGCCCTCGACGCTGAGCGACGACGGCGATCCTCTGGACGTGCTGGTGCTGGTGGATGCGCCCAGCTTTCCTGGTTGCGTGATGCAGGTGCGCCCGATCGGCCTGCTGGAGATGACCGACCAGGGCGTTCTCGATGAGAAGGTTCTTGCCGTCGGCAAGAATAATCCGCGCTACAGGGATGTGTGGAACTACTCCGAAATTTATCCGCACATGCTGAAGGAAATCACCCATTTCTTTTCGATTTACAAGGATCTGGAAGGCAAGCGCGTGGAGATCAGGGGATGGCAGGATGCCTCCCACGCCCGCGATCGCGTGATGTACGCCGCGCGCAATTTCGAGGAGGCGCGCGGGAAGAAGCCCGTCGAGGTGGGAGCGAAGAAGTAAGCCTGCACTCAGTCGGCGCTCGCGGTGATCGCGCCCGGACGTTTGCACATCGTTTTCGACAACACGAAGAACAGCGGGCCGCAGGCGGCGATGATTGCCCCGAGCAAGAGCGCGCGCAGGTGGCCCATGTGTTCGTGTCGTGAGGCGAAGGCGGCGTAGACGATCAGCAATGTCGGGATCGTGCCGACCAAGCATGCCATCGCGAAGCTGCCCGCCCGAAAGGGCCGCTCGAGATTCGGTTCGCGCAGACGCAGGACCACCAACGCGACGAATTCCAGGATCAGGCTGGCGCCATAGAGCATGATGTCGAGCGAAATGAGGCGCTCGAAGCTGAACCGCAGCGCCAGCGCCCAGGCTGCCGCACAGGCAAGTACCGCGACCCACGGAACGCCGCGGCGGTTTCTACGCGCCAGCACCCCGGGCAGCATGTGGTCCTCGGCCAGCACCATAGGCAACCGCGCGTAGGACATGGTCAACGCGTTGAACATCCCAGTGGAGGTCAGGGTGCCGCCGACCACAATGGCCACGCCCAGCCACGGCCCCACCAGGGTCCGCGCGACGTCGGCCCAGGAACCGGTGCTCAACGATCCAACGGGAACTCCGGCCCACGCCATCGCGGCCAGCGGGATCACGTAGCTGACGGTCACCAGCATCGCGCTCCACAACATCGCGCGCGGATAGTTGCGACGTGGCTCGTCGACTTCACGCGCCACCGTCGAGGCGTTGTCCCAGCCCATGTAATTCCACAT
>PMSS01000108.1 GCA_003167515.1 Acidobacterium sp. | reverse complement strand
CACCCGATCCCGCGCGATCCGCACAGCGTCCTGCGCGGCGATCAGGTTCGCCTCCGCTTCCGCAACGCCGGCCTGGTCAGCGGCCGCGGCCGCGACCGCCGCATCGAACTGCTGTTTCGAAATAATATCCTTCTCCACCAGCGGCGTGTAGCGATCTAGATCCAGCTTCGACTTGGTCGCGTTCGCCTGCGCCTGAGTCACCCGCGCCTGCGCTGCTTGCAGTTGCTTCTCGGACTGCGCCACCGTAGCCGTCGCACTCGATACATCCGCGTTGGCGCTGTTCAGATTGCTCCCCGTGTTGATGTTGATCACCGGCACGTTGACGCGCGTAGCCTCGTAGTTCGCGATCGCAGCCTCGAGGTTTGCCTCCGCCTGGTTGGCCGCCGTCTGATAGTCGTTGGGGTCAATCTCTAACAGCAGCGTGCCCGCGTCGACGTACTGGTTCTCATCCACGTCAACCTTCGCCACGTGCCCCGTGATACGCCCGCTGATCTGCACAAGATGGCCGTCCACCGACGCATCGTCCGTGTCTTCGTAGTAGGTCGAGTGCCACCAGAAAAGAAGCGCGCCCACAACAAAGATGGCCACAAGGCCGATGATGATGAATCGGCGGCGCGAGTTCTGTACCGGAGGCTCCGGCCGCTCTTCGGTTGGTCTGGTCTGCTCGGGATTCTGCTCCGCCACGCTTACTTTCCTCCCACGTAATCCTTGTAATTACTTTGCGCAACCCCAAGGGCGCGCGCCAGGGATAACTTCGCGACGTTATGCCGGTAGAGGCTCGCCACATACTGCTGATCGGCCTGCGCCACGGTCTGCTGCGCCTGCGAAACCGCCAGATTATCTGAAACGCCCGCCTTGTACCTCTGCTGCGCCTCGCTCAGCGCTTCATTCGCCAGGTCCACATTACTCTTTGCCACGTCCACCAGCTTTTCAGCCGCCTGAATGTCGAGTATGCTGTCGCGCACATCGGCCCCAATTTGCCCGCGCAGATCGCTCAGCCGCGCGCGCTCCTGCTCCAGCTGCGACTGGGCCTGCTTCGCGTCGCCGCGCAGCTTCGCTTCCTCGAATAACGGCACGTCGAGCGAACCTGTCGCGTTGCCCGTTCCGTGCGAATGCGAAGGATTGATCCCGATGTCCCCATAATCGCCGGTGAAGCTCACCGTCGGCAGACGCTCGTCGGTCGCAGCCTTGCGCGCGCTGTCCGCCGCGGCAACCTGCTCCTCCAGCGCCTTCAGATCCGACCGCGTCGCCAGTGCCTGCTGCACCGCCTTATCCGGATCCACGTGGTCGAACGGCGCGTACGGCTCCTTGTCGCTCAGCTCGAACTGCTGCTCCAGCGACAGCCCGATCGCCCGCGCCAGCGCAATCTTGTCCTTCTCATAGGAATTGCGGGCCGCAATCAGCGTCTGCTGCTGCGTCTGGTAATCCACCCGCGCCCGCAGCTCATCCAGCAGCGGCGCCGTTCCCGCCTGATGATTGCCCACCGCCTGATCGAGCGAGACCTTCGACGTATCCACCTGCGCCTGCGCCGACTCGACCAGCGCTGCATCCGCGATCACCGTCAAGTACGCGTTCCCCACCGTCAGCACCACCAGATCGCGCGCGTCCTGCGCGGACAGCTTCGCCGCCTCGAAATTGTGCTTCTGCGCAAGATAATTCTCGAGCGAAGAAAGATTTACAAGTGACCAGCTCAGCGACCCACGAATGTCCGTGTAACCATACGGTCCAATGATCGCCGGAAAACCCGGAATGCGCAGCCCCTCCGCCGCCAGATCCGTCTCCTGCACCGCTTCCTTAATGGAACCACTCACCGTCGGCAGCAGCGACTGCAATTCCTCCAGCCGCGCCCCCCGCGCCGACTGCGTGTTCTGCGTCGTCAGGATGAGCCCGAGGTTCAGGCGCAATCCCCGCTGGATCGCATCGGTGAGCGAGAGCTGCACCACTCCCGGCGTCACCTTCCCGTCGCTCACGCTGCTCTGATACGTCGTGCTGTCGACCGGAGGCTGCGGTATCTGGATCGGCCCCGCGGGCACGGTCACCGAACCGCTGCCCGGCGGTCCCTGAGCGAAAGCAGCCCCGGCTGCCAGTGACACGAAGGCCAACGCCGCGCCCATCCGCTTCAGGCGAAGAAATCGTGAATCGGTTGCTACTGCCTCCGGCACCGGGACGAGCCTTTCGTTGAGGGAACTCAGAGGGAAACAACAGCTTCCCATTTCAGGGTATGTGCTTTGGATGCACCACGCCGAACAAAAAATTCAGAACAAACGCTGCAGAATCTCGAACAATCTTCGAGATAAGAGTAGTCGAATTGACCCTGCCGCGTCTCGCAGAACTCGACCGGGCTCAAATGTCGCGCGCGGCGATCTCCTGCCCCAGCGGCTCCGCCCCAGCGCTTCCGCTTGCGCTCGGATTACGCTGCAACCTGAGTCGAATGCACCAGCGACGAAGCCAGCGAGCAGAGCGCCTGACGAAACACGCTGCTCACAGCTTCCCCGGTCCATACCGCCGGACGTGCAAAGCGATTGATGGCGCGCGCGGTGTCCGCGTTGCTGCTGCCCAGAACGGCGCGCTGCACAAAAACCGCCCGCTGCGCCTGCGAGAGTCGATTCAGCCAGTCACGCAAAGGTCCGCGTCCTGCGCTGGCCAGCAGCTCCGAGATTTCCCTTCCGGAAAGGGGAGCGTCGTCCTCGATGCAGGAACCAGCCGTATCCGTTCGCGGCAGGTTGTCAAACGAAGCCGGGTCGTGCAGATGCATAATGGCGAGCGCCCCGTCCAGCACTCGCTCCCGAACCAACCCTCTGGCGGCGCACGGATCGGCGCACGGGTCGATCTCAACTGCTGCCACTGTATTTTCCACCAGGCTCAGAGCTTCCGCTTCATTGCCCAGCATCAGCGCGGCAAAACGGTACATCTCCACCGCTGCGTTCTGTGCTTTAAGGACTGCTTCGCTGCCCTGGCCCGAACAAGGGGGCTCCGCCATCAGTACCACCTCCGGGGAAAAGCTCTTCATCCTATCCTCGCCGAGCCCGCTACGCCCGTCAAATGGCCGAGCAGGTCTGAATCCACGCCGCCTGCCGGCGCGCCATCCGGAGACCCGCCATGTTTTACTGATGAATGCAACCTGATTATGCGAACCGTTGCGGAACTCTCGCTGGACCGGCTGAAGGGGATCAGTGACTGAGCGGATAAGGCACGTCCTCGTCACCGGCGGCGCAGGCTACATAGGCAGCCACGCGGCAAAGGCCTTGGCCAACAGAGGCTTCATTCCGGTGTCCTATGACAACCTGGTGCACGGTCATCGCTCAGCTGTGCGCTGGGGACCGTTCGTCGAGGGAGACATTGGCGACAAAGCGAAGGTGACCGAGACCATCCGTCGGTATGAGATAGGCGCGGTCATCCATTTCGCAGCCTTTGCCTACGTCGGGGAATCGATCAGCCGGCCGCAGCTTTACTTCGATAACAACGTCACCCGATCGCTGGCGCTCCTGGATGCAATCGTGGAGACCGGTGTGCGCCATATCGTTTTTTCTTCGAGTTGCGCGACCTACGGTGCGCCGCCGAAGATGCCAATTACCGAAGACACGCCACAACTTCCCCTGAATCCATATGGCGAGACCAAGCTGGTGATTGAACGAGCACTCCGGTGGTACGGCGGTGCATACAACATTTCATGGACCGCCCTCCGATACTTCAACGCCGCAGGAGCCGATCCGGACGGGGAACTCGGCGAAGTGCACTCCCCGGAAACCCATTTGATCCCGCTGGTGCTCGATGCTGCAATGGGCCGCAGGACCATCGAGATTTACGGGGACGACTATCCAACCGCGGATGGGACCTGCGTCCGGGATTACATTCATGTTTCGGATCTGGCGGAGGCGCATGTCGCCGCCCTTCACTGTCTGCTGGCGGAGGGGACATCGATCGCCTTGAACCTGGGTACGGGCACGGGGCATTCTGTCTGGGAGGTCATTCACGCGGTGGAACGCATAACCGGGCGGCAGGTTCCCCAGCGCGTTGCATCGCGGCGCCCCGGAGATCCGGCTGTTCTCGTCGCCGATCCTTCCCTGGCCGGCAGAGTTCTGGGATGGAGGCCCCGGCACTCCTCTCTGGAAACCATCGTCAGCTCCGCCTGGGCCTGG
This sequence comes from Acidobacterium sp., assembly GCA_003167515.1. Classification (GTDB taxonomy): domain Bacteria; phylum Acidobacteriota; class Terriglobia; order Terriglobales; family Acidobacteriaceae; genus Palsa-343. The sequence goes on along the minus strand of PMSS01000108.1, from coordinate 2,691 downwards.
CACTCGAAGTACTTCGGAGACCCGGCGCCTGACTTAAGAATCTAAGCCATTACCGCCGCCGCAATCCAAGAACGCTCAGGAAGAAGCTCGCGAAGATAATCTGGCCCCCCAGGCTGAGCGACAGAACAGCGGGGATGACCCGGCGCATCATCCATCCGATATCCAGCGGGCCAAAGTGGTGTATGCCCCAATAGCGGACGGCCCAGATGGAGACCCCAAGGCCAAGCAATAACAATCCGCTGCCGACAAGAATTCCAACCTCCAGCGTGATGTATTGGAAGGCCTTCGTCAGCCGGGGATCTTCGGGAAGAAGCCCCTCGCTGATCGCGAAAAGCTTCGTAAACAACGCAAATGTGACGGCTTGAAAACCAAGAATCACGGCGGCCGCGGCAAACAGCAGGGTGTCCGCGCTCAGCATCGCTCCCGCGAAAGGCCGCGGACCGGGAATAAGCCAGGCGCAGGCTGCCAGGCCCAACAGCATCAGCGATAGTCCAGGAAAAAGAAACAACCACCGCGGGCTGTACAGCAGGAAAAAACGCAACGTGCGCCAGCCATCGCGCCAGGTGCGCAGATGTGGCGGACGGCTGCGTCCATCGGGCGAAAGCGTCGTGGGAACCTCCGCGATCTGCATCCGCAGCAGCGTAGCCTTCACCACCATCTCGGTGGCAAACTCCATGCCCGTCGTGCGCAGTCCCATACGCTCGTAGGCATCCTTGCGAAAAGCTCGGAGTCCGCAATAAAAATCTCCCACCGGACTGCCGAAGAACAACTGGCCCAGTTTTGTCAGTGCGGGATTCCCGAAATACCGATGCAATGGGGGCATCGCATCTTTCTGAATGCCGCCGCGGAAACGGTTGCCCATGACGATGTCGGCGCCCTTGCGCAACTCTGCCACAAACCGCGGAGCGTGCCCGAAGTCGTAGCTGTCGTCGGCGTCTCCCATCATGACGTACTTGCCCCGCGCCGCGGCTATACCGCCCATCAGGGCATTGCCATAGCCTTTGGCGCGCACGTTCACCACCCGGGCCCCCATCCGCTCCGCGATCTCGATCGAACCGTCGGTGCTCCCGTTATCCGCGACAATGACCTCGCCCGCGATGTTTGCTTCGCGCAGCGCGCGCTGCGCCTTGCCGATGCATGTCTCCAGCGTCTCCGCCTCATTCAGACAGGGCATAACCACTGTTAATTCCGGGGTTACCTCTTCACGGATGGGTGCGCCAGTGACTGCGGTGGCACTCAAAGTACATTCCTCTGTTTAGTGATGGATTTAGCGGATCGGCGAATCGCACCCAGGGCGCTCTGCGGCACGGTGACTGCAGAAGAATTTTAACACGGTCTCATCTGGGCTTCGGCAGCTGAGTTTACTCCCCGACAAAGCTGTGTCAGCGGCTGTTATAGTTTGAAGTTCGCCAAATTCTTATTCCGTGGAGTCAACCCGGTTGAGTCGTTCACATAGTGGCGCTATCGGCGCCCTGCATGACAATATCGTGCACGGAAGAAGGACACGCGTCCTCTCCGATTGGTTCTCGAAAATCGCGCCGCAGGGTAGTCGAATCCTGGATGTCGGCTGCGGGGACGGTCTGATCGCGGCTCTTCTGCAGTCGAAGAGGCCGGATGTTTCTGTGCAGGGGATCGACGTGCTTTTACGGGAAAAGTCGAACATCCCCGTCACGATGTTTGACGGCTCGCACATTCCCTTCCCTGACGACTCATTCGATGTCGTGATGTTTTCCGATGTGCTGCATCACACCGAAGATCCGGAGATTCTCCTTCGGGAGGCAGGCCGCGTCGGCAAACGGGTGATGATTAAGGATCACTACCGTGAGGGAATTGTCGCCCGTCAGCGTTTGCGCTTTATGGACTGGGTTGGTAACGCGCGATTTGGAGTTGCTCTGCCGTACAACTACTGGAGTCGCAGGCAGTGGAGCCTTGCATGGAGCCAAATCGGGCTTGAGAGTGAGCAGATGGTCACGAAGCTCGGCCTCTATCCAAAGCCCGCAGACTGGATCTTTGGGGCACAACTCCATTTCATCACGCTGCTGAAGCGGTCCGCGCCCCATCCCGCGGATTGATCGACTGGGGGACTCAGGTGCGCGGCTATCGAAAACCGCGCCTGCGGATTACGCCCGCGCGCGGCTCTCGGCGCTTCAAAGCGGCAGGTAGTAGAAGGTCCCGCTCCTTCCCAGAGGCTTCCATTGCGTTGAACAGGGCGGTCCTTCCTCGAACCGTCCAACGATAGCGCGCACATTCCGATTTCGGAGCAGACGCATACCGTCGGGGTGGCTTCGCAATTCCACGCAGCCTGTCTGGGCATCCGTGATAGCGAAGCCCCTTCCCGTTTCCACAATGGCGGTCATTTCCAGATGGCCGTATCGGGCCCAGTACGGGTCGCCCCAACAGGCCGCGTCGCCCATGCAGGCGACTTCGGAACCTGGAGGAAACTCTGACGCGAGGCTGGCGCCCGCGGATGTTGCCGCCACATCGTAGATGCCGTGCAGCGGTCTGCCCCCCTCCAGCTGCTGGTCCTTCAACTTCTGCAGGCTTTCCTGAAATCCGTACAACACGACGAGCGCAGCGATCAGCAATACTGCCGTGTGCAGAGAACCGGGCTTGCTCGAAGGCCTTCTTAGGCAACAGGCAGCGTAGATGGTCGCGATCGCTATATACGAAAAAATGACATACCGCTGTTCG
>PMSS01000400.1 GCA_003167515.1 Acidobacterium sp. | reverse complement strand
ACATGGGGCAGCCGGCTTTGGTAACCCGGAAAGAACTATGAGAAGGCGATGCTACCGCAATGTGGGTTCGACTTCGTTGAGCCAGTCGGGGGGTTTGAGGATTTCGCGGGGTTTGGAGCCTTCGGCGGGGCCTACTATACCGTCGCGCTCCATCATGTCGATGAGGTGGGCGGCGCGGCCGTAGCCGATGCGCAGGCGGCGCTGCAATAGCGAGGTTGAGGCCTTGCCGAATTCGAGGACTAAACGGACGGCGTCTTCGAAGAGGTCGTCGTTGCCGTCTTCGCCTTCTTCTCCAGCCATGCCGGGCTCATTCGAACCTGTGTCTTTAGGCGCTTCGAGGAAGCCCTGCACGTATTCGGCGGTTCCCTGATTTTTCCAGAAATCTGTAACAGCGGCGATTTCTTTTTCTGTGACAAAAGGCGCGTGGATGCGGTGGAGGCGCGAGGTGCCGGGGGGGAGGAAGAGCATGTCGCCGCGGCCGAGGAGGGCTTCGGCACCGTTCGAGTCGAGGATGGTGCGCGAGTCGACCTTGGTGGCGAGGCGGAAGGAGATGCGGGTGGGGACGTTGGCCTTGATGAGTCCGGTGATGACGTCGACCGAGGGGCGCTGGGTGGCGAGGACGAGATGGATGCCGACGGCGCGAGCCATCTGAGCGAGACGGGTGATGGATTCTTCGACGTTGGCCTTGTCGAGCATCATGAGGTCGGCGAGCTCATCGATTATGATCATGATGTAGGGCAGCGGTTGCTCGTCTTTCGCTTCTTCATCGAAGAGGGAGGGCGTGGCGCCGTCGAAGAGGCGGTTGTACTGGTCGATGTTGCGGACGCTGCGCGAGGCGAGGAGCTTGAGGCGGCGCTCCATTTCGCGGACGGCGTTGCGGAGGGCGTTGGCGGCGAGTTTGGGCTCGGTGATGATGGGGGTGAAGAGGTGCGGGACGCCTTCGTACATGCCGAGTTCGACGCGTTTGGGGTCGACGAGGATGAGGCGCACCTGCTCGGGCGTGGCCTTGTAGAGGACGGACATGATCATGGCGTTGATGGCCACGGATTTGCCGCTGCCGGTGGATCCGGCGATGAGGACGTGGGGCATGGTGGCGAGGTCGGCGACGACGATGCGGCCGTTGATGTCCTTGCCCATGGAGATGGTGAGTTTGGAGCGCGAGGTGGCAAAGCTTTCCGACTCGATGATGTCGCGGAGCCAGATGGTTTCGCGTTCGGCGTTGGGAACCTGAATGCCGACGGTGCTCTTGCCGGCCATACGCTCGATGAGGATCGACTCGGCTTTGGTGGCGAGGCAGAGGTCTTCAGCAAGGCCGGTGACACGGCTGTATTTGATGCCGGCTTCGGGGCGGAATTCAAAGGTAGTGACAACGGGGCCGGGATTGATCTGCACGACCTGGCCGAGGACATCGAACTCTGCGCATTTTTCGACGAGGATCTGGGCGGAGGCGCGGAGCTCGTCCTCTTTTACGGGCGATGGATCGTCGCTGCGATGGAGGAGGGTCGAGGGTGGCAGGCGGAATCCGCTGACGTTTTTGGGGGCTACGGTGACGGTGCGGAGTTCGGTGTCGGCGCGCTCGCCTATTGACGGAGATGCTGGTGCAGCTTCGCGCTTCTGAACGAGCTGCGGGCGGGAAGGCGCGGGCTCAGACTGCGGCGCAGGTTCTTTCGCGACGGTGCGCGGCATTTGGTCCCAGAGGCCGGTGGGCGCTGGTTCGGCTGCGGGTTTGGCAGGGGCGAAGGTTTCGGCGAAGCCGTACTGGCGGTGGGGGACGTCGCTGCGGTCGTCGTTGGTCGCGACGGTGGCGATGGCCGGAGTCTTTTCTGCTTTCGCAGCTTTTTCCGCGGCTTTGCGGGCCTTCGCTATTTCCTTTTCATGAATCTTGTCGAGGCGGACGGCGGCTTTGAGTTCACGCTGCCGGGCGCGGTTGCGGCGCCAGTTGGTGAAGCGGTCGCGCCAGGCTTGCAGGAAGGCCAGCTTGATGCCGAGCCACTCGCGCGCGGTATTGAAGCTGAAGGTTGTGGAGAGGTAGACGGCGACCGCGACCAGGGTGATGGTGACGATGCACGCACCCGGGTAGTTGAGGAAGCGGACGAGGAAGTCGGCGACGAGACGGCCGGTGAGTCCGGCGACGGGCAGGCCGTTCAGGAAGTGGGGATGGCCGGGGAGGAGTCCGAAGAGTGCCGGGGCGAAGACGATGGCGAGGAGGATGCCGGTAAGTTTCCAGCCGGGTGAGCTAGCGGGGCGGGAGCGCATCCATGTCCAGCCCAGGGCGCCGATGAGGATGGGGACGAGGAAGGCGGAGACGCCTTCGATCTGGAGGATGAAGTCGCTGAGGTAGGCGCCGGCGGGGCCGATCCAGTTTTGGACGGGGGTGGAGCCGACGGTGTTGAGCGAAGGATCGGTGGGATGGTACGAGACGAGAGAGAGGAAAAGGAGGGCTGCGGAGGCGAGCACCAGCAGGCCGATGAGTTCGTTCAGTCGGCGGTTGCGGGTGGGGGTGAGAACCAGACGGACGGGTTTCATTAGGCAGACGGATCGCGAGACTCTCGTGGGTGCGAGAGGCAGAACCGAACACGGACTGGGCAAAACTAGTCCGAGCCGGTCAGAGCCGATGGCCAGAGCAAAACTATTATCCCAGATGGGCCGGTGGAGGGAGCGGGAAAAGGGTGAGGGGAATCGAGGTGGATATGGTGGAGATTCGATTTGGCTAAGTTAGCTAAGTTGGCGTAGACTGGATTGCATGAAGACGGTCAACATTGGTGAGTTGAAGAATCGGCTGAGCGCGTATCTGCGCTACGTGCAAAATGGCGAAGAGGTGATTGTGCGGGACCGGAATCGGCCGGTGGCGCGGATTCTGCCGTTCGACCACAGCTCGATTTCGGAAGAGGAGGCGCAACTGGTGGCTTCCGGGGCGATGAAGCTGCCGGAGCGGGAGATGGACTGGGATGCGTTCTTTGCCCTGCCCACCGGGAATGTTTCGCGCGAGGCCGCGATAAAGGCGGCCATTGAGAGCCGGGGCGATCGTTGAAGCCTGCGTTTTGGGATAGCAGTGCGCTGGTTCCGTTCTGTGCGCGGCAGAAGGCGAGTCCCAACACCCATCGGCTGCTCGGCCAATATTCGGTTGTCGTATGGTGGACCACGCCCGTGGAAGTACGCAGCGCTTTGGAAACACTGCTGCGGACGGGAGACCTGAGCGCGGCAGAGCACGCGGGTGCGGAAAGGCGCCTGGATCGTCTGCGCAAAGGCTGGAGCGAGCTGGCGCCCACGGAGGCGCTGCGAGATGAGGCCGAGATGCTGCTGGCGCGATTTCCGCTGAGTGCGGCGGATGCGCTGCAATTGGCGGCGGCGATGCAGTGGACCGGGGGCCATCCCAGGGGTCAGGTGTTCATCTGCGGAGATGCGCGGCTGCTGGAGGCGGCGCGGCGGCTTGGATTTCAGGCTGTGGAGGCCTGAGGAAGACGAGTGCAGCGGTTCTCAGTTCCCAGCTACGAGGTGGGGGCCCCAGAGTAAGAGGGCGGCTCCGAGGATGAGGCGGTAGACGGCGAAGAGGACGAAGCCGTGGTTGCGAACCCACTGGAGGAACCACTCGACGACGCCGAGGGCGACGAAGAAGGAGACGGCGAAACCGATGATGAGGACGATCCAGCCATGGGCGTCCATATGGACCGGGGCGAGGTGGGAGTGCAAACCGAGGGTCGCCCCGGGTTTGCGCCAGTGCAGAAGATGAAGGCTGGGCCAGAGGCTTCTGACCAGGTCGTAGAGGGTGGCGGTGATCATGGTGGGGATGGAGACAAGGAAGCTGAATTCGAGGGCGGCGGAGCGGGTCATGCCGGCGACCTGACCGGCCGCAATGGTGGACATGGAACGCGAGGTGCCGGGGAAGACGGCGGAGGTGACCTGGCAGAGGCCGATCCAGATGGCCTGAGGGAGGGACATCTGCTCAACGTCGGTGACGGTTGCGTCACGGCGCACGCTCCAGGCGTCGACCGCCCACATGACAATGCCGCCGATGATGAGAGCGAGAGTGATGGCGTGCAGGCTTTCGAGGTGAGCGCCGATGATGTTGGTGAGCAGCAACGAGGGAACGGCCGTGCACACAAAAGCGACCAGGGTAAGCGTGAGGGGATGGTTCCAGCGAGTGTGCTTGCCGTCTTCGCCGCCAGGGAAGGTGCGGATGAATTCGATGATGCGGCCGGCGAAGAGCAGAGTGAGGGCGAGGATGGCGCCGAGCTGGATGACGATGGTGTACATCTTCCAGTAGGGGTCGTCGAGGCCAATGTCGAGCAGCGCTTCACCGATGCGCAGGTGGGCGGTGGAGCTGACTGGCAGGAACTCGGTGAGGCCCTCGATGATCCCAAGCAATACAGAGACGACGTAATCGTTCAAACTCGCTCCGTGCGGGAGAGGCCGGATTCAAGGGGTTATTCGCGACTGCTGCCGTATACGGCGATTCCCTGATCCACCTTATATATCAGACTGGCGGCGCGCGCAGAGTAGGCGGAGTCCGGATATTTTTGCTGGAGGCGGTCGAAGATGGCTTTGGCGTGGCCGTGATCCTCGTCGGCGCGCTTGCCGTTGCCATCGGCCTGCCACATGTCTCCGGCGGCCGCCTGACGCCAGAGTGCGTCGTAGAGGGCTTCGGCGGCGCTGGGCGAGCTGGGGTGTTCGTCGACGTACTTGAGGTAGTAGCCAGTCTCCTGCTCGGGGCATTTTTCTGAACCCTGCCAGTCGCCGCAGAGCTTGTTGTCGATGAGGTCGAAGGCGGCCATGTCGGCCCATTTGGTTTGCGGAAAGTATTTCTGGATCTTGTGCATCTCGTCCTCGTCCATCTGCTCACGGAGGTAGTTTTCCTTTTCGTGTGCTGAGGGCAGAGTGGAGGCGTCGGCTTTCTGAATTTGCCAGCGGATGTCGGCGGCGCGATACATGGCCTCGGGAACCCAGGGCGACTGCGGGTACATGATGACGACGCGGCGGTAGAGGAGGCGGGCTTCCTCGGCGAGGTGCGGCGGCGGATCGGGGACGGCGGCCTGCTGCTCCAGATTGTCGGCGGTGCCGAAGAGGACGAGGTCGCCGTGCGCGGTGTTGACGTCGACCGTGCCCTTGTCGAGAATCCAGCCGGAGATGGGCTGGGCTTCGTTTTCGGTACCGAGGATGGGGCGATCGGCCTGGCGGGTGTCGGGCACGTCGGTGTTGGCGAAGACGCGAAGCCATTTCCCATTGCGCTCGACGACGACCAGTTCGCGACCGGGCACGATGGTGGCGATGGGACCACCGGAGTCGTCGGGATTGGCGTAGAGATTGGCCTCGCGGACGACGGTGGCGAGGGTGCCATTTTTGGGCATCTGCTGGCGGGGCAGCGGTTTTTGGGCGAGGGCTGGGACGACGAGGGCCGCGAACAGGATGGAAGCAGGGACGAGACGCATGACGAGGGTAGGACGGTGAGAAGGGGTGGTTCGTCTCAAAAACCATCCCTCGGCGGCTAAAGCCGGATTCAAGCTACCGCTTGTACGGCACAGCTGAAGCTGTGCCCCTTCAAAGCCAGGACTTTTTCTGGAAGGTGTTTCGTTCACTTGGGATCTTCTTCGGCGAGGACGGATTTGAGGACGTCGGGCTCGACGTTGCCGCCGCTCATGACGACGACGACTTTGCGGAAGGGGAGCAGTTCTTCGCGGTGGAAGAGGATGCCGGCGGCTGAGCATGCGCCGCTGGGCTCCGGGGTGAGACGGGCGACGTGGAGGAGGGTGCGCATGGCGGAGCGGATTTCAGATTCGGTGACGGTGATGATGTCGTCGACGTAGGTGCGGATGTGGTCGAAGTTACGCTCGCCGAGGGATTGGGTGCGGAGGCCGTCGCAGAGGGTGCGGGTGGTCATGTCGGCAGGCCAGGTGGTGAGGTGGCCGCTGCGGAAGCTTTCCTGGGCGTCGGCGGCGAGCTCGGGTTCGACGCCAATGACGCGGACGTCGGGCCGGACATGCTTGATGGCGGTGGCGATGCCGCTGAGGAGACCGCCGCCGGAGACGGGCGAGAGGACGAGGTCGACGTTGGGGAGGTCTTGGAGGATTTCGAGGCCGCAGGTGCCCTGGCCGGCGATGATTTGGTCGTCGTCGTAGGGCGGGATCATGACGTAGCCGTGCTGGGCTTCGAGTTCTTCGGCTTTCTGCTTGCGGTCGGAGCTGGCGGGGCCGACTTCGACGATCTCTGCGCCGAGGGCGGCAGTGGCGCGCTTTTTCACCTCGGGGGCGTTCGATGGCATGACGATGACGGCTTTGGCACCGACGACACGGGCGGCGTAGGCGACTCCCTGGGCGTGGTTGCCGCTGGAATAGGTGATGACGCCGCGGCTCTTTTGGTCGGGCGTGAGCTGGGCGATTTTGTTGTAGGCTCCGCGGAGTTTGAAGCTGCCGATGGGTTGGAGGCCTTCAGCTTTGATGTAGACTTCGGCGGCTTCGAAGCTGGGATCGAGGAGGCGGATGAGAGGGGTGTGCAGGGCTACGCCGCGGATGCGGTTTTGGGCTTCCTGGAAGGCGGCGAGGGTGAGGAGGTGTGGAGATGCGGCGGTCGCCATAGGTCCATTGTAGGGGGCCAAAGCCCCGCCCGTTATTTGGACGCTGAGTCGAGGAGTGCTTTCAGCAAAGGATGTTCGGGATGCGCAAACGGGTTCACGACAGTAACGCCTCTCTCTCGAAACTCGTGCTGCATGTCCTCGGACAATAAGACCCTGCAATTCGCTTCAGCGGCAGCGCTAAAGATGACAGCGTCCCAAAAATTGAATTGCCGCGTAGCGAGATCGGCCGCCGCCAGCAGAACGGAGGTGGATGTTTCCACCAAAGCGAATGCGTCGCTCCACCTGTAAACAGCAGTTCGGGCATCAGCCGGTGTGCGGCCCGCCTTCCGGACGAGGACCTGAAACAGTTCGCCAAGTGCCTGGACTGGAACGACTGTGTCGAAGGGAAGTTTCTCGAAAAGATCCCAGGCCTTCCTTTTCTTCTCGGCGTCGTTAATGCCTTCGGCGTAAACGAGGATGTTGGTATCGATGGCGGCTTTCACCGTTCATCCTCGTACAGTTCGTCGCGGGTCCAGCGACCGGCGCGGCTGGCGGGTTGCGTGCGCAGCCTCTTAAGAAGAGCCTTGCGGGCATCGGCCATCGTTTTCCTGGCCTGGCTGACTGGAGAAAGCTTCGCGACCGGCTGCCCATGGCTGGTCACCAGATAGCTGTGACCACGACGCACCCCGTCAAGCAGCCGGGAAAACTGACGGTTGGCCTCGGTTGCGGAAACGGCTTTTTCCATGTGCGGCTCGCTCCTCTCGGTAAATGTAGTGATATTTACTACTATACCTGAGAGTCGAGTCACAGGCGCGCCGCCGCGGCCTGGGCTTGCGTCCGCAGCGCGGCTTGCCTTCGCAGCCTGCGAGCGTGACAGAATAGGAAGTATCCCCATGAGCGACGAGACTACTTCTGAGCAACTGACGGTGGGTGAGCCTGAGTCCGCGAAATCTGCGGAGAGCGGTGAAGTGACGACCCCTGATACGGAGACCCCTCACACCGAGAACAAGCACGCTGAGAACGTTGACGCTGGAAAACCAGACGCCGAAAACGTTGACACCGGGAAGCCGGAAGCGTCTTTTGGCGAGATGCTTTCGCAGTTTGAGCAGAGCCATCGGCCTGAGCCGGGCGCGAAACAACTGGAGGGGACGGTGNNGTGAAGGCGGGCGACCGGTTCCGCGTTTCTGTGAAGGGGCGCAATGCGGAGCGGTACTACGAGCTGTCGCTGGCGCGGGTGAGTCAGCCGACGGATTGGGAGTCGCTGGAAGCGGCCTTCGCGCAGAAGCTGGCGATTGTGGGCACGGTGACCGCGGTGGTGAAGGGCGGGCTGAGCGTGGATGTGGGGGTGCGGGCGTTTATGCCTGCTTCACGCAGTGGCACGCACGACGCGCGGGAGCTGGAGAAGCTGGTGGGTGAGGAGATTACCTGCCGGATTGCGCAGCTGGATGTGGGGGACGAGAACGTGATTGTGGACCGCCGCGCGGTGCTCGAGGAGCAGGCGCTGGCGCAGGGGCAGAGCCAGATTGCGGCGCTGAAGGAAGGCGATGTGGTGCGCGGGAGGGTGAGCCGGCTGGCCAGTTTCGGCGCGTTTGTGGATCTGGGCGGCATCGATGGCCTGTTGCACGTGAGCGACATTTCCTGGAGCCGGGTGGGCAATCCTGAGGATGTGCTGACGGTGGGCCAGGAGATCGAGGCGAAGGTGCTGAAGGTGGACGCGGAGACGCGGCGCATTTCGCTGGGGCTGAAGCAACTGCAGCCCGAGCCGTGGGAGACGGCCGCGGAGCGGTTCAAGGCGGGCGAGCGGATCAACGGGACGGTGACGCGGCTGATGGAGTTTGGCGCGTTTGTGGAGCTGGAGCCGGGGATCGAGGGGCTGATTCACGTCTCGGAAATGTCGTGGGTGAAGAAGGTGCGGCGGGCCGGCGATGTGCTGAAGAGCGGCGACACGGTGGAGGCGGTGATTCTGTCAGTGAACCCGGCGGAGCGGCGGATTTCGCTGGGGCTGAAGCAGGCGCTGGGCGATCCGTGGGCCGATGCGGGGAAGAAGTTTCCGGTGGGATCCGCAGCGGAGGGTGCGGTGACGCGGATGGAGAAATTCGGCGCGTTTGTGCAGATGAGCCCGGGCGTGGAGGGGCTGGTGCACATCAGCGAGATTACGGCGGAGCGGCATCTGCATCATCCGCAGGATGTGCTGAAGGTGGGGCAGGTGGTGCGGGCGCAGGTGCTGGCTATTGATCCTGAAAAGCGGCAGGCGAAGCTGAGCATGAAGCAGCTGGTGCCGACGAGTCTGGATGAGTATGTGGCGGAGCACAAGGCGGGGGATGTGGTTTCGGGGCGTGTTGTCGAGCAGGCTGGGAGCAATGCGACGGTGGAGTTGGGGGAGGGCATTCGCGTGGCGTGCCGTTTGCGCGCGGATGCCGGGGGCCAGTCGCAGAGCGGGGGCGGGGCGGATTTGTCTTCGCTGACGTCGATGCTGCAGGCGCGATGGAAGGGGAATGCGGCGGCGCGGCCGGAGGCGCTGGGGGTGGGGCAGGTGCGGAATTTTCGGATTGTGGAGCTGGATCGGGAGGGTAAACGGATTGTTGTGGAGTTGGCGTGAGGGGCGGGTATTGCCGCCCGAGCTAGCTCAGGCCAACGCGATGGACCAGGTCCACGAAGCGGGGATCGCTGCGGAGCGGGTCGAAGTACGGATGGGTTTTGACGAACTGCAGGATAGTGGATTTTTCGCGAAAGGCTTGTTCGAGCCAAAAGAAAGCCTGCTCGCGGTCATCGAGGCCGAGGTAGGCATTGACAAACGCGCCGGCTGGGACGTATCCGGCGGCGTTGCGGCGCTTTAAGGAAGCCAGCATGCGAAGAGCGTCGGCACGCCGGCCGGCGTGGGCATAAGCGCGGATGAGGACGCCGGTGACGGCGGGACTGCCTTCGGAAAGAGCGACAGACTTTTCCAGCACGGGAACGGCATCGGCTGCCTGATTGTCGGCGATGAGCGCGAAACCCAGGATCATGAGGACGCTGGCGTCGTCCGGATCTACGGCGGCGGCGCTGCGGGATTCGCGAACGGCATCGTCGAAGCGGTGGGAATGAAAGAGAATCGAGGCGACATCTGCTCCGGAGATCGCGGCCGGGTCAAGTTGCCGGGCGAAGCGGATCTCGGAGATAGCTTCGTCGGCGCGACCCTCGCAGGAGAGCCAGCTGGCNNTGCTGCGCGTTCTGGATCACTTTGGGGCGGGTTTCCGCAGGGGGAACCCCGGCGTAGACGGTTCCGAGATTGGCATAGGCGCGGGCCAGGCCGAGGTAGGCGGGGGCAAAATCCGGGTCGCGGCGCACGGCAGCTTCGAAATCCGTGACACTCTGCTCGAGGGCCGCGCGGGTGTTGCCCCGATTGAGCAGGAAGTTTCCCTGCAAATAGCTTTCGTAGACTTCCGGCGCGACGGGGCGCACAGCCGCCAGCCGGTGACGTTCGTCGCCGCTCAGGGTCACTTCCACTTTGTCCGCAATGGCCTGTGCGAGTTCGCTCTGGAGGGTGAGTGCGTCGCGCATTTCACGGTCATAGGTCTCGGACCAGAAATGCTCGTCGGTGGGGCCGCGAATGAGCTGGGCGGTAACGCGGATGCGATTGCCATCGCGGATGACAGAGCCTTCGACGAGGGCATCGACGGCGAGCAATTTGGCGATTTGCGGGGTGGAGAGCAGGGTGTTACTGAAACGCAGGACGGAGGTATGGGAGACGACGCGGAGGTTGTGAATTTCAGAGAGACTTCCGATGAGCGCTTCGGTGAGACCGTCGGCGAGATAGTCCTGGGAAGGATCGGCGGAGAGGTTTCTGAGGGGCAGCACGGCGAGGGAGCGGATTCTGGCGGGGCCGGACGCAGCGGGAGCGCGAGGGCGGAGGAGAAGCCACGAGGCTGCAACCAGAGCGAGGATCAGGGTAGAAATCAGAGCCAGGCGGAGCGAGGGGAGGGGGGCACGGAAGCGAACGGCGGCCGGGACTGCAGCGGGGGCAAGAGGCGCTTCGTCGATGGGCAACTTGCGGCTCGCGACCCAGGCATCCAGCTCATGGGAGAGGGCGTAGACGGAGCCGCGCTTCGCGTGCAGGTGGCGGTGAACCGGCATGGCTTCCCGCTTTTCCCAGCGCTGGACCGTGGTGACATCGCGTTTGAGGTAGGCCGCGATTTCTTTCCAGGAGTCCAGCCGCTTGTCCGGCGGGCTGGCGGCGGACGGGATTTCGATCGACGATTGGCCCATAAGGCTCTCCGGGGGCGTGCGGGTGGCGCAGGGGAAATGAGGCGATTGTACGCCGTGGCGCGGAGACGGCAAAAGGCGGCATTAGACGGCAAGGGGCTTCTCCGCGTGTTGCCGTTTGACCGCAGGCAGGTCCGCAGCCCAGTGTGGCTGGAGTTTCGGCGGGGCTTCGGCGGCCGCCTATTCCCAACTTCGGAGACACGGCTTATGAATCGCAAAACTTTGAGCTTTACCGTTTGCATGCTGTCGGCCTTTGCGTTGCAGGGCGGCGCCAGCGCCTTCGCTGAGGGTCCTCTGGACGTGCATTTCGGCGGCGTATTGAATGACTATTCCCCTTCCACGGTCAAAGGCGGGCCGTGGGAAATGCATGGCACGTGGTCCCTCAAGCTGCACGGAAGGTCGAGCGTTGCGGATTTTTCCGCGGCGATGACGATGTCCGGTTACGGAAAGACGGCGGAGGGGGCGGTTGACCCAACCCAGGGCGGGCAGAGCGCTCACACTCACAACATCGAGCTGACCAACGCAAAAATCATCTGGAACATGACCGGCTGTCCCACCTACAGCCCCGCCACGCAACAGGGGTTTCAGATTGAGGGCACGGTGAGCCTGATGACGGGCAATGGCAGCAACGCAGCGTTTGAGACGACTCCACCGTCATCGGTGTTGCACGTCTGCGTCACGGGGGGCGACCTGGTTCCGTATTCGGTGCCGTATTCCAACATAACGATACTGTTTACGGGTCCGGCGACCACGCACTTTGGGACGCAGGCAATCCACGGCGACGTTCGGACGCTGGAATTGCTGGGCGGCTCGCGGTAATGGGAAGTTGTGCAGGAAGGCCGCGGGCCTTAGCTGGGGGAGTCGATGAGCGTCGGCTTCCCTTTTTCGTTGAGGGCGATGTGGGCGTACGGCGTGTGGTGGTCGTGGGTGAAGAGGACGAGCCATTTTTCGGGGATGGCTCGCTGGTAGAAGCGCCTGCGTTCGGCGATGCAGGTGACGGGGTCGAGGTCGTAGCCCATGACCCAGGTGGGTTCGAGGTGAGCGGAGGTGGGGATGAGGTCGGAGATGTAGCAGGCGTGCGGACTACCTGAGCCTGTGCGGGACGAGTTTATAGCCCCGGGGTCGAGACGTGGGGGCTCGATGTGGATAGCGAGGAGCTGCGCGGTGTGTCCGGGGAAGCATTCTACGGAGATGCCGGGGACGATTTCCTGGGTCTCGCCTGGTTCGGTGTCGAGCAGGGTCATTTGGCCAGATCCGATGAGGGGACCGTAGTTGTCGGAGATGTAGCTGACGGCGTCGCGTTCGAGCTGGAGGTGGCCGTGGTTGACCTCTCCGCGGTGGGCGAAGTAGCGGGCGTTGGGGAAGGTGGGGACTACGCTGCCGTCGGAGTTGCGGGTGGTGTTCCAGCCGCAGTGATCGAAGTGGAGGTGGGAGTTGATAACGATGTCGATTTCTTCAGGGCGGATGCCGGCGGCGGCGAAGGCGCGGGGGAGTTGTCCTTTAGCGCCGTAGATGGCGCGTAATTTGTGACTGAGTTTGTTACCTATTCCGGTCTCGATGGCGATGGTGTGGCGGCCGGTGCGGACGATGACGGTGTTGAGTCCGAGGAGGATGCGGTTTTGGTCGTCGGCGGGGGCGCGTTTTTCCCAGAGGGGTTTGGGGACTACGCCGAACATGGCTCCGCCGTCGAGGAAGTAGAAGCCGTCGCTGAGGATGGTGAGCTCGAAATCGCCAACGTTGGTGCGGGCGCGGATGGGGTCGGTGGAGTCGGGGCGCTCTGCGGGATGGGGCATTGGCTGCGAGGAGGGCATCGTTCCAGGGTACATCGAGATATAGCAGCGGGAAGATGCACGTGTCAGCGTTTTTTCGGCCGCTCCGCGACCGACTCCCCTACGGGGGGTCCTTCGACTGCACGCCGGGAAGCGGAGCGATCGCAGGAAATCGATGTGGCGGCGTTCCGCTCAGGATGACATGTCTTTATTAAACTTACTCAAAGCTCCATCAGCTAATGCGAGCTGTGGAGGCATCGGTGCCTATCCGAATGAAGACTCGTGTCTCGTCATCCGCAAAAACGAAGATCCGGTCTTGTACCCTCCACACATCCACCCCAGCGCGGACACAATCTCCGATCAGCGGCACGAGGCCTGCCTGATGGTCTTCGAGTTGAGCCGCTGGCGGCACATCTTGCCTACCATCAACGGACTGGAAGATCAGCTTGATTGGCATAGTAGATCCAGTCTAACGCCAACTCAGGGTTTGGGCGCTTCGGCTGCGGGTGGAGTGGGCGCCTTCAGATAGGTTTCGAAGTGCTGGAGGACTTTGTTGTATAGCTCGGTTTGATCGTCGGCTCCGCTTACGCCGTGCGTCTTGCGGGGATAGATGTTGTAGTCGTACGGAATACCGGCCTCAATGAGCTTTTGAATGTACTGGACGTCGTTCGCGATGTGGACGTTGTCGTCGCCAGTGCCGTGCAGGATGAGGATGTGACCTTTCAAGTCGGCGGCGGAGTTGACGTCGGAATCGTCGTGGTAGTTCTGCGCGTCGTCGGAGGGCAGACCCAGGTAGCGCTCGGTGTAGATGGAGTCGTAGTTGCGCCAGTCGGTGACGGGAGCGCCGGAGACACCGGCAAGGAAGCTGTTGCTGTGGGAGAGCGCGAAGAGGGTGAAGCTGCCGCCCCAGCTCCAGCCCCACCAGCCGAGGCGGTGCGGATCAAGCTGGGGAAAGTCGCGCAGGACGCGGTCGATGGAGGCCATCTGATCGGCGAACTGGGGCGGACCGAAGTTGTGCCAGGCGATCTGTTCGAAGTCGCGGCCGCGACCGGCCATGCCGCGGTTATCGACATGGAGGACGGCGAAGCCATGCTGGGCAAGGAGCTGGTCGAAGAATAAGCGCTTGCCGCCCCAGCGGTCTGTCATGGAATTGACACCGGGACCGCCGTAGGGGTTCACGATGAGCGGGACGCTGTGGGGATCGGGTGTGCCAGGGGGCAGCAGCAGAGTGCCGTAGAGTGTGGTCGTCTTGTCCGCCGCAGTGAGTTCCAGAGGCTGCGGGGCGATGATTGTGTGACCCTGAAGCGGTTTGGATCGCCAGAAGGGCGTGCAGTCAATGCCTGAAGAACCATTGCCCGGGATGCAGGCGGCGACGGTGGGGGGCACGAGCAGGCTCGAGTATGTATCGATGAACGGACCGCCGTGGTCGGGGAAGTCTGGATCGTGGACGCCAGTGTCCTGCGAGACCTGGTGCTTGCTGCTGCCGTCGAGCTGAATGGCCCAGACCTGCTGCTGGCGTGGGTTGTCCTGATTGGAGAGGTACCAGAGGGTCTGCGCGTTCTCGTCGACCGCCTTGATGGACGAGACGTCGTAGCTGCCGCTCTCCACCTGGTTGGTCAGCTGCGCGAGAGAGGCGAGCGGATTATTGGCGTCGAATGAGTAGCGATAGATGTGAGTGTAGCCGTCGCGCCAGCTGAGGATGAGGAACTGACGATCGCCGAAGAACTTCACGTCGTAAGTCATGGTGAAGTATTTCGGGTCGGATTGTTCGAGGACGCGGCGCACGTCGCCGGTGTGCGCGTCGGCAAACCAGAGGTCCAGGTGCTGATGGTTGCGGGAGAGGGTTTCGATCCAGACGATGCGGGGATTGACCCATCCGAAGCGGGGGATGTAGTCGTTGCCAACATCCATGGGGATTTTGAGCCAGCGGGTGTTGCCGCCGCCGGCGCCAACGAGGCCCAAGCGCACGCCTGGATTGGGATCGCCAGGCTGCGGGTAGCGCTGCTCATCGACGCTGGCGTGGACGGGGATCCAGTCGACGAGCGGGTATTGGGGGACGCTGGCCTCGTTCATCTGTAGGTAGGCGATCTGCTTTGAGTCCGGTGACCAGAAGTAGTTGCTGCGGACATCCAGCTCTTCGAGGTAGACCCAGTCCACGACGCCGTTGAGGAGGGTGCCGTCGTGGGTATTGGTGAGGGCGAGGGGCGGCGCGGAGCCGTCGGGGCGCTGGACGTAGAGATTGTCGTCGTGAAGATAAGAGACGAACTGGCCGTTGGGGGAAAACTTGGGATCGTCGCCGGAAGACATGCCGGAGTTACCGATCTGAACGCCGGTACCGTTTTTCGGGTTGTAGAGCCAGAGCGCGCCGTTGGTATCGAAGAGGATGTGGTCGGAGTCGGGGGCCCAGATGTAGTCGGGCTGATCGTAACGGGCGCGGTGATCGCGGTCGCGCTCGGGCAGGGCGGCGTTCAGGAGGACCGAGATTTTGCTGTAGGGGATCAGCGTTTTGGGTTTGGCGTCGGGGGGCTGGATGGCGTCGAGGTTGCCCTCATCGTCGATCCAGGTTGCGAGCTTGCCGTCAGGGGACCAGCTGATGCCTTCGGGCGGGTTGCCGGTGAGGCCGCCGGGATGGCCGTAGATTTCCTGGATGGTCCAGGGATGATCGGCCTGGGCGTGGAGAGGGTGCGCGAGCAAAGCGGCGGCGGCCAGGGCGATGGGCAGTCGCGAAAGATATGAGGCGAAAGTCGAAACCAGGCGGCAAAAAGTCTTACAGGGCAAACGAAGCTCCAGTAGAACCGGCCTGCGGGCTCTGGGTGCGGCGCAGAACCGGGTTGCGTTGGTGAAAGAGAATTCTAAACCTTACCCGGAGAAGCGAGGAATCAATGCGCGCCTGCCGGGCCTCCACCCTTGCGTTTTTTCATCATGAAGACGAGAGGGATCATGCAGGCTGCGCCGATGGAGAGAAGGGCGATGACGTCGAGATAGGCGAGCTGGGTGCTCTGGCGGATGAGCTGCTGGTAGAGGTTACCCTGGGCCATGGCGCGGGCCTGGGAGGCGGAGGCGGTGAGGCCGCCAGACTGAAGGCGGCCGGAGAGACCAGCGACAGCCTGGCGGAACGGAAGGCTGGCGCCGTTCACGTGCATCGCGAGGCGATCCTGGTGGAACTGACTGCGGCGGGCGAGGACCGTGACAAAGAAGGAGGTGCCGGAGCTGCCGCCGATGTTGCGGGCGAGATTCATGAGGCCGGAGACGTCGTTGTTCTTTTGCGGGGGGACATCGGTGTAGGAAAGCGCGTTGATGGGGACAAAGAGGAAGGCCAGACCGGAGGCCTGGAAGATACGCATCCATGCGATGTAGCTGTAGCTGGCCTGGACGTCGATGGTGTGCAAGGCGGCGAGCGATGCGGCGAGGATGGTGAATCCGATGGCGATGAGGTAGCGCAGGTCGGCGCGGCCAACCAGAAAGCCGACGAGGGGCATGAGGATAAGGATGGCGATGCCGCCGGGAGAGATGACGAGGCCGGCGCGTTCGGCGGTATAGCCCATCATGACCTGAACGAACTGCGGGATGAGGACGGTGGTTCCAAAGAGCGTGAAGCCGAGCACGAACATCAGCACGAAGGAGAAGGTGAAGTTCCGATTGCGGAACATGGTGAGGTCGAGGATGGGGCGGTGACCGCGGCGAATCTGGAGGATCTCCCAGATGATGAGGATCACGAGCGCGGTTAAGCAGGCGATGAAAAAGGTGGTGATGAGGTGCGAGCCGAACCAGTCGTCCTCCTGGCCTTTGTCGAGGACGAACTGGAGGGAGCCGAAGCCGAGAGCGAGGAGGCTGAAGCCGAAGTAGTCGAGGTTGAGGCCGCGCTTGCGGCTGTCGGCGACTTCTTTCTGAATGTGGGGCGGGTCTTCGACGACGCGCGAGGTGAGGATGAGGGAGAGGATGGCGATGGGCACGTTGATGAAGAAGATCCAGCGCCAGTCGTAGTTGTCGGTGATCCAGCCGCCGAGGGTGGGGCCGATGGCGGGCGCGAGCACGACCGCCATGCCATAGACGGCGAAGGCCTGGCCGCGCTGTCTGGGAGGGAAGGTGTCGGCGAGGATGGCCTGCTCGCTGGGCTGGAGGCCGCCGCCGCCCACGCCCTGGAGCACGCGGAAAAAGATAAGGAGCGGGAGCGAGGGCGCGAGTCCGCAGAGCATGGAGCTGATGCCGAA
>PMSS01000020.1 GCA_003167515.1 Acidobacterium sp. | reverse complement strand
CGCTGGGGACGCGGCCAGGAGACGTACGGCGAAGACCCGTTCCTGACAGGGACCATGGGGGTTGCCTTTGTCACCGGCATGCAGGGCGATGATCCGAAATACTATCGCGCCATTGCGACGCCCAAACATTTCGCGGTACATAGTGGACCTGAATCTACTCGCCACACGGCGGACGTTAGCGTCAGCAAACGCGACGAACTCGATACGTACCTGCCGGCCTTTCGTGCTGCCGTTACCGAAGGCAAAGCCGGCTCCGTCATGTGCGCTTACAACGACATCAACGGCGAGCCCGCCTGCGCCAACGACTTTCTGCTTGTGGATCAGCTTCGCGGCAAGTGGGGCTTTAAGGGTTATGTGGTTTCGGACTGCGGCGCAGTCGTCGACATTTATCGTAACCATCACTTCAAACCCTCACAGCCCGAGGCATCGGCTGTCAGCCTGCAGCGCGGTATGGACAATGAATGCGTCGACGGCCCCTACCTGGCGAGAGACAACAGCGACTACAAAGCCTATCTCGACGCCGCCAGACAGGGATACCTCAAAGAAAGTGACATCGATACTGCTCTGGTCCGCCTCTACACGGCTCGCATGCGTCTCGGGATGTTCGATCCTCCGCAACTGGACCCTTACTCGAACATCGACGAACGCGAACTGAGCAGCGCGGCTCATCGCGAACTTGCTCTCCGAATTGCAAATGAATCCATGGTCCTGCTGAAGAATGACGGCACGCTGCCGCTCAGGACCAGCGGTATGAAGATTGCTGTCGTCGGTCCCCTTGCCAATCAGACAAAGGTTCTTCTCGGCAACTACAACGGTTCCCCCACCTACACCGTATCTATTCTCGACGGCATTCTCAGGGAGTTTTCGGGCGATACGGTCGCGTACGTGCCAGGCACGCAATTCCTCGCCCATAACGCTGATCCGGTTTCAGCTTCAGCCCTGACTGTGGATGGCAAACCCGGCCTCAGGGTGGGTTTCTCGAAGCTCGACATGAGCAACATCAACAACCCCGAGCTCATGAAACCTGCCGCGACGGGAATGGCGGCAACCCTCGATGCCTCGAGCCTTAAATTGCCGCCAGAGACCGCGACCGTGCATCCTCTTGTCATTCGCTATGACGGCTCGATCACGGCGCCGGAAACGGGCGACTACAACCTGGGTCTGAAAGCCAGTGGCTTCTTCCGGGTTCAACTCGACGGGAAGAACGTTACCAACTCATTCGACGCGGATCCCAGCGTGGCTCGGCTTGGTCGCGTTCATCTTGAAGCGGGCAAACCCGCGATTCTGCATGTAGACTACTCGCCTCGCGAAAACAGTAAGCCCAATGCGGTGCTGGAGTGGTCCAAAGTCGATTTGAGTCCCAACCCTGAGGCAATCGAGGCGGCGAAGAATGCCGATGTTGTCGTTGCAGTGCTCGGCATCACGAGCGAGCTGGAAGGTGAAGAGATGCAAGTGAGCGAGCCCGGGTTCAAAGGGGGCGATCGCACGAGCCTCGACCTGCCGAAGCCGGAAGAAGATTTGCTGAAGGCCTTAACGGCGACGGGCAAACCGGTAGTTCTGGTCCTGACCAATGGCAGCGCCCTCGCGATCAACTGGGCTAACGACCACGTCAACGCTATCCTCGATGCCTGGTATCCCGGTGAAGAAGGCGGCAATGCGGTTGCCGAAACTCTCGCCGGCAAGAACAACCCAGCGGGCCGCTTGCCTGTCACTTTCTACAAAAGTGCGGACCAGTTGCCGCCTTTCGAGGATTATTCGATGACTGGCCGGACCTATCGCTATTTCAAAGAAACACCCCTTTATCCCTTCGGCTATGGTCTGAGCTATACGAAATTTTCCTACAGTGATCTCCGGCTACCATCCGGCCCGGTAACAGCCGGTCAGCCTATGACCACCGAAGTGACCGTGACGAACACCGGCGATCGCGCCGGTGACGAAGTTGCTCAGCTCTATCTCAGCTTTCCGGATGTGGCGGGTGCGCCCATCCGAGCGTTGCGGGGTTTCCACCGAATACATCTTGATCCCGGGCAGTCGGAGAAGGTGCACTTTGAACTGACACCGCGCGACATGAGCATGGTCACGTGGGCTGGCGAGATCATGATCCCTCCGGGCACCTATTCGGTTTCGGCAGGCGGAGGTCAGCCCAATAGCGGCGCCCAGATCATCACGGGAAGTTTCAAAGTGCAGGGCACGATGACTCTCCCTGAATGACGTCCGGGGTTACAGGGTAAGGACTTGGTAGCTGAATCTGCAGCTGGCAAAACTGCGGGGGGGGCTGCAGGCGATTTCAATTGTTTTAGCGGCCATTGCCTGATCAGATCCGATTTTAACGGGATGCGGTTCGCGACGGACGCTAAAGCGTTAACTCCGCAGAGGAGCACCACATGGATGACATGGATGAAAAGAATGGGATGACTCGCCGGAGTGCGTTGGCGCTTATGACGGTGGGATTGGGTGCGATCATGACGCGGGGAGGCGTGTTCGGAGCAACCTCCGGCCCTGCCACCGTGCCCGACGACTTTGTCGCGGGTAAGGGCTCAACAATTGAGCCTTTCCGGATGACTGAGGTACGGCTCCTTGACGGACCCTTCAAGCAGCAGGCCGAGTTCAACCAGAGCTACCTGGCCTCTTTGGACACGAACCGCCTCTTGCATAGCTTCCGGCTGACGGCGGGCATCACGTCGACCGCGACATCCTATGGAGGATGGGAGAAGGCGGACTGCGAACTGCGAGGGCACTTCAACGGCGGGCATTACCTCTCCGCAGTTGCTCTGGCCTATGCCAGTACTGGCAATGACGCGCTCCGCAAGAACGGGGATCTGATGGTCGCTGAACTGGCGAAGTGCCAGAAGGCGAACGGAAATGGATATCTCAGCGCTTTTCCGGAGGCAGGATTCGAACGACTCGCCGCCGGAGGCCAATACTGGGCGCCTTTTTATACGTATCACAAGATCGTGGCCGGCATGCTGGACATGTATGTGCACACCGGCAACGAGCAGGCACTGGAAGTCGCCGAGGGCATGGCGCGCTGGGTGCGCAGCTATTTCAAGGACATCAGTGAAGATCGCCGCATGTACATGCTGCGTACGGAATACGGCGGGATGAACGAAGTGCTGGCCAACCTGGCGGGGCTTACCGGACGCGAGCAGTATCTTGCAACGGCGCACTTATTCGAGCAGCCAATGTTCCTGGATCCGCTGGCAGCGCACCGTGACGAACTGACCGGACTCCACGCGAATACCCATGTGCCGAAGGTCATCGGCGCGGCTCGAATGTACGAGTTGACCGCCGAGAGCCGCTATCGCGATATTGCGAACTACTTTCTGGACGAGGTGCTGGCGGAGCGCAATTACGCAATCGGCAACTGCAGCGCAGACGAGCATTGGAACAGCCCGGCGGGCGATCTAAAAGGAACGTTGCAGTATCACGATGCGGAGTGCTGCGTCGCCTACAACCTTATGAAGCTCGAGCGGCATGTGTTTGCCTGGACCGGGAATACGAAGTACATGGATGCTTATGAGCGAGCGCTGTGGAACTGCAGATTGGGTACGCAGAATCCGGACGGTCTGAAGCAATACTTCTTCCCGCTGGCTGCCGGTTACTGGCGACAGTACAACTCGGCCGACGGGTCGTTCTGGTGTTGCACTGGGACCGGAGCCGAGGAGTTCGCGAAATTTAACGACACGATCTACTTTCACGATGCCGATAGTGTCTGGGTGAATCAGTTTCTCCCTTCGGAAATGGAATGGAAGGAAAAGCAATTCGGATTGAGGCAGGAGACATCCTTTCCCGAGCAGCAAGGGACGACCCTGATCGTGAAAGTGAGTACGCCTCAACGGCGCACGTTATGTGTGAGAGTTCCCGGCTGGACGGCGCCTGGTGGATCGGTACAAATCAACGGACGCGAACTGGAGGCGTTCGCAGAGCCGGGCAGCTACCTATCGCTGACTCGTGAGTGGCGCGATGGAGACAAGATTGAAGTGTCCCTGCCAATGCAGTTAACTTCGGAGCCGCTGGCGGGCGACCCCTCGACTCGGGCGGCACTGTACGGGCCGCTCGTGCTGGCAGCGAATATAGGACCCGGCCCGGAGGGCGCGCCGCTCAGAATCGGCAATGACGATCCCTGGGCGAAGGCAGCGCATTTGCCTCTGGCCGAACCGAACCCCGTTGTACAGGGAAATGGAGTGGGCGACTGGATGGAAATTGCGTCGGCGAAAGACCTCAGCTTCAGATCCCGCGGAACCAATGCGTTCGCGGTTAAGCCCTTGTGTCGCATTACAGATGAAAAATACGCGGTTTACTGGTCAACCGAGGAGAAAGGCCAGCAGAGAAGCGATTCAGTCCATCGGCAACCGCGAAGTCGGCAATCGGGATAGGGCACTCAACGACTGTAGCCCAGGCGTTGCCGAGTGAAAGGCTTAGCGGATTTGCACGAATGATCGAGTCAGCTGATTCTGCTGGCTGGTAACGTGCAATGCCGCTAATGGATATTGCCCCGTCAGCCACGTACTAAGGAGGAGATAACGTGAGCAAGCGAGTGACGCGCCGACAGCTGCTCCGGGATATTGGGGCAGCGGGCGCAGGTACTCTTCTGACAGCCGGGCCAGCGAAGCCGCACCTTTCTGCGGAAACATTGCCTGCGCCAGCGCAGACGGGCCAACCCTCATCGCATCCTTCGCCCCAGCGGGAGCAAACGCCAGGCGGCGAACCGGCAGGAGAACTCCGCCACATTATCGGAGCCCCGTCTGCAGGTGACCTGGTGGAGCTGGTTGTGGGGCAGATGGTCGTAACGTTCGATCGAAGATTCGGCTCAATTTTTTCAATTACGAGAAAAGGCGACGCGCTGGCCACGAACTTCGTGGGGAATCAGCTCAACACGCCCGGCGTGGATCTCTCCAATTCTCGGTTTAGCGGGGATGTCGTCACATGCGTCTGGGACGTCACAGATACCAACCCGGCGCACCGCGACTGGACGCCGCGTTCAAACTTTGTCCTGAAAGGACGGTGGAGGAGGGAGCTCACAGGACGATCCGGAGATATCCGCCGGGTCAACTTCGACGGCACAACATTCTCGGTCAACTACGATGGCAGCTCCCGGAACGACGAGGGAATCCGGAGTTTCAGTGTCGCCATGAAGTACCGCACCGGAGGTGGAGGGGCGCTACTGTGGGATTGTGAGCTTACCAACACGACGAATCAGATTCTCGAACTGGGCGAACTCGGCTTTCCCCTGATGGTGAATGACGATCAGGGCGAATACTACGTCGATCCGAAGACCGGCCTGCCGTTCCCGCCTGATGAGACCGAGGCGCCTTTGCGAGACCCGGCCGATTCCTTCGCTGTTATCCGGGAACAATACCCACGAATTCAGAAGCTCTACCACGAGAAAAAAGTGATTGCTCATCACTATATAGGAGGGCATAGCTCTTATGTCCTGATTCAGCGGCCGCAGGGCGACGCACCCTTCCTGCTTCTTCATGCCACCCAAGGCGGGGCATTTGAGTGCATCTATCGCGACGACAGCTCCTTTGGGAAGCAAGTGTACTGGTGGGAGGGGCCGAACATCCTGGCCGTCCATTCGTGGGCGACAAAGAACCTGCGAGGATGGGATAAGAACCCCTGGATCAACGGACACACATCCCTGGTTCTACAGCCGGGAGAGAAATGGTCCTGTCAGTTGCGTTTTGTTTTCACAGATAGCTATGACGCAATTCGAGAAGAGCTCTACAAGGCCGGCAACCTCGGCATCAGAGTTCTGCCCTCAATGGTCGTTCAGGAAAACGATAATGTCTATGTCGAGCTGAACACACGATCCGATGTGGACAAGATCGATTATCTTTCCGACAACATTACGCTGAAAGAAAAGAAGCGCATTGAGGATAAGACTCTGCTGACGTTGTCGTTTCGCGGGCGAGGTCAAAAGAGCCTGAAGCTGCACTATGACGGGCGCTGGACGAATATTCACTTCTTCTGCATTGAGGACATAGCGGATCTCTTGAAGATCCGGGGACGATTTATCGTGGACAGAGAATTCTACGAGAATCCGCAGGATCCATATCATCGTAATCACATGTTCCTGCCGTTCGACCACCGTACAGGCAGCACATTTCTCGATTCGGACGAGGTATCGGAGGTGGGTGGAAGCGACGCCGACTTCGGCTTCTCTGAGCCGCTGTTCCTGGCTGAGAAGAACGTCTACTATCCCGCGCAGAGAGAAATAGAGGCACTCGAAACCTACATTAATGATTGTCTTTTCCGGTACATCCAGAACCCTGAGACATACGCGGTCAGGGCATCCCTATACTGGAAGCTGAGATACCCGTCGAGCCCATGGAGCCACTGGACTGTGGAGCGAGCTGAAGCGACCTATCGCGCGTACAACTACGCTCACGTCATGAATATCTATTACGCGATGTACCGGGTTGGAAAACGCTATGGATTGCTGACGCGCAGGACTCCGCAAGACTACTTAAGGATGGCCTATCGCACGGCTCTTTATATGTTCCAGACGGAGCCGTGGGGACACGTGGGCGTGATGGGTGGGTCGGGCGCCCTGCTGGTTCTCGATGACATAGCTCGCGAAGGCTGGCAGGAAGAACATGGCAGGCTTCTCGATCAGATCCGAAAGTGCAACCAGGCCTTTCTTGACGATCCATATCCTTACGCTTCGGAATACCCGGCCGATACCACCGCTCAGGAACAGGTCTACTTTTTCACGCGATATTTCGGTAATGTCGAGAAGAATCGTAAGACGGTGCAGGTAATCAAAGCACTTCGCGGGGGAAATCAGCCCGTGTGGTTCCAGTGCGGCAACGACAATAAAGGCGATCTGACCTGCTGGTACACCGAATCGACCAATGGCTGGGCACTGCTGCAGGCATTTCAGGATAACGGCGACATGGATACGTTCGTCAAAGGTTACTCCGGCCTAATGAGTGTCGAAGTCGACCTGCTTTCAGACGGGATGTGCTTTGCGCATTTCATTTCCACCCCGGGGGTCTTCGATTTTACGCCCCCGAGAACGCTGGATGGAGGGATCGCCCAGTTCGGTTTTCTGAAGGCTGCCAGCTCCTGGGTCATAGAGGACCCATCCTTCGGCTTGATCGGTTGCGGCTGTCACGTTGGAGCTTCGACAGCAGGCACCGTTGTCCATCCTCGAGATGGACTAAGAAAACGGGTTAGGCTCGTGCCGCAGAGGATCAATATAGAGGCAACCCAGGGAGAACTCGATACGGTGGTCATAAGCGATTCCGGCCACTCGTTGGAGGTGCACATGAGCGACTCGACTGGTGTTGTGAAAACGGCCGAACTGCTGGTCGAAGGTCTGGCCGGAGGCGCCTACGCAGTTCGGTACGGAGGGGTGCAGAATCGAGTGCAGATTGCCAGTTCTTTGAGCCTTTCCGTTCCCATCGCCGAAGCAAAACTCGTCAGGATCGAAAGAGTGTAGGTCGGCTTCGGTCCGACGCACGCTCCGCCAGTCATTTCGCATTCAGCTCGCCGGTCAAAGCGCGGACCAGCCTTTCTTCGCACTTCCCAGTCATCGCTAAAACGTTAAATCACTAAGGGTTTTTGGCTGGTCACAAATCAGGGGGATGAGGCTTGACAGCTCCTGGTATCCATGCGTAATATGCGGAACGTTAACGTTAAAGTAGTCGTTGACCCGCGTAGTCGGAACGCCCGTTGCAGGTCGCGATTCAGACCGGCGTCGCAGGACCGGCCAATCGTCGCTCAATTTTTCGCAAGGAGGCAAATATGGGAGGGTCACTCAGAAAGTGTTGGAATCAACTCTGGTTTCTCGCTGTGCCCTTGGTGGTTTTGAGTCTGGCGGGTTGGGTGTCTCCGGTTGCCATGGCGCAGGCAAACGCGAGCGTCAATGGCGTCGTTAAGGATCCGAGCGGTGCCGCAATCCCCAATGCGCAGGTTGTGCTTACGAACGTCAATACCGCGGTGGCGAGGACAACGACCACGAACAACGACGGAGCCTACGACTTCCCGAGCGTCGTCCCCGGCGATTACACCATGCGGGCGTCGGCAACAGGCTTTGCTTCGGTGTCACAACCGGCGATAACCCTCGAGGTCAGCCAGACCGCGACACTCGATTTTGAACTCAAGGTCGGCACCACGACGCAGAACGTTACTGTGAACGCCGCGGAGGGGGCGACGCTTGAGACCTCGACTTCGGAACTCGGTACGGTTGTTTCGACCCAAGAAGTCACCGACCTGCCCTTGAACGGCCGCAACTTTACCCAGTTGCTGACTATTACGGCGGGGGTTTCGACCATCAATCGCGACCAGAACGCGGGCGGAGGCGGCAATTGGGCTGGAAACTCGCTCGGAAGTTTCAGCTATCCGGCAGTGAACGGCGCGCGCAACCGCAGTAATTATTTCATGCTGGATGGGGCAAACGACCTGGACACCATCGAGTCAAAGTACAATTACGCGCCGATCGTAGATGCCATCCAGGAATTCAAAACCCAGGGCCACAACGACCTTGCCGAGTACGGAGCAGCCGCTGGCGGCATCGTGAGCGTGGTCACCAAGTCCGGGACGAACCAGTTTCATGGAGCGCTTTGGGAATTCCTGCGCAACTCGGCGATGGATTCCCGCGGTTACTTCGAATCAAGCCTGGCGCCGTTGCGGCAAAATCAGTATGGCGCGTCCGTCGGCGGTCCGGTCTCGATTCCCAAGTTGTATGACGGTAAGAATAAGACCTTCTTCTACGCGGCGTGGGAAGGCTACCGTTTCAGTTCCGCGAATGAAACCGGAGTCTTGGGACCGACGGATGCAGAGCGGGCCGGCGATTTCAGCGCCCTGGGCGTACCGATCTACGATCCAACCACGACGACTTACAATTCTGCAACCGGTACCTACTCGCGCGAAACCTTTACGCAGGAGTACAACGAAGGGCCAGGGAATACAGCCGATTGCGGGGGCGACGTCAACTGTATCCCCAGCAGCCGGATCAACCCGATCTCGGCGCTGTACCAGACTCTTATCCCGCATGCCGGTGCATTGGTAAACGGGAGCAACATCTACTCGTCCGGACCAGAACAGACCAACCAGGATTCCGGAACCGTTCGCGTCGATCAGAATTTCGGCAATAGTAACCAGCTCATGTTTCGGTACAGCCAGTTCGATCAGCAGGAGGCGAACGCCACCGATATCGTCGGGGTGAACCCAACCCACGTCTTCGGGCACAACTACATCGGGCACTGGACTCACACCTTTAGCCCCACGGCGTTTTCGGACGTGTCCTTCGGCAGAAACTACGGAGACGCGATCACCGGCACGTCGTTCCCGGGAGAAACTTCGGCGTTTCTTGGTCAGCTGCAAACACTCGGGATGTCGAGCTACTGGATGACTCTGGATAACAAGCTATACGCACCGCAGTGGGGACCGGATGGATATATCGGGCTGATCGGCTCCCAGCTGCAGGAAACCGGATTGGCGGATGACTGGCAGTTCGGCGGCTCCTTCACCAAAATCCTGGGCAGACATACCATCAAAGCCGGGGGCGATTTCCAGACCAACAACTTCCGTTCGCCAATCGCCTACTCTGAAGGTGAGTTTGGGCCGGCGCAGACTGCCGGCCTCGGGACGCAGCAAGGTGTGGGCGGAGACGCGTGGGCATCGATGTTGATCGGTGTTCCCTATTCCGCCAACTACCGGAACATTCTGGAGGTAAATCACGGCGGCTGGATCGATGGGATATTTGCGCAGGATCAGATCAAAGCGACGAGCCGTCTGACCGTAAATCTGGGCTTCCGCAATGACATGGTGTGGACACCGATTTTCGGAACGGGGAACGGCACCAATTTTTACACGGGCAATGCCGATCCGGTCACCGGTCAATACGAGCTCAACGCGCTTCCGCCGAACTGCTCGGCAACGCAGGGCGCGCCCTGTATTCCTAATGGCATCTACACGGCATCGAGCACGCCCGGTACGGGCCAGCTTCCGGCGCACGCCTATGTCGATCCGAACTCCAATCACCGCGTGATTAATAACTCCCTGGGAGACTGGGCTGGCCGCTTCGGCCTGGACTTCCGCCTCACCGACAAGATGGTTGTCCGTGGCAGTTACACGCGGTTTTACGACGCATGGGCTACCGTGATCCAGCTCTCACAGAATTTCGGCGGGAACTGGCCGGCGGTCGCCACCATCGACAACAACGGTCTGAACGCGAACATTCCAACGGCGTTTGCCAATGATCCTCTGGGATTAGGCAGCACCGGAACAGTTTATCCAATTAACGACTTTAGTCAGGTCAGCCAGTGGATGGTGGATCCGAATTTCAGAACTCCGTACATGGATCAGTGGAACGTCGGCATCGAGCGGGAACTGCCCGCGAATACCGTTCTCGATGCCAACTATGTCGGCTCTGTGGGCAGGCACCTGGACTGGGGTCCGATTATGAATACCCCCCAGCCGGGAGCTGGCGATATTCAATCCCGCCGGCCGTACCCCTATATGCTGCAGCAGTGGTTCGATCAGAGCGTGGGCGACAGCCGCTATAACGCGCTGCAGGTTACCCTTAACAAGCGCACCAGCCACGGTGTAACGTTCCTGGTTGCCTATACGCTGTCCCATTCGGACGATGATGGCTGCGGTCTGGGCTACGCGGTCTGTCACTCCACCAATCCTTACAACCGCGCCGGCGATTATGGCACGTCAGACCTGAACGAGACCAACGCGTTCTCGGCGGCCTTCGTCCTGCAGTCGCCGTTCTCCAGGTCTCCCAATAAGGCGGTATCCATTCTGGCTGGCGGATGGGCGCTCAACGGCATCGGTCAGATCGGTTCGGGATGGCCTTTCACGGTTACCGACAGCACCGATCCAGAGAACGTTGGCACGATCAGCGAGGAACGACCGGCTGAGGTCGGCGACCCGAACAAGGGGACGGGTCTGCATACTCCCGCGCAATGGTTCAACACGAGTGCCTTTGCGTTACAACAACCCTATACCTACGGCAATGAGAAGCGGAACACGCTGACTTCTGACGGGACCAAAGACCTCGACCTGTCCGTGTTCCGAACGTTCCATATAGGACTTGGAGAATCGAGATTCTTCGAGTTCCGAGCCGAATCATTCAACCTCTTAAACAGAGTAATGTTCGCCATTCCGAATGCGGCTCTTGGGGGAACGAACTTTGGGGCGGTTACGAGCCAGCAGAACTCGCCGCGTCAGTTACAGATGGGACTGAAGTTCAATTATTGACTTGAGTTAGGTTTGTTTTGCCTCCCGATGGCATCACTGCCGCGCAAAATTGCGGTAGTGATGCCGTTTTTCTCCAGAAGCCTGAGCTCTGGGCAATTGTAAGATGAAGAGTTAGAAGTGAAGAGGAATGCGTTCGGCCCTTCTCATGCTGCTTTCAGGTGCGGCGCTCGCCGTATATCTACTGGGTCAGGGCACCGCATCCGAGCCAATCCGCTTCGAGGACGTCGCTGCCCGAGCCGGTGTACATTTTGTCGTCGAAAATTCTCCCACTCCGGAGAAACATCAGCCGGAAACCATGCCTGCCGGTGTTGCGTTGTTCGACTACGACGGGGATGGCCTGCTCGATATTTATCTGGTCAATGGCGCCGAGATGCCTTCGCTGGTGAAAACCGACCCTAAGTACTCCAACCGTCTCTTTCACAACAACGGCGATGGGACCTTCACCGAGGTCACCGAGCACGCCGGAGTCGCCGGAGCAGGTTACGGAATGGGCGTTGCGGTGGGCGATTACGACAACGACGGCTGGCCAGACCTGTTTGTGGCCAACGTCAACGGAAATCAGCTGTTTCACAATAATGGCGACGGCACCTTCACCGACGTCACCGCAAAAGCGGGTTTGAGCGGTGCCACACATAGCGGCCGCAAGATGTGGTCCATCGCGGCCGGGTGGTTCGACTACAACCGCGATGGACTGCTGGACCTGTTCGTCGTGAATTACGTCGATTGGGATCCGCGCTACGAACCAGCCTGTATGGGCCTGAACGGCCGCGGTTACTGCCACCCCGACAGCTTCCCTCCACTGACGAACACTCTGTACCGCAACAACGGCGACGGTACGTTCACCGATGTTTCGGCGGAAACCGGTATCTCGAAGGTCGAGGGCAGGGGAATGGGAGTCGCTTTCGCCGACTATGACAACGACGGCTGGCCCGATATCTTTGTCGCCAACGACAACAGCCCGAACCTCCTGTTTCATAACCTCGGTGGAAAGCGATTTGAAGAGGTCGGCATTCAGGCGGGCGTGGCCTACAACGAAGACGGGAACGTCCTGGCCGGGATGGGCGTCGATTTTCGCGATGTCAACAACGATGGGCTGCCGGACATCTGGCACACTGCGATCGAAAACGAAACGTTTCCCCTGTACCTGAACAACGGCAAAGGAGCCTTCGTCAATGCGGGCCAGCAGAGCCGGCTCGCGAATCTCACCAGGCTCATGTCCGGCTGGTCCAACGGCATCGTCGATCTCGACAACGACGGCTGGAAGGACTTGGTGGTAGCCCGCAGTAATGTCATGGACAATATCGAGCAAATCTCCCGGCACTTTCGCTACGCCGAACCGAACTCGGTTTTTCGCAATCTGGGTAACGGGCAGTTTGAAGATGTGAGCGCCGCGGCTGGAGCCGATTTCACCCGGCCTGCACCGCACCGGGGGCTTGCCTACGGAGACCTGGACAACGACGGCCGCGTGGACCTCGTGATCACCGCTCTGGGTGCCCCGGTTAGCGTACTCCGCAATGTCACCCAAACGCACAATCACTGGATCCTGCTCAAGTTGGTCGGAACCAAAAGCAACCGGATGGGCCTCGGCGCGCAGATTCGCGTAACCACTGACGATGGCAGGAGACTCTACAATGAGGCAACGACCAGCACCGGCTATGCCGCATCGAGCGATCCGCGCGTTCACTTCGGCCTGGGTGGCTCGCGTGTGATTCGGGAAATCGAGATTCGCTGGCCATCGGGTACGCGTCAGTTGCTGCACGACGTCACCGCAGATCGCCTCATGGTAATCACTGAGTCAGGCACTGGAAGCTAGCCAATGTGGCTAAACGAGGTTGTAATCGATTGAGGGCAGTTCCATCATGCCGGTCGCTTGTCTGCTGTGGCGCTTTGCTGCTGTTGACCGCTGCGAAAGCGCAGGCGCAACTGCCTCCAACCTGCAAACCCCCGGCGTCGGCCGCCAACCCGCCCGCGGGCACGCCCCCCGCAAGCGTCTACGACGCAGTCGGTGTCTGGTTCGCCCAGAAGGGCGACTTCAAATGTTCGGTTGCAGCCTTCGAGCAGGCACTCCGGCTCGATCCGCACTCGGCCGAAGCCCATTTCGATCTCGGGCTGGTCCGGCAAAATCAAAAGCAGAACGCCGCCGCGATCCGGGAGTTCCAGCTGGCTCTGCAATATGATCCGGCGTTGGTGCAGGCGCGTTGCGCTCTCGGCTCGGTACTGCCCGACCCCGCAGCAGCGGAAGCCGAGTTTCGCAAGGCGCTCGAGGTCAATCCGCAACTGGTCTGCGCCCTCGACGGGTTGGCCCAGGTCCTGCTGACCGGAGGACGATACGATGCCGCCCTGGATTACTGGCGCCAGGCCGTTCGGATTCAGCCCGATGCTCCGGATTTACAGCTTGCTTTGGCCACCGCAACCTATAAGGCTGCGAAGGCCAGGCAGGCCGATGGGCTTCCGCCTGTCGATGGCGCTGGAGCGGCCGATGCTATTGGCCTTTTCACCGAGTTGCTCAGCAAACATCCGGGCATGACGGCTGCCCACTTCACTCTCGGCAACGTCTATGCCAACGAGCAGCGCTTTCGCGAAGCTGCCGATGAATACCGGGTGGTGGTCCGCCAGGATCCAACCGATACCGTCGCCCTGGTCGCCGAGGTCAAGGCGCTCGTCGACGCAACCGGTTATACAGAGGCGCTTTTACCCGCCCGCGAATACGTGCGTCAGAAACCCGACGATTCCTCGGGGCACGTCCTCCTCGGGATGGTGTATCGCGGCCTCGGCGATTACGCGAAGGCAGAGCCGGAACTTGAGCTTGGAGCCGCCAAAGCGCCCGACGATTTTGAAGCGCGCTATCAACTCGGGTTCGTTTTGGCTAAGCTCGGAAAACCCGATCAGGCTTTGCCTCAGTTGCGGAAAGCTGTGGCGCTGAATCCCGGGGATAAGTCGGCTCAGTTCCAACTCGCGGCAGTGTTGCGCGCGCTCGGCCAAAGGGAGGAGGCCGACAAAATCGTCGAGCAGTTCCGGAAAACTACCGACGTCGAGTTCCGCAACAGTCAGCTTACTTCCGATGGCATCAAGGCGAATGATCTGCTGGAGGCGGGCAAGCCGGAGGAAGCAGCGCAGGTTTATCGCCACATGCTCGAAGAGAAACCGGACAGCGCGTGGACGGCTTACAACCTGGCATTGGCCCTGGAAGCCATGCACGACACGAAGGGCGCAGAGGACGCCCTCAAAAAGGCGATCGGCATCGACCCGAAGCTGGCCAAAATTCGCGCAGAACTGGGCCAGTTAGAATTGGCGGAGGGCGACATGGAATCCGCCCAACAGTGGCTCCAGTCCGCGCTTGACCTCGAGCCTCAACTCGTCGACGCCCGCGGAAATCTGGCCATGATCTACGCCAGAAAGGGCGACCTTGCGACCGCCGAGAAGCTTCTTCGTCAGGCCCTCGAAGACGATCCGCAATATAAAGAAGGTCACCTGAACCTCGGGCTGATTCTTGCCCAACAGGGCAAAATACCTGGAGCCGAACAGGAACTCGACGAAGCGGTCGCGCTGGCCCCTCAGGATCCCAACATCCTCTCCACGGTTGGAAAAGCCCGGGCGCAGATGGGCAAGATGAGCGAAGGGATCGCCCTCCTCCGCAAGGTGGTAGCGTTAAGGCCCGATCTGGCTGCGGCTCATCTGGACCTCGCGCTGGCGCTGGCTGACAGTTACGACCTGCCCGGCGCGCTGACGGAAACCGGCGAGGCAGTCCGCCTTGCTCCGCAGTCCGGCGTCGCTCATTTTTATCGCGGCCGCGTTCTGTATGACATGGGCCGCACCACCGAAGCACAGCCCGAGTTCGAAGCGGCTTACCGCCTGGTTCCACAGATGCCCGAGCCACGCTATTTCCTCGCCCTCATCGACAAGCAGGAAGGCAAGCTCCCCCTTGCGGCCGGCCTGCTCGAAGAGATCGTCAAGCTGCAGCCCCGCAACGTGATGGCGTGGTATCTGCTGGGCCAGTGTCTTGAGCAGCAGTCGGAGACCGAGAAGGCAATCGCAGCTTGGCGGCAGGCCATCGCTCTTGATCCCAACTTCAGCCAGGCACTCTTCGGCGTGGCCCGGGCGTTGCGGTCGTCGGATCGCGCCGAGTCCGATCAATTCATGGCGCGCTACGTGGAGATCCAGAAGCAGCGGCGCATCCTGGACAACGCCGGCACCCTGGCAAACGACGGTGTCGTCGCCGCTTCAGCCCATGATTGGTCCGAAGCCACCCGCCAGTTGAAGGCGGCCATTGCGGAGTGCGGTAACTGCGCAGTCAAAGCCGACCTGCACAAGAAACTCGGCCTGATCGACTGCCAGGCTGGCGACCTCAACAACGGTGAAAAGGAACTGCTGGCCGCCAAAGCCCTCAAACCATCGGATCCGGAGATCCAGCGCGCCCTGCCNNGAAGGTGTATTAGTGCGGTCCATGCGCAGTTTTCTTCCGCTTGCTGTCGTCCTCGCGCTGGTCGGGCCGCTGCTGATCGGAGTGAAGGTGCTTTCCCAGATGGTCTCCGGAAATGCCACCGATCAGCCGGTGCGCCCTCTTCCCCCCGGCATGAAGGCGCCTGTTGTCGACTTCCGCGACATCGCCGCGCAGGCCGGGCTCACCGCCACCGTCATCTCCGGCGATCTGGATCAAACCTACATCGTCGAAAACACCGNNCTTCTTCGATTACGACAACGACGGCCTTCCGGATATTTTCCTGGTCCAGGGGGACCGTCTGCACAACTCGGGCCCGCCGCTCACGCCGCACCTGTATCACAACCTCGGCGGCCTTCGCTTCGAGGATGTCACCGCCAAAGCCGGCATCGGCCACCTCGGCTGGGGGCAGGGAGTCTGTGCCGGTGACGCGGACAACGACGGTTACGTCGATCTCTTCCTCACCCAGTGGGGACATAACGTCTTCCTGCACAACCTCGGAAACGGCACTTTCCGCGATGAGACGAAGGAGCGTGGCCTTGACCGGCCGGAATCCCGATGGAGCACAGGATGCGCGTTTATCGATTACGACCGCGATGGTCATCTCGATCTGGTGGTCGCTAACTACGTCAACGTCAAAGCGCAGGATTCCCCCCCGCCCCGCACCCAGAGCGGCTGCAACTGGAAAGGCATGCCTGTCCCCTGCGGTCCCCGCGGCCTCAAAGGCGAGACGATGACCCTCTATCACAACGATGGGCATGGCCATTTCGTCGACGTCACCAAACAGGCCGGCATCGAGACCCCGCCTGAGTATTACGGATTCACGGTCCTGACCGGCGATTACGACAACGACGGCTGGCCCGATATCTATATCACCTGCGACTCCACTCCCAGTCTGTACTTTCACAACAAGCACGACGGGACGTTTGAAGAGATGGGTCTAAGCAGCGGACTCGCCGTGAACGAGGACGGCCGCGAGCAGGCCGGCATGGGCGCCACCGCCGCCGACTTCGACGGCGACGGACGCCTGGATATTTTCAAGACTAATTTCTCCAACGACACCAATACGCTCTACAGAAACCTCGGAAATAACAACTTCGATGACGTCACCAGCGCAGCCGGTCTCGCCGTCCATACCCAGTATGTGAAATGGGGCACCGCCTTCCTCGACTTCGACAATGACGGATGGCCGGACCTGTTCATCGCCGATGGCCACGTGTATCCGTTTGTGGAGAAGTACAACCTCGGAGAAGAGTTCAAGCAGCCCCGCCAGTTGTTCTGGAATCGCGGCGACGGCCAGTTCTTCGACATGTCTTCCACCGGTGGCTCAGGCATTACCGCAAAACACGCGTCCCGCGGCATTGCCGTCGGCGACCTCGACAACGATGGCTCTCAGAAGATTGTTGTCGTCAATTTATTCGAGCCGCCCTCCCTGCTGAAAAACTTCGGGCCCAGAGGCAACGCGCTGCTCGTCCGCGCCGTTACTGCTTCCGGACGCGACGCCATCGGTGCGCGGTTGACCCTGACGGTTGGCGGGCGGAAGGAGATCGACGAAGTCCGCAGCGGCGGATACCACATCTCCCAGGGAGACTTCCGCGTGCACTTCGGCATGGGCCATGCCACCAAAGCAGACTTGACGATCCGCTGGCCTGACGGCCCTGTGAGCAATGTCGAAACCATCCCGAGTGTGGATGCCAATCAATGGATCGTGGTCCGCGAAGGCCGCGGGATCGTCGAACGCCATCCCTTTACGCACGATAGTCCGTAGCCAGAAGGTCTGGCCTTCACTGAATCGAAAACTATTGCCACTTTCATGGTGGTTTGACATTCACAAAATTCGAAACGAGGGGTCCCACGAATGAATCTGTCGAGACGGAAATTTGCCGGGGTTTGCGCTAAGTAGCCCTTGCTCAAGGGGACGAGCATTGGAGCCCTACACATGCGGAGACAATATGAGCAAGCGAATCAGCCGCCGGAAGCTTCTGAAGAACATAGGATCAGCAGGCGCAACCGCTCTCCTGGCAGTCAGCTCGGGGAAGCATTTGTCTGCTGAAGAGCCAGGCGTTGACGGGCAAAGCGGGCAACCTTCCCCGAATCCTGAGCCCCGATCGGCTCCTCGTAAGGAGTCCGCCCCACAACTGCCAGGCGTTGGAGCGCCTCCCCGGCGGGAAGACATTGCCGAGCTTACTGCAGGGGACATGGTAGTGGCATTCGATAAACGGTACGGCTCCATCCGTTCCATCACCCGTAAGAGCGATCCAGCGAAGACAAATTTTATTGGGAATGAGTCCAATACTCCCGGCGTGAACGTATCGAACTCGCGCTGGACCGGCGATCTGGTCACATCCGTTTGGGATGTCACAGATACGAATCCGGCCCATCGGAATTGGACGCCGCGCTCGAATTTTGTTCTGGCAGGCAAGTGGCGCCGGGAGCTGACCGGGACCTCCGCCGATATCCGCCGCGTGAATTTCGACGGGCGGACGTTCACCGTCGATTACAACGGAGCCTCTCACAACGAGGATGGAATCCGGAGTTTTAGTCTTGCCATGAAGTACAGCGCAGACAACGAGAGCTCGCTGCGGTGGGATGTCGAACTGCGCAACACGACGGAGCGCGTGCTGGAGATCGGCGAGCTCGGTTTTCCCCTTATGGTGAATGACGATCAAGGCCAGTATTATGTCGATCCTCAGACTGGAAAGCCGTTTTCCCCTGACGAAACGGTGGCGCCGCTGCGCGACCCCGCTGACTCTTTTAAGGTAGTCAAGGAGCAATATCCGCGGATCGCCAGGCAGTATTTCGAAAACAAGGTTCTGTCCCATTCCTTCGCTGGCGGCCACAGCTCTTATGTGCTTATCCAGCGCCCCACCGGGGAAGCACCATTTCTTCTTCTCCACAGCGTCGAGGGCGCCCCCATCGAGTGCGTCTATCGTGACGACAGTTCCTTCGGAGACAGAGTGTGGTGGTGGAATGGGCCTGACATTCTTGCCGTCCATTCCTGGGCTACAAAGAACCTGAGGGGCTGGAGCAAGAATCCCTGGATCAACGGGCACACATCGCTGGTCCTGCAACCCGGGGAGAAATGGTCGTGTCAGCTGCGTTTTGCCCTGATTGACGGCTACGAGGCTGTTCGAGAAGAGATCTATCGAGCGGGCAACCTGGGCATTCGGGCTCTGCCTGCGATGGTGGTCCAGGAGAACACCCCTGCATACCTGGAGCTGAAGACCAGGTCCGATTTAGACAAGATCGAATTCCTCTCCGACAACATCACCATCCAGCAAAGGCGGCGCGTGGGGGAAAAGACCCTGCTGACGTTGTCCTTTCAAGGCAAAGGGCAGAAAAGTCTGAAACTTCACTACGGCAGCCGCTGGACAAACGTGCACTTCTACTGCGTCGAAGATATCGCCAGCTTGCTGAAGACTCGCGCGGATTTCATCGTGGAGAGACAGTTCTACGAGAATCCAGAGGATCCTTATCACCGCAATCACATGTTCCTGCCCTTCGACCATCGAATCGGCAGCACTTTTCGTGATTCCGATGAGGCATCGGAGGTAGGTGGAAGCCTGGAGTTTGGCTTCTCGGAACCCCTCTTCCTGGCTGAAAAGAACATTTATTATCCATCTGCAAAAGAAGTAGCGGTTCTGGAGACCTACATCGCTGATTGCCTTTTCAAATACATTCAGGACCCCATGACTTACGAGGTCCGTGGCTCTCTCTATTGGAGGCTGAGGTACCCGTCTAGTCCATGGAGCCATTGGAACAAGCAACGCGCCGACGCGACGTACCGGGCCCCTAACTATGCCCATGTCGCGAACATCTATCATGCGCTTTACCGAATCGGTACGCAATATGGACTGGTGAAGCGAAAAGGCCGATTGGACTACCTGAAGATGGCTTACTACACCAGTGTTTATATGTTTCGGACGGAGCCCTGGGGTCATAGGGGGATGATGGGCGGCTCGAATATGCTGAAAATCATGGAGGATCTGGGCAAGGAGGGACTGGACGAAGAGCGCGTTACGCTTTTGGAGGAAATCAGGAAATGTAATGACGTTTACGTGAAAAACCCGTATCCCTATTGGTCCGAATATCCAGTGGATACGACGGCTCAGGAACAGGCCTATTTCTTCACCCGTTACTTCGGGGACCTGGAGAAGAACCAAAGGACCGTGCAGGTAATGCGCGCCCTCCGAGGCGGCAATCAGCCGGTGTGGTTCCAATACGGTAACGACAACAAAGGCGACCTGACATGCTGGTTGACGGAATCGACGAATGGCTGGGCTTTGCTGACTGTGTATGAAGATACCGGGGACATGGATACCTTAATCAAGGCATTCGCGGGTGTAATGTGCGTGGCAGTCAACCTGCTTCCCGACGGAATGTGCTATGCACATTTCCTTTCTACGCCGGGTGTATTCGACTTTACTCCGCCAAGAACCCTGGACGGCGGGATCGCGCAGTTTGGTTTTCTGAAGGCCGTGAAATCCTACGTTCTGCCGGATGACTCTTTTGGCCTGATCGGCTGCGGCTGCAGCGTGGAGACGTCAGATAGCGAAATCTGCATCTATCCCAGGGATGGCCTGAGAAAGCGGCTCCTGATCATGCCGCACAAGATCGACATGGAAGTTGCGCGGGGAGAGCTCGACGAAGTGGTCCTGGCAAATGACGCGAAACATTTGCAGGTTCGGTTGAGTGACTCAACCGGCATCGTGAAAGAAGTTCAGTTAACAATTCGTGGATTGGAGAAGGGTCGATATCTCGTTCGACACGGAAGCTTCACGGGCCGCGTGGCCGTTTCTGATGCCCTGGAGCTCTGCGTTCCAATCGGTGAAGCGAAACTGATCCAAATGGAAAAGGCATAAGCGAGTCTTAGGGAATACCGGCCGGGGCGCGTTCAGATTTCGACTTCGCCTTCGAGATAGAAGACGCATTCGCCTTCAACCAGGTCGTAGCGGAAGAGTTGGCGCGTCACATCGACCCGAATCTGCCCGGCAAAACAGTGGTTTTCGCCGTGAGCGATGCCCACGCCGATATCGTGGTGTACCAACTCAATATCGTCCAGGCTACCCCTTTCCAACGCGATCCGCTGAAGGAACTCGCGGCCGAGTGCCGCAGGCAGGGCGTCAAGCTCGGCTTTTATTACTCGCAGGATCAGGACTGGACCGCGCCCGGCGGTGCGGCCTGTAAAACTGGCGATCACCAGCGGTCCCAATGGACGTGGGGCGGGTGGCAGACCGCATAGAAGCTCTTAGCTCAGGTGATTCGGCGAGTCATCCTGTCTTTTTCAGCTAGACTCCAGCACCATGTTGGCATATTGAATCGTGTCTCCGGTGCGGATGAGGCCAATCACCAGAGGAACGCGCTTCTTGAACTCAACGTGAGGTTCAAAGTGAACCTCGATTCCTGACATTGCCTCAGCGAACTCACTCACGACAGACGGCGAATTATGCGGACAAAATTCCTCCGCCATGACAATGCGCCCAATCGTGAAGTTCAGGCGTATCGCTCGCAGCACGTCGAGGACGCGGGGGATATCGTCGACAAGAGAAAGGTCCACCGTCTCGATCGTGGGCGAGTAAGGAAATCCACGGTCGGTAATCAGGAGGGTGTTGGTATGGCGGACTCGACTAAGCAGGGAATTGATTTGCGGGTTGAGGATTCCGGTGCGGACCATACTTATGCCTCTCTTGCAATCAATGCAGACGGGTCGGATTTGACCAGCCGCATGTCAGCAAAGGAATAGAATGCGATTAACACATACGCCAGAGCCGGGACGAGGTAAGCGACCGCCAGGCCTCCAAAGTGAATCGAAAGCAGACCCATCATCGGCGTCAGCACCGCGCCGCCTATGATCGCCATCACGATCAGTGAGCCGCCCAACTTGGCTGTCTCACCCAGGCCGCGAATCCCCTGGGCGAAGATCGTCGGGAACATCAGCGACATGAAGAAGCTCGTCAGCAGCAGCGCGATCATGCCCGT
Source organism: Acidobacterium sp. (assembly GCA_003167515.1). Taxonomy (GTDB): domain Bacteria; phylum Acidobacteriota; class Terriglobia; order Terriglobales; family Acidobacteriaceae; genus Palsa-343. The sequence goes on along the minus strand of PMSS01000020.1, from coordinate 132 downwards.
CCAGCCAGGAAACAAGACCCCAATAGCGGCCAGCAGCGTGTTAATCACCGCGTAGATCGCCATCAGTTGGCTCGGCTGCACAAAACGCATCAGCCACGCGGAAAAGAAGCGGCCCACTCCGAACAGCACTAG
>PMSS01000375.1 GCA_003167515.1 Acidobacterium sp. | reverse complement strand
GACAGCTTCGAGCAGTATCTGCGCGTGAAGCAGGAGAAGATGGGGCACATCTTCGAGTCGATCAACGAGCCGATCAGTTAAATAGCCGATCTGCCAGCGGAATCTGACGCAATCGCCGCCAGAGTCCGGTCCGGGCCAACTCAAATATTCTGCGGGCGCCGAACCATATTAATCCTCGATGTTGCTGTCCAATGCTCCGTTGGACAGGGCACTGCGTGGGAGACTCCCAAGAAAGATGCCGGGTAACGCGCCGGCTTGCGGTTTTAGTTTCCTTTAACGCACGCCGCGAGCGGAAGAACCAAGCCCGAGAACGCGACAATGATCGACGTAACAGCAAGCGCCATGATGATCATGATGTAAAGCTCCTTGTGAGGGAATGCCCGGATTTGCCGGGAGTGGCGGAGTGCTCAAGCGCTTGCGGGGAAGCAAGAGGGAGAGCACGCCACCGATGGGCCCAAGGGAGAAACGAGAAACGAATCAGGCAACAAGTGAAACAAGAGAAACAGACGGAAAGCGAAAAGCGAACCGAGAGGTGCGAAGATCCAACGATCTAGGATCCGAAANNTAAAATGGTTGGTAATCGAATTGAATTCGTTCAGGATTTTTGGGGTGATGGAAGCCTCAGCGGCAATCGCTACGAGGGACAGGGCGGCAGCGATGAGAGCGTACTCGATGAGATCCTGGCCGCGATCATCGTTCAGAAAACTTCTGACAAGCTGCATCGTACGGTTCATTTGGTTTCTCCTCATTTCGCCGCACGCCTTGCAACTGGGGGACGCGCTGCGTTGGCTTCAATGTTGCTGATTCTGCGCTTTGGGCGGGACGCAAACAATGCCATTGCGGTAATGAGCGAGGGATCAAATAGAAAGGGTCAGCGGCGTTACTGCGCAGCGGGGCGGGGGTAACGGGGACGCGGTACGGATGGGGGATGCCGGTACGATTCGAATGCGCTTGCGGCTGATGCGCGAGGGTTTCTTACACCTTGCGTTCCATTCCGCAGTGACGATGGTCACCGACAATCGTATGGCTCGCCTTTCATGATGGAGGCGGGGAAGTGGCGGTAAAAAGCGCGATAGAGCGGCCTGCTGCGCCCCACTGAATGGGGGAAGCCATGTCGGTCACCAATCTTGCCGAGCTGAATGCTCTTGCCAGCCGTGTGAAAGTAGCGCAGCAGAGGTTCGCTACGTTTACTCAGGAGCAGGTGGACGCGATTTTTCGCAGCGCGGCGCTGGCTGCGGCGGACGCGCGGATTCCGCTGGCGAAGATGGCGGCGGAAGAGACGGGGATGGGCGTGGTGGAGGACAAGGTGATAAAGAACCACTTCGCCTCCGAATACATTTACAACAAATATAAGGATGAGAAGACGTGCGGCGTCGTCGAGGTGGACGACGAGCACGGGATCATGGAGATTGCCGAGCCGGTGGGGGTGATCTGCGGAATTATTCCGACGACCAATCCAACCTCAACGGCGATTTTCAAGGCGCTGATCAGTCTGAAGACACGGAATGGGATCATCTTCAGTCCGCACCCGAGGGCGAAGCACTCGACATGCGCAGCCGCGCAGTTGGTGCTGCAGGCGGCAGTGGCGGCGGGGGCTCCAGAGGACATCATCGGGTGGATCGATGAGCCGACGCTGGAGTTATCGAAGGCGCTGATGGAGCATCCGGCGATCAATCTAATTCTGGCGACAGGCGGGCCGGGGATGGTGCGCGCGGCGTATTCGTCGGGCAAGCCGGCGATTGGGGTGGGAGCGGGCAACGTGCCGGTGGTGATCGATGAGACGGCGGATATCAAGCGCGCGATTGCGTCGATTTTGCTGTCGAAGACGTTCGATAACGGTGTGGTGTGCGCTTCGGAGCAGTCCGTAATTGCGGTAGATGCGGTGTACGAGGCGGTGCGGGAGCGGTTTGCGACGCACGGCGGATATTTGCTGCGGCCGGGGGAGATCGAGAAGGTTCGCGAACTTCTGTTTGTCGATGGGACGATCAACAACGCCGTTGTGGGGCAGGCGGCGGAGAAGATTGCGGCGCTGGCCGGCATTACGGTTCCGCCGGGGACAAGGGTGCTGATCGGTGAAGTGGAAAACGCGGGAGCGGGCGAGCCGTTCGCATACGAGAAGCTGTCGCCGGTGCTGGCGCTCTACCGGAGGAAGAATTTCGAAGAGGCAGTGGAGACGGCGTCGGATTTGGTGGCGCTGGGTGGGATCGGGCACACGTCGGTGCTATACACGGATCAGGATTTGCAGAAGGAGCGGGTGCGGCGGTTCGGCGAACGGATGAAGACGGCGCGGATTTTGATCAACACGCCTTCGTCACACGGAGGGATCGGGGATCTGTACAACTTCAGCCTGACGCCGTCGCTGACGCTGGGATGCGGGACGTGGGGAGGGAATTCGATTTCGGAGAACGTGGGGCCGAAGCATCTGATCAACCGCAAGACGGTGGCAAAGAGGGCGGAGAACATGCTGTGGCACAAACTGCCGAAGTCATTTATTTCCGGCGCGGATGCCTGCCGGAGGCGCTGCGGGAGTTGGAAGGGAAAAAGCGCGCACTGGTGGTTACGGATTTGTTTCTGTTCCGGCGTGGACATGCGGATGATCTGATCGCAAGACTGAAAAGCCTGGGAATGGAAGTGGAGGTTTTCCATCAGGTGGAAGCGGATCCCACGCTCGCGATTGTGCGGAAGGGAGTGGAGGCGGCGAAGAGCTTCCAGCCGGACGTGATTGTGGCGTTTGGCGGCGGGTCGCCGATGGATGCGGCGAAGATCATCTGGGTGATGTACGAGCATCCGGAGGTGAACTTCGAAGACCTCGCGTTGCGCTTCATGGATATTCGGAAGCGGATTTATCGATTCCCGAAGATGGGGATCAAGGCGGAGTTGGTGGCGATTCCAACGACGTCGGGGACGGGGTCGGAAGTGACTCCGTTCGCGGTGGTGACGGACGATGCGACGGGGGTGAAATATCCGATTGCGGATTATGAGCTGACGCCGCATCTGGCGATTGTCGATCCGGACCTGGCGATGCATCTGCCGAAACCGCTGACGGCGTTTGGGGGAGTAGATGCGGTGGTGCATTGCCTCGAAAGCTACGTTTCGATCATGGCGAATGAATTTACCGACGGGCAGGCGCTGGAGGCGCTGAAGCTGCTGAAGGAGCACCTGCCGTCGGCGTACAGGAACGGCGCGCGGGATCCGGTGGCGCGGGAAAAAGTACACAACGCTGCGACGATCGCGGGGATCGCATTTGCGAATGCTTTCCTGGGCGTGTGCCACTCGCTTGCGCACAAGCTGGGGGCGGCGTTTCATCTGCCGCACGGACTGGCGAATGCGCTGCTGATCGCGAACGTGATCCGGTATAACGCTAACGACAATCCCGCGAAGCAGGCGGCGTTTTCGCAATACGACCGGCCGAAGGCGAAATGCCGGTATGCGGAGATCGCCGCATGGCTGGGAATGGCGGGCAAGGACCGGGACGCGAGCGTTCGGAATCTGCTGGCGTGGGTGGAGGAGTTGAAGAGGGACCTCGAGATTCCAAGGTCGATTCGAGACGCGGGCGTGGCGGAGGCGGACTTCCTGGCGAAGGGGGACGCGATTGCGGAGGAGGCATTCGACGACCAGTGCACGGGGGCGAATCCGCGATTCCCGCTGATCGCCGAACTGCGGACGCTGTTGCTGGACAGCTATTATGGGCGGCCGTTTCTGGAACCGGGCGGCCCGGAGATCGGTGAGCCGGAGAGAGTTGCGGGGGAGGCGGGTTTGGAGACGGCCGTCGGGGCCTGAATGTGATCGCGGGCGGAGTGCTACGAGCCCAGGGTTTTAGGGTAAGCTTTGACGGCCTTTTCGATCGCGGCGCCTGACGGGCCTCCCAAATCCTGTGCGGACATTGCGGGCTTCACCGAGAGGGTGGCGTTGAGAGCCAGGAACCACGGTTCGGCGATGGCGGGCAGGTCGGCGGAGTCCTTCATGTCGAAGAATATGTAACCGCTGCGGGTGCCATCGGTCTCGGTGAAGTAGGCAGCTTCGGGCTTGAGGTCCGCCAGGACCTTCTGGACAAAGGGACCGAACTGGCCGGATCGAATCGCGGCGTTGGCGGGTTCGACCGGCATAACGACTTGAAGCATCATACGCATCGTGGTAGCCCCTCCCTGGGGCGTGGCGGGATTATACGTCGAGAGGTGAGGGCTGCACCGGGGCCCTGGCATCGCATACACTGGGTAGCGATATGAAGATATTGGTTCCTGGCTCCTTTCTCCTGGCGCTGGCGGCGGTTGTGCCGCTGGCGGCGCAGACGACTCCTCCAGCCACTCCTGCACATCGGACCACGACAGCCGCGACCTCGGCCCATCATGCCGCGGGCGGGTGCGTTACACCGGCGCCCAAGGTGTCGGCGAAGATTCCGGCGCTGCCGGCTTCGGCACCGTGCGCAAAGACTCTCTACACCCTGACGCGGATTGCGGAGACTCGAGTGGACTATGCCTCGCCGCTGGTGAGCGAGCAGGTTCGCGAGGCGCTGGGCGGCGGACCGGCGACTTTCTCGCTGAACTACGTCGATACGCAGATCGGTACGGGCGATCTGCTGAAGACGGGCAAGTGGCTGACCGCTCATTACACGGGCTATCTGGCGGCGGATGGGACGAAGTTCGATTCGTCGCACGACCATCCGGGCGGGCAGCCAATCTCATTTCCTTACGGACAGCATCAGGTGATTCCGGGATGGGACACCGGGTTTGAGGGGATGAAGATGGGCGGCAAGCGGCGCCTGTTCATTCCGTACCAGCTGGCGTATGGGGAAACGGGCAAGGGTCCGATTCCGGCGAAGTCGGAGCTGGTATTCGATGTGGAGCTGATAAGCCAGAGCGACACGAGGCCGACGCCGCCTCCGGGAGCGAGGCCGCCTATGGGACGGCCGGGATTGCCGCCTGCGGGAATGCCACCGGCTTCGAGGATTCCGCCGGCTGGAACTCCGCCAGCGGGTGCGGGTAGCGCGCCGGGGGCGACGACTGCGAAGCCGGCGGTGACACCGCCGCCGGGAACAACGCCGGGAGCGGCGACACCTCCGAATGGAGCGAGCACGCCGCCTGCGACGAATCCACAGACTCCGCCGCAGGGGACGAGCGGGACGACTCCGCCTTCGGGGCCGTCGACGCCGCAGCCACAGCGGTAGCGGTGGGAAGAGATGGCCGGCTGGTCGAAAGCACTCGCGCGAGAAAATCGCCGGTGACTTGTTTTGTGTGAGTTGCGAGGGGAGGTACCTTCGTGACCGGGACTAACTGATTTTGAGTTAGTCATCTGCGAGACGAGCGTCTTTGACTCATTCCCACGCGTGAATGAGTCATTGATGCGTGCGATGGGGGTATTTGATTGGAACCAAGGCAGATCATTCGCACTCGCGATTGAGTCATTGGCGCGCGCGAATGATGGGTTGACGCGTGTGAGTGATTCATTGGCGCCTGCGAATGATGCATTGGCGAGTGTGGTTGTTGGCCGTGGGTGTTGACGGGGAGCGGGCGACGGAGCTGAAGGTTGCCGGGTTTCGGAAATCGTCCGCATGAATGGCTTCTCCTGACATAGAAATGGGTGTAACAGAGACAGAAAAGCCGCCCGGAAAAGGCGGCTCTTTTCTTTTTCTATCCTAAGTTCAGGATATCATACTGGAGAGTAAAAACTGCCAACTTTGCTTAGGTTGGATGGCTTGTAAGTCCAGCTAAGTCAGCGGTTGTTACTTCGGTTTTGGGGCTGGGGGGTTGACAAGTTTTCCACATTTGGCAG
>PMSS01000371.1:9272-9455 GCA_003167515.1 Acidobacterium sp. | reverse complement strand
ACAATTTCTCCACCATCTGGGTGGACAGCGAGACGGAATACGAACGCATCGTAGCCTTCCTGAATCGCTTTCAGCCCTCGCTCGTCCGCCGCGTGAAGCTCTACAGCAAAGAGACGCCGCTCTTCGAGCAATTCGGCATCCAGGAGGAGATCAGCAAGGCTCTGAAGTCGAAAGTCTGGCTCA
>PMSS01000371.1:0-9230 GCA_003167515.1 Acidobacterium sp. | reverse complement strand
ACTTCATCGACATGGATGAGCGGCGCAACCGGCAGAAGGTGACGGCGGCCCTCGAAGACGCGCTGAAGGCCGACCGCGCACCCTCAAAGGTGCTCCAGTTTAACGATTTTGGCCTGGTGGCGATCACCCGCAAGCGCGTGAAGCAGTCCCTGGAACGAACCCTCAGCGTGCCCTGCCTCACCTGCACCGGAACCGGCATGGTGAAGAGCCCGACCACGGTCGCCAACGAGCTCTATACCGAGATGCGCAAAATGATGCGCCACTTCGAGCGAGGCGATGTGATGCTGCGGGTTCACCCCGAAGTAGTCAAGGTGCTCAAGGCCAACAATGCGAAATGGCTGAACGAACTCGAAGAGATGATCGGCAAGACGATCCTGGTGAAGAGTGATCCGGCTCTGCCTCCGGAGCAGTTCGACATTCAGGGGTAAAGTTAGACGTACGGCAAACGAAAACGGGTCTGTCCCCCAGGCCCGGCATTCTTTGGCGCGGCTCCGGGCTCGGAATACGACTCAAATCGGCTGAAAATGCATCCGAACGTGAAACTTAGGACCGATTTTCGTGTCCAAGTATGCAAGCGGCAGGCTGCGGTCTGCCTTTTGATCTCCGCACTTTCAACAACTCAGAGGTGTTCAAAAATGGTTGCGAACCGTGATCGTAACTGCCCGCAGCTGCGGCGCATGTTGATTGCAGTTTCTGCTTTTGCCATCGGCTTCTCGCTCAATGCAGCAGCCCAGACGACTGCGGCTGCGGACAACTCGGCGAATGGACAGAGCTATTCCAGTTCGAACTACAGCTCTTATCTCAGCACCGACGCCCTGCTCGGAGGTTCGTCTGGAGGCTCCTCCTTCGCGGAACCCGCAGCCAGCGCCAGTGCTTCACCCCAGTACGGCGGAGGGGGCCGTCGATCTTCCTATCCAACCTACGAAAGCCGCTTCAGCCACATCGCTTTTGAGGGCGGTTTTGGTTTCAGCGCTCCCATCGGCAATGACACGAAGTTTTCAACAGCGGACATCAACAACGGTTACCTGAGCCCAGCTCAATCCATCGGCTACGGCATCACCGTTGGTGGAGGCTGGAACTTTACGAAGAAGTTCGGTGCCCTAATCGAGTATCAGTTCCTCCGGCAGGGGATGAGCAACGACTATCTGGACGCTCTCAACACCGCGGAGGGGACCAGCGGCAGCGGCGCCAGTATCGGCGGCAACATCAATACCTGGTCGTTCACCATCGATCCCATCTACTATCTGCCGTTCAGCCACAAGAGCGGCGCCTACGTCACAGGCGGTGGAGGCTTCTATCGCAAGGTGACCAATTTCACCGAGCCGGTTGAAAGCTGCGACTATTACGGCGACTGCTTTGACGTTCCGGAGACGGTCGATCACTTCTCCAGCAATCAGGGCGGCGTCAACGGCGGCGTTGGTTTCTACCACAAGGTCTTCGGCGAAGACAGCAATGGGAAGTTCTACGCGGAGGTCCGGTATGTCTGGGTCAACTCCCCGGTAGCGAGCGCGTCCAACTCCTATCAGGGCTCCGGAACGGAGGGTTTCATTCCAGTCACATTCGGCATTCGCTTCTGACCCAATCCTTCAAGCCGTGCTGCAAAAACGAGAGGCGGGCATCAAGCCCGCCTCTTCATCTTTTAGCTACCCGCTACTGGCTACCGGCTACCGGGTGTCTTTTCACTTCCAGCTCACGGCCAACTGCCAGCGCAGATTGCGAACAGCAGTCTTGCGCAGCACGCGCTCGTACTCTTCGAGCTCGGAGACGACGGCAGCCGTATCGGCGCCCAGCGCAACCGGCGCTCCTCTCAGAAAATCGTGTAGCGTGCAGATGGTGATCAGCCCGTCCTCCGGCGTGAACCACTGCGGCGGCGGCAGCGTTCGCGCCCACTCGGGATCGCCCGCGCCCTCCTCAAGCAAAAGAGCCATGGAATTTTCGTCGGCCGAAAAGAACTCCAGCAGCGGCTTCACACTGAGGCGCAGAGCCAGCTTCTCCAGAGCATCTTCGTTGCGAGCCAACGCGTGACCGTTCACATAGATGTCGTAGCCAGGGTCTTCCCCCTCTACAACGATGTACATGGATGCGCTCATTGGCGACAGTCTACCTGATGTGAGGATGCCCGAGAATGCCCTGGGGATGGTTCGTTGCCAGATCAGTAACTAACTTCCGTGGTCCCCCCCAGGTCCCGCCCAGTCTATAGATGACGCTCAGGTTAGCCGTAAAGACGCATGCCTGGAGCCCAACGATTGTGCCAATTCCAATCAGGCTGTAGCGATTCCGATCAGCGTGATATTCACAAAGAAAGAGCCGGGATGGTCTCCCCGGCTCTTCCCGCCTTGTAGCCTGTTGCCGGTAGCTTCAATCGCTTCGCTACAGGCTACCGGCTACTGGCTTGTTTCTCAAACGGTGTTACTGCGGTCCGCGACCTCCGCCACCGCCGGCACCGCCCGGACGACGCCCGCGACGACGACGACGGCGCTGCCCGCCAGGTCCGCCAGGTCCGCCCGGACCACCACCCGATCCGCCGGGACGCCGATCGCCCTGCGCCACCACTACAGGTACGCCATCCGCGCGGTTGTAGTTGATCTCTTCGCCGCTGTCGTCCACCGGGGGACCGTCATCGTCGAAATCCTCGCCGCCCTCGATCATGATGGTGCTTGCATTCGACGAAGGCTGCCGTTCTTCCGGAGGAGCCGGTCGTGGCGGACGCGGTGCGCGCGGAGCCGGTGCTGGAGCTTCCGCAACCGCCGCCATGTCTCCCGCCGGACCGCCAGGCCCACTTTGGTTTGGATCAGGCAATCCCAGCTTCTGCCGCTGTTCACGAAGCACCGCTTTGCGCGACAACTTGATCCGGTTGCCTTCGACTCCAAGCACCTTCACCATCACCTGATCGCCTTCGCGCAGCTCGTCCTTCACTTCGCGGACGCGATGCTCCGCGATTTCGCTGATGTGCAGCAGCCCATCGGTGCCGGGGAAGATCTCGACGAACGCGCCGAACTCCGCGAGCCGGACTACCTTGCCCAGGTAGACTTTCCCCACCTCAGGCACCGCAGTCAGATCGTTAATCATCGCCAGCGCCTTCTTCAGACCTTCTTCGTCCGACGAAGCAACATTGACCTTCCCGGTATCGTCGACATCGATCTTCACCTGCGTGGCTTCGATGATGCCGCGAATCGTCTTTCCGCCCGGCCCGATCAGATCGCGAATCTTGTCTGTCGGAATCTGCAGCGTGCGAATTTGCGGCGCGAACTTCGACTTCTCCGTCCGCGGACCGCTCAGAATCGCGTCCATCGTATCCAGCAGGAAGAGCCGCCCGCGACGCGCCTGTTCGAGCGCCTCGCGCATGATCTGCCCCGTGATCCCGCCGATCTTAATGTCCATCTGCAGCGCGGTAATGCCGTTGCGTGTCCCTGCAACTTTGAAGTCCATATCGCCGTAATGATCTTCCGCGCCCGCGATGTCGGTCAGGATGGCGTAATCGTCGCCTTCCTTCACCAGACCCATCGCGATACCGGCAACCGAGGACTTCAGCGGAATGCCCGCATCCATCAGCGCCAGGCTAGCTCCGCAAACCGAAGCCATCGACGAAGACCCGTTCGATTCGAGGATGTCCGACACCACACGCAGCGAGTAAGGCGATTCTTCTTCGGTGGGCAGGATCGCGCTGATAGCCCGTTCCGCCAGCGCACCGTGTCCAATTTCGCGCCGTCCGACACCGGTCATACGTCCCGTTTCACCAACAGAAAACGGCGGAAAATTGTAGTGAAGCATGAACTTCTTCCGCTGCTCGCCCTCAAACGTCTCGAGCCGCTGCGAATCGTCTGTCGTGCCCAGCGTCGCCGTCACCAGCGCCTGCGTCTCACCGCGTGTGAACAGTGCCGACCCATGCGTCCGCGGCAACACCCCCAGCTCAATCGAGATCGGACGAATCTCATCGAACGCACGCCGGTCGGGGCGAACCCGCTCCTTCGTCACCTGCTCGCGGAACAACCGCTCNNCCGCCTTCAGCTCATCCTGAATCTGCTTCACCAGCACCTGGCTGTCGAGCTTGGGATGCGCCTTCGTGTCGAGAGCGTCCTTCAGACGGCTGCCAACCTTGGTATGCAGCGCCTCGTAGTAAGAAGTGTCGAACTCCGGTGCCGTCACCGCACGCTTCTGCTTACCCGCGCGCGAAACCAGATCCTCGATCCCCGCGACAATCTTCTTAATTTCGGTGTGGCCGAACTCGATCGCGTCGACGATCGTCTCTTCCGAGGCTTCGCTCGCGCCGCTCTCGATCATCACGATGCCGTCTTTCGTTCCCACCACCGTGATGTTCACCTTGCTGTCCCGGCGCTCGAGGTACGACGGATTGATAACAAACTCGCCGTTGATCTGGCCTACGCGTACCGCGCCAATCGTTGCGCCGAACGGAATGTCCGACAGCGCCAGCGCCGCACCTGCCGCGTTGATGCCGATGATGTCCGGATCGTTTTCCCTGTCCGCCGAGAAGACCAGTGCGATGATCTGCGTTTCGTTGCGGAACCCTTCTGGAAACAGCGGCCGGATCGGCCGGTCAATCTGACGGCAGGTCAGGACCTCGCGTTCGCTGGGCCGGCCTTCGCGCTTGATGAAGCCGCCGGGGATGCGTCCACCGGCATAGGCATACTCGCGATAATCGACGGTCAGGGGGAAGAAGTCGATGCCTTCCCGGGGATCCGGAGAGGCGACGGCGGTGGCCAGCACGACTGTGTCGCCCGAGCTCACAAGGGCGGCGCCTGACGCCTGTTTGGCCATACGGCCAGTCTCAAAATGCAGTCGTTTGCCACCGGCAAGTTCGACCGAAACTTCCTGTTTCATATTTTCCTCATTTCTCTATCGGAACCATAGGCGGGCGTCCTGCGCGTGGCGGGCGTCGGGGAGTGGAAAGAGCGGTTGGGTGCGGATTCGATTTTTGCTGCATCGGACCTGAAGTGCGCATAACCCGCACAATTGCGGGCTGGGCGCCGCCCTGAACAGTCCATGCTCTTTCGGTTCTCGTCGCTCGCGCGCCGAAGACCTGGCCTGTGCGTGTTATTTGCGTATGCCCAGTTTGCCAATCACGGTCCGGTAACGTTCCGAATCGTGGGTCTTCAGGTAATCCAGCAGGCGGCGGCGCTTGCTGACGAGCATGAGTAAACCGCGGCGCGAAGCGTGATCCTTCACGTGGGCTTTAAAATGCTCGGTCAGGTCGCCAATCCGCTCGCTGAGAACCGCAATCTGCACTTCCGGACTTCCCGTATCGGAATCGTGAGTGCGATAGCGCGCGATAACTTCGGATTTCTTTTCTGGTGCCAGCACGTCGGTGCGTACTCCTCTGATTTTCTGCGATTACACTTCCTAAGTGTCTGGTCCAAGAATAACATGGGCGGCATCTGCACGCCACTCTGCAACCCCGTCGCTGCGTGCATGTTTGTGCATAACCGTCTCGCGCGAATGCCGTCTTCAGGCGACAGCGGCGATCATCCGCCGCACTGCCATCCCTGCGTAGGCCCCCGCCATAGGGAATACGAGGATCACGAGGTTACTCGCCGATCCCAGCGTGACGGTGTGCGACGCCATCTGTCTGGCGATCAGATACAGCGGAATCCACATGCCGATGGCGAGCGCCCACAACCAGGGCCGTCTCGGCCCAATCAGGCCCAGCACGCCGGCGCTCAGCAGCAGGGAACCGGCGGTGATCCCGCTGTCGTCCCAGTGCGGCCGCGAGTCCACCCATGCAATGGCCAGGCCGATCATGATCGCGGCGATCAAAAGCGCCCAGTGCAGAGTCCGGTACTTTTCCGCAGCAAATTTCTTTGCTACCGTCCGGGCATCGCCGTAGAGCTGGATTGCCTCCTCTGCGGCGGCCTCCGGCGCGAGACCGCGGCGCTGCCCGGCTTCGACAGCATCGGCCAGATGGCCTCGCGTCTCTTCCATAAATCTGGTTGCGAACACGCCCCGCTTCCTCAGTTCCGTCGCGAGATCCGAAAGGTACTTCTCGACCGCTGTTCCGTTCATGCCATACCCTCCACCACACCGTCGACTGCGCGGGCAAATGCCCGCCACTCCGTCTGCCGCCGCGCCAAACTTCTCCGGCCTTTCGCCGTGAGCTGATACACGCGCCGCCGCCGCCCGCTCTCTTCGCTCCACCGGCTCGTCACCAGACCCGCGCCCTCCAGACGATGCAGCGCGGGATAAAGCGTCCCTTCCGGCAAATCGAAGGTCCCGGCACTGCGCCTGCGCAGCGTCTCCACTACCGCGTAGCCGTGGGCCGGCCGCAGCTCCAGCGAGGCCAGCAGAAGAAGATCGAGGTGGCCCCTGAGTGTCTCTCCCTGCATACCTCGTCATACTATGCCTCGGGTAGCGATGCGTCAAGGCCGATGGGTCAGGGGCATATTGGCTGAGGCTCCGGGTGGACGGCAGAGAGTCCGAGGTGTCCCAGCGGCAATAGAATGAGAGCGAATCCCGCCATGACCCTCAAGCGGCATACTCTTCGCATAAACGCCCTCAGCCTTGCCATTCTGGGGTCCGCGTTCTGCCTGTTCTTTCAGGTCAGCAAACATCAGCCTCGATGGTCAGGCGTCAATCCGTTCGGCGACGATCCTTACGACTCCGTGGCGTCCTACGCTGTGCAGTTTGTTTTGTTTCTTGTCGTTATTTCTCTCGTTCGCGCGTTTCGCCGCTATTCGCTGGATACTGACTCGCAAGCTCGCGCAGCAACCCAGGTCCGTGGACAGCTCATGGCGTGCGTCGCCATCGCCTTCACGCTGGTCGCCGATCTGATCGCAATGCTGCGTCATCCTGGCGCATGGACCGGACGCCGAGCCGGCCTTGAACTTCTGGCAATCACCGTATGCCTGCTGGCGTGGACCGCCTCAGCTACCGCACTTCTGTTGCTTTCGACTCGCGTATTGTCACTTCCGCCTTTCCGCTTCATCTGGATCAAGCTTCTGGCGGTTCCCGCCGGCGCCTTTCTTGTCCTCGCCTTCTATCCCGAAGCTCTGCGCCTGAAGCTCCCCACCGAAATCGTCACCGTCCTTTGCGGCATGGTTCTTCTGTTCGTCGTCGTCTGGGCAATCGGAACGGCATTTGCGCCAGCTTTCGCAGTATCTTCTGACCTGTTCGACGATCTTGCTTCCATCGGCTCGTCTCTGGCTGAAAAGCTCCGGATTCGGCGCGCCCCAACGACCGGCAAGTCCAGCCCCTCCGGGTCGACCCCCCTCTTCGGCTGGCTCAACCCGCGCTGGCATCGCTGGAACATCGTCTTCGTTGTCGGGATTCTCTTCGGGACTTTCCTGGTCGCACAGGAACTCGCTGACAGCGGTCCGTCTCCCCATGGGAGCAAACGGCTCCTGGTGATTGCGGTTTATCTGGGCCTTGAAACAGCAGGGGTCCTCACAGGCTACGCGCTCCTCGCCGAACCCCTAGTCTCTTCAGGCGCCATTGAAACGGTGCGAGCTCAGCCCACCATGGCGCCGACCCTACTTCGTCGCCAGCTCCGCCTCGCCGTAACTCGATAGAACAGCCCCGCTACGGCTGAGCAGCAGCGCCGCGCCACGCTGCGCTCCGATGGTGAACTGAATATGCGCGTTCGTCAGCGCGTCGACCAGATCCACCGGCTGAGCATCCGCTGACTCATTACTGAAGCTGTAAATTTCCGCATCGTCCAGCACTGTCGGAAAGGCCAGCACCGCCGGCGACAGCGGAGCGACCTCCCTGAAAGCAGCCTTCACCCTCGCCTGATCCAGCGCCCACCGATACAGTGCCGCCGTCGCCTCATGCCCTTCCGCAAACTCCACCGGATCGGCTGTCCACAGGATCTTTCCACTCCCATGCGAAATCACCTCGACCGTCTTTCCATCCGTGAATCGCATCGTCTCAGCCGACGACTGCTGCACGTCGGCGGGGAAGCCGAGCTGCTCGGTTGTCCCATCAGGCACCTGTAACCCCGAACCCCTCACCGCCAGCGGAATCACCTCCGCCTTAATACCCAAGGGTCCCATCCGGTCGGCTTCCTGCCAGTGCTCGTTCCGGTCCACCGGCCCCGTTACCAGCAGAGTCCCGCCCTTCGCCACATAATCCAAAAGTTGCTGCCAAGCCCCCTCCGTCAGCCCCTGCGCCGATGGCAGAAACACCAGCTTCGGCGTGCCGAGTTCCGCCAGCCGATTCTCCGGCAGCATTCGTAACGGTGTGTGATCGTAATACGCCATCGCCCGCAACGCCTTCTTCTGCGTGTCAAGCGCCAGGCCACCCAGCGTCGAATACAGCTCCACCTGCGAAGTCACCATCGTGACCTCAGGCGGCACAATCTTCGTAAAACTCTGCGGACTCTTCGCCGCAAACGCCGCGAATCCCGCCAGCATCGCGGCCTCGGGTTTCTCCGTCCCATCCGGCCGCACCGCGCCAATCGGAATCTCGTTGTCGTTCGCCATATAGGCGTTCACGTTCCAAACCCACTCCAGCGCACCCGCGCCCTGCGCAAACGAAACAGCAATCTTGCGCTCCAGCTGCCAGCCTTCGACCTCCGCACTGAAGCGCAGATGATCGTCGAGAGTCAGTCGCCGCTGCTCACCCGTCTCCTGGATCAGCAGCGGCTTGCCAGGAAACTTCGGCGCCAGCGAGGCCCACAGAATCGCGTCGAAATCCCACCAGGTATGGTCCTCCGTGAAATCCAAAAACGGCGAATAGAACGCAGGCGAAACCCGCCCCGCAACCCCGCCCTCATCCTGTCCAACCGTGACGAGCTGCTGTGACCCCGTCCCACGAATCAGATCCCGCATCTGCTTCACCCAATCCGCAAACACCGATTGCGTGAACAGCGTGTAGTCGTAAACCTTCAGCGGATTGAACCCGCTCCGCACCGCATCCGGCTGAAACGCCCCCGCCTTCGGCAGCGCCATCGGATCCTGTGCGCCGACCTCCGGAGCCAGAGCCGTCGGCTGCGCCTGCGGATCGCGGCCGATGCGGTACGACGAGCCGGCGTGCAGCCTTTGATCAGATCCCTGTGTCTTCACCATGAGAACCGGGGCAGCGTGCTGCGAGACGGAGCGCTCGGTCATCTGATAAGTGTAGGGCTATTCAAGCCAACGTAAACTGAACCTTGTTTGCGCCTCTGGCCTGCGGGGCGAGAAACGTATAACCGTCCGCGGGCACGTGGATCGTTCCGGTGAACTCAGGGGCTGGAGGCACCGTGAGCGACGAAACCCCGTGGGCCGCCAACGAGTTCGCCA
>PMSS01000211.1 GCA_003167515.1 Acidobacterium sp. | reverse complement strand
CGAAGAAGTTGACGGTGCCGCCTTTGCGGACCATGTCGACGGCCCATTGCCAGGCGAGGGGGGTGGCGACGGCTTCAATGGCGATGTCGACGCCGCGGCGTTGCGGAGTGAGGGCGCGGACTGCGGCGATGGGGTCGGTATCTTTGGCGAGTTGCACGACTTCGGAGGCGCCGAATCGGCGTGCGGATACTACCTGCTCATCGCGCTTAACAACGGCGACGACTTTGAGGCCAGCGAGCTGCGCGAGATGCATGAACATTAGGCCGATGGGGCCGGCGCCGATGATGGCAACGGTGTCGCCAGGTTTGGGTTCGCATTCGTCGAGGCCATGGACGACGCAGGCTAAAGCTTCGGTGAGAGCGGCGTGTTCAAAGGAGATTCCGGTGGGGATGCGCAGGGTGTTCTTTGCGGCGATGCGGGTGGGGATGAGCAGGAACTCCGCATAGGCGCCGTTGTTGAAGATGAGGCGGTCGCAAAGGTTTTCCTGATTGTGACGGCAGTAATAGCAATCGCCACAGGGGGCGGAGTTGAGGGCGACGACACGATCGCCGGGGCGGAAAGCGGCGACTCCTCGGCCGACCTGGTGGACGGTGCCGGCGAGCTCGTGTCCAAAGGGGATGGGTGGTTTGAGCATGCGGGCGTGGTAGCCGCGGCGGTAGACCTTGAGGTCGGTTCCACAGGTAAGGGCGGCATGGACGCGCACGACGATTTCACCGGGACCGGCCTTCGGCATCGGAACCTGTTCAATACGCAGGTCCTCGCGGCCGTGGAGCACGGCGGCTGTCATGTGCGCTGCCATCTCTCTATTGTCTCAAATCCAGGGTTGTTACGGTTGGATGAAAACCTTCATCGAGGTGGGGCAGGGATTTGAAGCGACACGGATGGCTTCGACCGAGTCTTCGAGCGAGAAGCGGTGAGAGATGAGGCGGGTGAGGTCGAATCCGTTGCGGTAGTCGGCGAAGACGATGTCTTCGACCTCGGGCTGGAGTTCAAACGAGGAGCTGTAGGAGCCCATGAGAGTCTTCTCATCCATGCAGACGACGGCGGGATCAAAGGTGGCTTCGCTGTGCTGGGTTGCGGCGAAGAGGAGGACGCGGCCGCCGGGGCGGGCGGCATCCATGGCGGTGCGGATGAGGGCGTTGCCGGGCACGGCGAGGATGACGGCATCGGCTCCGCGGCCTTCGCTGGCGTGGTGGGCGGCGGCGACTACGTCTTCCTGGCTGGCGTCTATGGGGTGGTTGAGTCCATAGGTTGCAGCGAGGGCGTGGCGTTCGGGGTAGAGGTCGGAGGTGAGGACTTTTGCGCCGGTGCGGGCGGCGAGGGCGGCGAGGAGAATGCCGATGGGACCCTGACCGATGACGAGGACGGTTTCGTCGGGCTCAAGGGCGAGGTTGCGGACGGCCTTGTAGACGGTGTTGACGGGTTCGACGAAGGCGGCCTGTTCGAGGGGAATGCCGTCGGGAATTTTGATGAGGCCGCGGCCGACGATCCAGGGCATGACGCGGACGTACTCGGCAAAGCCGCCGCCTGAGGGCTCGAAGCCGGCGGTGACGCCGACGCGCTTGTAGTCGTTGCACTGGGAGGGAGTCTTCTTGCGGCAGTAATAGCAGTGGCCGCAGGGGGTGTGGTGAAAGACCATCACGCGATCATCGACTGCGAAGCCTTCTACGCCGTGGCCGGTGGCGGCGATGACGCCGGCGATTTCGTGGCCGAAGATGCGGGGTGCGGAGTGGGAGCCGGTGTGGATTTTTTTGAGGTCGGTGCCGCAGACGCCGCAGCAGTGGACGCGGATGAGGACTTCACCGGGGCCGATTTCGGGGACGGGGACGGTTTCGACACGGACGTCGTTGACGCCACGGTAGACGGCGGCGCGCATGTCCCTGGGAATAGGCACAGAGGTCTGACTCTGCAGGTCGTTGGTGGTTGCTGTGGCCATAGGCGCTCTAAGAATTAATTTACCGAAGTGGGCGGTGAGGGGGAAGCGAAATTCTTGAGGAGGAGATTTCGGTCCGGGCAAATCAGGGCAAAGGATTCGCGGATTGAGACCGCTGCAGGTTTGCAGCGATGCCGGCGTTTACGCAGAGATCGCTGAAGATTCGAGCCTCAAATATGGTTTTGGCCCCTGCGGTGCGGAGGGTCTGTTCCAACTGTCGCGAAACCAGCCGATAGGCTCGCAGCATCTCCGGTACCGAAGGCCTTGGTCGTGTGCGGACAAATGCATTGCACAGTTCGCGCATGACGCCCTGGACTGTACCGCCGTGGATGTTCGGATCCGTAGCATTCAGGTCGCTGAGGGACTTCGCCGCCCGCCAGGAGATCGTCTCGAACAAAAACCACTCATGTCGTGCGGGATGAACGCCAGCCCAACAGACGGCCAGACCAAGTTCGAAAGGCATGTTGAAACGCGGAGTGCGTGGTGCGGTTCTGTCCAATTCCACACGGGAGAGGTCGTGAATTGAATAGCGGCAGCCGCCAATCAGCGCCAGGATGCGGTCGAGCCTGCGCTTGCCGCCGGGGATGCTCAAGGTGACCCGTGGCTCAAGGCCGACGTAGATCAAGCCCACAATGTAGGCCACATAGAGGCGGCGGAAGTCTTCGTCGTAGGGAATGTTCAGAAAGACGGAGTTGTTGGACCTACCGCGAGGACGCGGCACGTTCGCTCTTTCCGTTCCGACCAGCATTGGGCCGATTGCGCCGACCCTGGGTTCGGACGGATTTGCTTCTCTCAACCATCCCCGCAGAGTGGCCGTTTCGGTTGCCGCCGCGACTGGTGTGGCCCCCGTCGCCTTCCATGATTTGAAGCAACTCGCGCATGCGGGCTTTGCTGACGCCGAGGCGGACCCTGAGCTGTTCAAGGGTCGGGATAGGCGTGGTCAGTGTGACGGAGCGGGGCACGGATCCATTTTACGCCCGACCTGCCAGGAATCTATCCTTCATTCGCCGGCGGAATCGGGTGGGGGCGAGGAAACTAAATTCGTGAGAACTAATTGGGCGAGTTGTTGGGCGGCGCGGCGGCTGTTTTTTTCGAGGTCGCCGAGGACGCGCCAATAGCGTGGGTGCCAGAGGGTCCAGGCAACGAAGGCGGGGATGCGGAGGCGGCCGTTGGGGGTGGTGAAGCGGTTGAAGTCGGGGAGCTCGTCGTTTTGGCCGTCGGTGATGGCTTTGAAACAGAGGAAGCCGAGGTCGTGGGTGCGGGCAAAGCGGGCCACGGTGGCGGCTTCCATGTCGACGAGGGTGGCTTGGTGGGTTGTGCCGAGGATGCGTTTTTCCTCGGGGTTGGCCACGTGGTCGAGGGTGACGAGACGCTGGGGCTTGATTTGGTCTTTGGATTGGCCGGTGGGATTTTGTGTGGGGAAGGACTCGCCGGTGCGGGCGTCGATGACCTCGCGAACGGCGACGGCTTCGGGAGGGTTGAGGCCGCAGGAGAGGGAGCCGGCGTATCCGATGGAGATGAGGGTGTCGATGGGGGCGTTTGGGTTGCTGGCGGCGAGGATGCGTTCGCAGGCGTGGGTGACGGCTTTTTCTCCCATGCCGGAGCAGGCGGCGAGGGCTTCGATGTCGCCGATGCGGTTGTGGGCGAGGTGGGCGTGGTGGGGCCAGTGGCGGGTGAGCGGGCGGAGCTCGCTGGGTAGGGCTGCGACGATGCCGATGCGTTTCATGGTGGGTCTCGCGTAACAGACTCTACTTTAGGACATCTTTACTTTAGAACATGGGGCTAAAACATGGGGGCTGGAACACGGGGCGCGGCCGGGCAGCGGGCTTGACTCATGTGTTTGAAGAAGGACGGGAGCGGGGCGGATTTTTGCGGCCGGTGGTGAGTTTGCTCTCGACTTCGCGGAGAACGCGGGGGGCGAGGGTGGTGCGATGCCTCGCCAGGAAAGCGAGGACTTTCACGGAATGCTTTTTGGAGAGCTCGGGAAGCGCCCACGAAAGAGCCTTGACGAGCAGGTCTTCGCGCTCGGCGACGAAGAGGCTGCAAATGGCGAGGGTACTGCGGACGTCGGCCGCAGTGCCGCGGCGGCTGCGCGCGACGGTGCTGACGAGTGCGGCGCGGCGGCACCAAACGCTGTTACTGCGGGCCCAGGCCTGAACGCGGTTGTCGGAGATTTTGCCGTCGCACCAGGCGGGGCCAGCGAGGATGGTGGCAAAGGAGTCGACCGAGGACCAGCCGTTCATGGTGGCTCCGAGCTGCGCCAGGTTTCGAGGGCCGAGGCTGGCGAAAGCCGGCTTGTGGTGGAGGATCAGCTCGTAGGGAACAAAGTCGGGAGCGCCGGAGTGGAGCAGCAGCAGCGCCGCTTCGACGACGACCTCGGGCCTGGCGCCGGCGATCTGGCGGGAGAATTCGCGACGAACGCGGCGCAGCGCCGGAGTGTTTGCAACGGGAAGGCTCGCTAGGCGAGCCTGGATTTCATGGGCGAGACGGGATGCGTCGGAGGCGTGGGGCATGCTGGGTCAGGGCGCGTAGCCGTGGGCGCGGAACCAGTCTATAGCGCTGCGTAGTGCCTGGTAGACGGGGACGATGCGGAAGCCCAGTTCGCGTTCTGCTTCGGCTGAGATGGGCGAACATTTTCAGATGGTGACGAGATCGTGACCGGCTGTGGGTCGCCAGGATCGGGTGTGGAGTATACTGTGGAGTGGAGTCAACATATGGAAACGATCCAGGTTGTTCTCGATAAGAAGCTGTTGCGGGCGGCGGATCAGGCGGCGCGCCGGACGAAACGGAATCGCTCTGCACTGATGAGGGATGCGCTGCGCGAACATCTGCAGAGATTGGATCTGCGTGCCAAGGAAGAGCGCGAGCGGGAAGGCTACCTGAGGCAGCCGCAGACATACGAAGAGATCCATCTATGGGACGGGGAAGCAGTGTGGCCGGCCGAGTAGCGCGAGGCGATGTCCGGTTTTATGAATTTGCTGCCCCTGATAAGAGAAGGCCAGTGGTGGTGCTGACCCGCGAGGGTTCGATCGGCTTGCTCGCTACCGTGACGGTTGCGCCGATCACATCGACGGTTCGAGGTGTTCCGTCCGAGGTTGTGTTGAACGAAGAGGATGGTATGAAGGCGACCTGTGCGGTGAATTTGCACAATATGGCGGTTGTGCCTCTCAGCAAACTGGGAAGACGCGTGGCTCAGCTGAGTTCGGTGCGCATGGAGGAGATTTGCCAAGCGCTGTGGTTTGCGCTGGGGTGCGATTCGCCCAGTCATTGACCGATTGCTCGGGTTTTCGTTACGTTGTTCGCAAAGCCGACCGTGACTAAGGCTATATCAGTGCCCAGGAGCTCCCTATGTGTCGGTTTCCCGAAGGTCGCAGTCTTCTTCGCCTACAGCACCACCGCGAAGAGGTAACTTCTCATCCGCAGAGCGATCAATCACTTTGGAAGTACATGGATTTCCCGAAGTTTGTTTCTATGCTCGATCATGACGGGCTCTATTTCGCTGTTCTTGCGTCGATGCCAGATAAACTCGAAGGGGCGCCGCGGAGGCTGCCTGCGGGTACTTCGGATAGTGATTTTGACAGGGCTCGGCTGCTCTTCGAACGCTTAACTCGCGCAGCGTTTGTAAATTGCTGGCATTTGTCCGACGACGAGTCGGCCGCTATGTGGCGGCTGTATGGATGCGTGGCAATCCAGACTACCTATGAACGTCTAATATCCGCCACTACGAGTCGTTTGGATCCCGCCTTGGCCTTGGCCGAGTATAACCGGGTTAGCGATGGTCTCGTCGAGTATGTCAATCCCGACGTTGAAACTAAGCCGGAAAGATGGTGGAAGCTTTTCCAGGCCGTCTTGTCAAAAAGGGCTGGTACGCCCACGAGCACGAGTTCCGTCTAATCTACTTTGATCGTCAGCTATTCGATGGTCCGGTGTCTAACTATTCGAGTCAGGAGTTAGACAGTGAGGAGGGTCGTGCTCGGTTGCTGAGCCAAGGCGCTTGTTCACTGAGGCCATTGACTGTGCGAGGACGCTGGGTGCGGTGCTCGCTCGATGTGATGATTCGCCAAGTAGTCGTCGCTCCAGACTCAGCCCCCTACATCGAGGAAGCTGTTAAAGCAGTGTGTTCAAGGTGGGGACTGAGTCCGGACATCGTCAAACGATCTCGAATCGAGGAGAAACCCCCGCTGCTTCCGGCGTTATGTGCTCTTGATGGAGGTTGGGCTTGAGCTCTCACTTTGCGGCGCGTAGCCGTGGGCTCGGAACCAGTCTATGGCGCTGCGCAGTGCCTGGTAGACGGGGACTATGCGGAAGCCTAGTTCGCGTTCGGCTTTGGCGGAAGAGGCGAACATTTTCTTTTTGCCCATGCGGACGGCTTCGATGGTGGCTCGTGGTTCTTTGCCACGGATGCGGCCGGTGATGGTTTCGTCGAAGATGGCGAAGATCATGGCTACGGAGTGCGGGACTTCGATGGTGGGTGAGGGAAGGCCGGTGATGGCGGACATTTTGTCGAGGATTTGCTTGAGGGTGAGGTTTTCGCCGCCGAGGATGTAGCGTTCGCCGGGGCGTCCGATGTCGGGGTGGAGGGCGTCGGCGTGGGTGCGGGCGACTTCGGTGACGTCGACGAGGTTGAGGCCGGTGTCGACGTAGGCGGGGAATTTTTTGTTGAGGAAGTCGACGATGATGCGGCCGGTTGGCGTGGGTTTGACGTCGGCGGCGCCGATGGGGGTGGTGGGGTTGAGGATGATGACGGACTGGCCGGCACGCGCGGCTTCTATGGCGACTTGTTCAGCGAGGAATTTAGAGCGCTTGTAGTGGCCGATCATGTCGCGGATGGTCACAGGAGTGTCTTCGTCGACGATGGTGCCGTCGGTTTTGAAGCCCATGGTGGCGACGCTGGAGGTGTAGACGAAGCGCGGGACGTTTTCTTCGCGGGCGATGCGGAGGAGGGCGCGGGTGCCTTCGACGTTGGTGCGGACCATGATGTCGGGATCGCGGACCCAGAGGCGGTAGTCGGCGGCGACGTGCATGACGGCGTTGCAGCCGCGGATGGCGTTGCGGAGGGAGTCGGGTTCGAGGAGGTCGCCGATTACGGTCTCCGCATCCGATCCGGAGACCACTCCTTCGAGATTGGCGAGGTTGCTGTTGCGGCGGGAGAGGAGGCGCAGGTCGATGCCGCGGGAGGCGAGCTCGCGGGCTACGTGGCCGCCGACGAATCCGGTGGCGCCGGTGAGGAAGACCTTCATAAAACAGCCGGTAGGCGGTAGCCGGTAGCCTGTAGCCAGTGGCTGGGGGCTGGGTGCGAGGCAGCCGGTAGCCTGTCGCTGGTAGCGTGTAGCGACACGATCATTGTTGGTCCACGCTTAGCCAGGAGGCTAGTTCGGTGACGGGGAGGCGGACGCCGACGTAGAAGGTTCCGAAGAGGGCGTAGAGGGCGCTGGCTTCGTCGAAGCGCATTTCGTAGATGAGCTTTTTGAAGACGCCGGGATTGTCGGCGAAGAGGTCGACGCCCCACTCCCAGTCGTCGAGGCCGATGGAGCCGGAGATGATCTGTTTAACCTGGCCGGCGAAGCGGCGGCCGATGAGGCCGTGTTCGTGCATCATGCGGGCGCGATCGGGCATGGGCGCGGTGTACCAGTTGACGTGCTCGCCGCGCTTCTTATCCATGGGATAGAAGCAGACGTATTTTGTTTCGGGGATCGATGGGTAGAGGCGCGTAGACATCGCGGCCGCGGAACGGTCGACGACCTCCTGAATGCGGCGATCCCATTCTTCGCTGAGCGGCTCAATGCCTTCACCCATGAGGACGGGGTAGGTTTTGGAGGCAGACTCATAGAGGCCGAGCTCGACGATGGAGAGGTAGGAGTGAGTGGGCTGGAGGAATGTGCCGAGTTCTGTGCGGGCCAGGTCGCGCTCGATTTCGGCGAGTTGCTCGATGGTGTCGCGGAAGTGGATAAGCATGAGGTCGCCCTTGTGGCCCAGTTGGGCGAAGAGGGCGCTTTGTTGGGGGCGGGTTTCCGGGGAGACTCTTTCGAGTGGGGCGAGGAGGGCGGAGGCTTCGGCGATGGTGCGCTGACGGTCGGATGCGTCGAGGCGACGCCATGCGGGCCAGTCGAAGCGGAACATCTGATGGAGGAGGCTGGAGCCGTCGAGGGTGAGGGGGAATGGGGGTGTTTCTGGCATGCTGGTTTCATTTTACGAGAGGGGGAAGAATAGAGCGTTCAGCGATCCGCGTTCGTTGCCCTCGCGAACTCCGACGAGCTCGCTCGTCGGAGTTGCTGGCGCTCGGGAGGTCCTTTCGACTGTGTTTGCCTCGCTGCGCGAGCCAAACTTCGCTCAGGATGACAGAATTTTGCTAGCGCTTCGAGGTGGATTCGTCGGCGTAGAAGTCGGCGATTTCGTGGGCGTACTTTTGCGTGATTACGCGGCGGCGGAGTTTGAGGCTGGGGGTTAGTTCGCCGGAGTCGAGCGACCACTCATCGGGGACGAGGCGGAAGCGCTTGATGGTTTCGAAGTTGGCGAGGGTGGCGTTCACTTTGTCGATGATGGCCTGGTATTCGGCGAGGACGCGGGGATGGTTGACGAGGTCGGAGCGGTTGGTGGCGGCGATGTTGTGTTCTTTCGTCCAGGTTTCGAGTGCGGGGAAGTTGGGAGCGATGAGCGCGGAGGCAAACTTGTGGCGGTCGCCGACAACGGCTGCGTTGCCCACCAGGAGATTCGCCTTGAGCTTGTTTTCGATGGGTTGCGGCGCGATGAGCTTGCCGCCGGAGGTTTTGAGGAGTTCCTTTTTGCGGTCGGTGATGAAGAGGAAGCCGTCGGGGTCGATGTGGCCTATGTCGCCGGTTGCGAACCAGCCGTCCTTATCGATGGCCGCGGCGCTATCGATGGCCGCGGCGCTATCAATGGCGCCGGTGGTGACTGCGCTTTTCCAATAGCCGGAGAAGATGCTGGGGCCGCGGACGAGAAGCTCTCCGTCCTGGGCGATGCGGCACTCGACGTTGGGGAGCGGCTTGCCGACTGAACCCATGCGGTTAGCGTTGGGCGTGTTGATGGCGATGACGGGTGAGGTTTCGGTGAGGCCGTAGCCCTCGAGGATACGAATGCCGGCGCTCGCGAACCAGTGGGCGGTGTCGAGGCCGAGGGGTGCTCCACCGGAAATGTGGTAGCGGATGCGGCCACCGAAACCGGCGCTGAGTTTTTTGTAGACGAGGGTGTTGGCGAGCTTCCACGAAAGGGACGATGGGGTTTTTCCCGCGGCGATGAGGTCGCGATGTTTTTGCCCTGTTCTGAGGGCCCAGTTGAAAAGCGTGCGTTTGATGGCGGACTCGGCGGCGCGCTGCTGGGCGACCTGGCGGATCTTTTCGAAGACGCGGGGCACGGCGACGAGGACGGTAGGACGGATGGCGGTGAGGGTCTGCGGGAGCTTGTCGAAGGCAGGGCAGTAGGCGACGGTGACGTCCTTCGCATAGAGCGCGTAATCGAGGTGGCGGGCGGTGATGTGCGAGAGGGGCAGGAAGGAAATGCAGGAGTCGGTGGAGTTGAGGCCGAATTCGTCGAGGGAGTGGTTGACGTTGCAGGCGATATTGCCGTGGGTGAGGAGGACGCCTTTGGGCTCGCCGGTGGTGCCGGAAGTGTAGATGAGGGTGGCGAGGTCGGTTGGCTGGATCTGGCGGGCTTCGTTGTCGAAGGCGGAGTCGCGCTGGCTGGTTTTTGTGTCGGGGCGTGTTTCAGTTTTGGCGATGAGTGAGGAGAAATTTTCGGCGCCGGGGATGGGTTCCGGGTCCATGAGGACTATGTGCTCGAGTGCAGTTGCGTCGCGATGGGGGGCGATCTTTTCGAATTGCGCGCGGGTGGAGACGAAGAGGACGCGCGCGCCGGAGTCGGCGAGGAGGGGGACGATTTGCTCAGCGAGGAGGGTGGGGTAGATGGGGACATCGACGGCGCCGATGGCGAGGGAGGCGAAGTCGGCGACGGCCCACTCCCAGCGATTCTCGGCGAGGATGGCGACGCGGTCGCCTTTGGCGATGCCCCAGGCGCGGAGGGCGGCAGCTACGGCGCGGACGCGTTGATAGACCTGGGATGAGGAGAAGGGCTGCCATGCGCCGGTGGGGTCCTGGACCAGCATGGCCCGGTCGCGGCGGCTGTCCGCGATGGTGAAGAAGACGTCGTTCAGCGTTTCGAGGTGAAGCACGCGGGCACCAATGTATCGGAGCGGGGGCAGTGGTGCAAGTCAGCCGGGAGGTGCGGAGGGGTTGGAGCGAGGAAGCGGTTGGCGGACCGATTTGGGAATGGGCGGTGACAAAAGCCTGGTTTTCACAGGCATGTGTGACGCGAGTCACATCGGAGCCATCGGTTTGGGAGGATGCTTGATCTATTGATGTGCCCGCTGCGTCCCGGAGCTATCGGCCTCCGCCGGAAGCACCTTTGGAGTGGACGAGGGCTGATTCCATCAGTACGCAAACGTCCCCGCGGTTTCCTGTGGACATCAGGCAGGAAGCGCCGGTCGTGTCAGGCCTCTTAACTATCCGGGTAAGCAACCCTCCTTGAGGTTTTCTTATGCACAGTCATGCTCATTTCCTCAAAGGCTCCCACACCGTGAATGCGGCGCCGAGGTTCAGTCCGGACGCATTTTGTGTTCATTGCTTTCGCAGCCTGGGAGCGACGCGCAATGCGGCGCAGAGGACGAAGACCGAGACTAAGCACATCTGTCCGGAAAAGCGGCTGGCGTGGCAGCCGGCTGCGCCTCCGCCTTACAACTAGGGCTTGTCGCAGAGACTTCGTTACCGATCGGAGTCTCGCCAACCCACGTCTCAACAGCGAGACCCATTCGACTCGCTTCGCGCCGCTCGCGTTCGCTCAGGGCAGGCTGTGGGGCAGCCATTTTCGTGGCGTTGCTAACGAAATCCTTGCGACAGGCCACCAGGTACGCGAGGTCAGGCGCGGGGCAGGCCGAGCCAGCGAGGGACGCGGCGACGGTAATCGTCGTAGGCGGGGCCGCGTGCGCGGGCCAGATGCGGCTCCTCGAGAAAAACGACGACGCAATGGAAGAACGCCATGGCGATCAGCAGATAGATGGTGATCGACCCTGAGCGGTAGACGCACGCCTGGCCGGCGATGGCGATGAACACACCGAGGTACATAGGGTTGCGGGAGTAGCGATAGAGACCTTTGCGGACGATTTCTTTTGGCTCTTCGCCCAGCACGGCGCGAATGTGGCGGGTGAAGAAGATGGCGGGGGTTCCGCCAGCTGAGAGGAAATTGAACAGGCACAGAGTGTAGATGGCGGCGCCCGCGGCGAAGAGGATCCAGCCTAAGGACCACCAGCCGCCGGGGGCTGGTCCGCGGCGCAATGTCTGGGGGATGTAGAAGGCGACTACGCCGGGGACGAGGACGGTGAAGATGAGTCCCTGGAGCCAGAGCATGACGGAAGTATGCGCCTATTTAGCCAGTAGCCAGTAGCCGGTAGCCGGTAGCCAGTAGC
>PMSS01000428.1 GCA_003167515.1 Acidobacterium sp. | reverse complement strand
CCCGCGACCGCACTACTCATCGCGCAGGCCCGATTACTTTCAGATTGATCACGTCCGGCGTTCCTTCTCTCTCTGGAGATGCTGCGTCTTCAAGGCGAATCTTCATTATTCGATTTGGCGCGAGGTGCGTCAACCAAGACTGGCCGTCCAGGCGAAAAGGGCTAATCCGCCTGGGGCCGGATGGCCCCCAGAAATGCTCTGTTTTTGACGAAGCCGATCGGGCCTCGGTCAATGTTTTTCCACCCGACGTCCGGGTGCGCGTAGGTATAGGTCTTTTTGCATTCTGGACAGGTGGCCTCGAAGGGCCTGCATTGACGCAGGTAGTAGACGCGGTTACCGACGCACGGGCCGATGTAAGCAAGGAGCAAGTCGCCACAAGACGGGGTCTTGCACTCAGTTGTCCAATATGTGTGGCATGAGCTTTCGAGCATATCGTTGAATCCCGGGCCAAGGCCCAAGACTATTGTATGCCGCTCGGTTAACCCCTCGAGTCGCTCACGCGCTTGGCCCGTGCCCACGTCAGATACAGCGCCATCACAAGACATTCGCCCGTCGCAATCTCCGTAAGCATCCGGGCATAATCCACCTCTGAAGATTGCCATCTCGTTGCCTCGACGGGGGCGCGGTCCACTCGCGCGTGCCAGAGCCTGATGCGCTGAGCGGGATACCGCCCTCCATGGGTGTTGATCTGTACCCAAGGAGGGAAAAAGGCGAGCGCCAGGACGACGGCGGATCCTAACCAGATGCAGGTTCCGCGACGACGTGTAGCGATGAACCTTGAAGCTGCCAACAACCAAATCAGAAGCCGAGATCTGAATCGATATGCGAGCCCAACGACGACGACCAGGCAAACCGACTCGCCTAGTTCCGCTGCGAATTGCGGGAAGTTGAGAGAAGTTCAGAGCCAAGTTCCCATATATTTATTCGTGCCCGGAAGAACCACCGTCAACTCAGGAGCTGGTCTGGTACTCTGACCGCGTGATGGTTTTAGCTGCGCATGAGGGTGCCGCGTAAGCGGCACGACGGTAAAAGCCCCGGCCTTCAGGCCGGGGAAAGAGAATGCGTCGAATCGGGGCCTTCAGGCCCGGAAATTGACTGAAATCACGCGGTCAAGCCACTGGTGTGGGTGACCTGGACTACGGCACTCGGTTCCTGATTCTTCAGTCTGAATGAACCGCGCTTGAGCTTCTGATGAAGTCAGGCTTGGGCGGTGAACACACTGAATCGAACCAGCGGCTGATGTAAATCTGAGCGTCCGCTTCGCCGCACAAATGCCGGGCATCGGCCGCACCTGCCGCTTCCGCTTTCCATCGGAGCACCGTCAGCTCGGATTCGCCACAGCGAATCACATACCAATGAATCGGATTATTGGTCACAATGCCGCAGATCTCGCAGCGAAACTCCTGCAGTGATGACATGAAACTCCTCGCGCAAAGAAATCGTACATGAATCACAGCTCTGCAGGCCCGCCTCGCGTTCTCGCGTGCCGGCTACTCCTCCTATAACCTGTTGCCCACTGCCCATCGGCCTCCGCCTACCGGCTACTGGCCACCGGCTACTGCCTGCCTTTTCACAGTACTTTCGTTTCCCTCCCACGCACGTTCTCCTTGCAATGCCCCGCTCTATCCCCCAGACTGGAAACGAAGCCTAAATCAGAAGGACTCGCCAACGCGGGTCCTTTTCTTTTACGGGCTCCAGGTCCCAGGACCCTCATGCGCGATCAAAACCCGCGCAAGCCAGCTCTTTCCCATCGCCGCTGCTCCACCGGATAGCCGCACCTCCGCTTTCCCGAACGCTGACCCTGGGGAGGTGTTATCAAACTCGATATCCCCTGGAAATCCCAATTTTTCAAATACTTGCAAAACCGATATAGGGGGGGTGGGGGGATATCACCCCAAAACTCTCTTCGGAGGAAGACCCCAACGTTAGAGAGACCCCCAATGTTGTCGAGCTTGTAAACATCGCCTAAGCAGCTGAAAACAAGCCACAACCCAAAGCTGCCCGTCGAAAAAAGAGACAGATTCAGCCCTGCTGCCGCAACCGGCAAGTGATCCGGGCAATCTGCAGCTCTTCCTCGCTGGTCAGCACCCGCACCTTCCCGCACAAAGCCGGATCGCCGCTGGTAATGCCCATGAAATCAAGCCCATCGCAGATCCAGTCCCGCACCGCGGCGCTGTGCTCCCCGATTCCGCCCGTGAAGACCAACAGATCGAGCCCGCCCAACTCCGCCGCATAAGCGCCAATCATTTTGCGCACAGCATGAGCAAAGACCTCAATCGCCAGGCGCGCCTTTTTGTCCCCTTTGGCCACGCATTCTTCGAGCAGCCGCATGTCGGACTCGCCCCCCGAAAGCGCACCCAGCCCGGAATCCCGATTGAGCAGCGACTCCAGCTGATCCGCCGACAACTCCTCGGTCCGCATCAGGAACAGCACCACGCCGGGATCGAAATCCCCGCTCCGCGTCGCCATCGGAATCCCGCCCACCGGCGTCATTCCCATACTGGTATCGATGGACTGGCCATGGCGCAGCGCAACCAGACTCGCCCCCGCGCCCAGATGAGCGCAGACCACCCGCTCCGGTATCGAAGAGCCCAGGCGAACCACGATCGACTCGTATGAGAGTCCGTGAAAGCCGTAGCGCTCAATGCCCATGTCGTAGAGCCGCTGCGGCAAAGGGTAGTGGCGCGCGGTCTCGGGCATCGTGCTGTGGAACGCCGTGTCGAAGCACGCATACTGCCTTGCGTCCGGCAGCAGCTTTTCCGTCTCGCGGATCAACGCCACCGCCGCCGGTATATGGATCGGAGCGAATTGCATTGCCGCCTGCAGCTTTTCGATCAGCGCATCGGTGATCGCCTGGTGCTCCCGCAAGTGCGGACCACCATGCACCACGCGATGTCCGATACTGCCCGGCTGCCCATGCCCGAAGCGCTCAAATGTATCGAGGATTTCCTTCAGAGCATGGCCCTGGGAGTTCAGCTGATACGCCTCGTCGAGCAAGGTCTTTCCGCTGGCATCCTTAATCTGCAATCGCCCGTTCGAATACCCGATGCCGCTCGCCCCGCCGGCCAGCAACAGCCCAGGATTGCAGTCGCCCGGCGGATTCCGGTACAGTCCGAACTTCAGCGAAGAAGACCCACTGTTGACCGCAAGAATCAGTTCGTCTGTTGCGCTCACTGCGGCCAAACCCAGTTGCGGATTTCCGGCTTGTCGATCCCCCAGGTATGGGCGTAATGCACGCTCTCGTTGATCTGGTCGCGCAGCCACTCCTGCGTATGGGAGCCAATGTCCCGCAGCCGCGGCACGCGGTCGATAATGTCGATCGCCAGGTTGAAGCGATCGACATTATTCAGAATGGCCAGCTCCAGAGGAGTGTTGATGTTGCCCTTTTCCTTATAGCCGCGCACGTGGAATTCGTCATGATTGTGCCGCCGATAAGTGAGCCGGTGGATCAGCAAAGGATAGCCGTGGAAGTTGAAGATGACCGGTTTGCTGGTCGTGAAGAGCGAATCGAACTCCGCATCGGACAAGCCGTGAGGATGTTCGCTTTCCGGTTGCAGGCGAAAGAGGTCGACGACATTGACGAAGCGAAGCTTTAAGTCGGGAAAGCGCTCGCGCAGAATGGCGGCGGCGGCCAGCGCCTCCATCGTGGCGATATCGCCAGCGCAGGCCAGAACCGCGTCCGGCTCGACGCTGCTGTCCGTGCTCGCCCACTCCCAGATGCCGATGCCCTTGGTGCAATGGAGGATCGCAGCATCCATGTTCAGATACTGCAGGTGCGGCTGTTTGTCGGCGACGATCACGTTGACATAATCGCTCGAACGGAGACAATGATCGGCGACGCTGAGCAGGCAGTTGGCGTCGGGCGGAAGATAGATGCGGGTTACGTCGGCGCTCTTATTGGCTACAACGTCGAGGAAGCCGGGGTCCTGATGCGAAAAGCCATTGTGATCCTGCCGCCACACCACCGATGTGATGAGCAGGTTAATAGAAGAAACGGCAGCGCGCCAGCGAAGCTCCTTCTTGGATTTCTCCAGCCATTTCGCATGCTGGTTGAACATTGAATCGATCACGTGGACGAAGGCTTCGTAAGTGGAGAAAAAGCCGTGGCGCCCGGTGAGTACATAGCCCTCAAACCACCCCTCGAGGGTATGCTCGCTGAGCATCTCCATC
>PMSS01000335.1 GCA_003167515.1 Acidobacterium sp. | reverse complement strand
GTTGCCGATGTGCAGCAGGTGCTGAAGCCGGAGCCGGGACGGACGGGCGGATTGCCGGAAGGCAGTCCTTCACCGGCTTAATCGCGGATCTTTTCGGATCGGATTCATTCAAGGTTCATTCAAATCCAAGGGCAGCTCGTTCGCGAGCTGCCTTTCACTTTTCTGCGCATCTGGGAGAATGGGTGCAGCCATGTGTTCGCGTTTTTCTGCTTTGCTGTTTGCGTCGCTTCTCCTTTTAAGCGGGTGAGGCTATCACACCGTCAATTCGGTCCCGTGGGCTACGAGAGGATTTGAGCTTGCGGCATTTCTTCAAGGATGGACCGGGCGGCGGCGGGGTCTTTGGCCCGGGTGATGGGGCGTCCTACGACGAGGAAGTCGGCCGCGGCTCGGTTCTACGGAGTGGGTAGACTCACTGGCATGGAAACCGGCGAGCGGAGACTGGGAATGGGTCCGGAAACGAGACGCCGGCTGGTGGTTATCGGCGGGGCTGTGGCGATGACCGCTCTATTGTTCGGACTGATCTTTGCGGTCTTCGCCTGGCTACCCTACCCGGCGTTCGCGGTGTGGCTGCGCATGAGTCACCGGTGGAAGGTGGTGGCCGGCGCTGTCTACTTTTTCTCGATTTTCAGTAGCGTGGTCTGGTTCACGGTGGTGCGGCAGAGGACGGGTAAATTAAGCGGGCGTCGCTGAGGCTTGCTGCATTTCTTCGAGGATGGCCTGGGTGGCGGCGGCGGGGTCTTTGGCCTGGGTGATGGGGCGTCCGATGACGAGGTAGTCGGCACCGGCGGCGAGGGCGGCGGCTGGGGTGGCGATGCGTTTCTGGTCGGCGGTTGCGCTTCCTGCGGGGCGGATGCCGGGGACAACGAGGGTCGCGGAGGGAAAACGGCGGCGGAGGGTGGAGACTTCTTCGGCGCTGGTGACGAAGCCATTGATGCCGTTGGCGGAGGCTGTTTCAGCGAGGCGCAGGACCTGGGATGCGGGGGAATGATGGATGCCGACGGCGGCTAACTGCTCCTCGTCCATGCTGGTGAGAACGGTAACAGCGAGGAGCTGGGGGCTGTGGGTGAGAGCGGCGGCGGCTTCGGCTGCAGCGTGAAGCATGGCCGGACCGCCCGAGGCATGAACCGTGAGAAGGTTGGCGCCGGTGGCGGCGACGGAGCGGACCGCGCCAGCGACGGTGTTAGGGATGTCGTGGAGTTTGAGGTCGAGGAAGACGGAGTAGCCGCGATGGCGGAGCTCGTGGACGATGGCGTTGCCTTCGGCGAGGTAGAGTTCGAGGCCAACCTTGAACCAGGCGCAGGAGTCTTTGAGCCGATCGGCGAGGGCGAGGGCGGGTGCGGCACTGGGGTAATCGAGAGCGACGATCAGGCGGGGATCCATAAGACCATGGTGCCATGGGTGGGACATAGTGTGGGAAGGGTAATTACCCGAAAGGGCAATCCTGTTTCTTCCTGGAGCGGTGTTTAATGTCAACGGGACGAGCGCCGAAGACAATGGCAGAGGGCCACATTGGTTAAGGTGACAGACACCGCAATCGAATCGCGCCTGGGGTTCATTCGATCCGGGAACCGACCCGCGCAGAACGTTCAGGCCCCGGCGGGCGGACGCGACCCATGGTTCAATTCGCTGAATTATCCGCCGGAGGAGAAGCAGGAGGGGGCTGAAGCAGGTCTCGGTCTGGATGGGTCGAGCGATGAGAAGGCCGCCGTCCCGGTGCTTGCGCCGGATCATCGGCC
This sequence comes from Acidobacterium sp., assembly GCA_003167515.1. GTDB lineage: Bacteria > Acidobacteriota > Terriglobia > Terriglobales > Acidobacteriaceae > Palsa-343. Next base: position 3,908 of record PMSS01000335.1, on the reverse strand, counting down.
GCGAGGAATCGGGGAGCTGGGAATTCGGCGGGGGATTGTCGAGGATCTTGCGCTGAAGACGCTGTATCTGTGCGGGGCGCTGTCGACGCGCGCGCTTGGCGAGCAGATGCGTGTGAGCGTAAATGTGGCCGGCGAGCTGGTGGGGCGGTTGAGGACCGATCAGCACTGCCAGGTGACGGGCATGGCGGGCAACATCCCCACGGTGGTGCTGACCGAGCAGGGCCGGAAGCGCGCGCTGGATCTGATGTCACAGAGCCAGTACACGGGGTCGGCGCCGGTTTCGCTGGAAAGCTACGTAGCGCAGGTAAAACGGCAGAGCGTCCGGCACATGGTGGTGCGGAAGGCGGACGTGGAGCGGGCGTTTGGCGATCTGGAGATCGACAGCAGGGTGCTGGGGCAGATCGGGACGGGGCTGAATTCGGGCTCATCGATTTTTGTGCATGGACCAGCGGGGGTGGGCAAGACCCTGATCGCGGAGACGATGTCGCGGGTGCTGGCGGAAGACAACGTTTGGATCCCGAACGCGGTGGAAGTGGATGGGCAAATGATTACGGTCTTCGATCCGATGATCCACAAGCAGGTGGATGGGCCGGAGACCGAGAACTGCGACGACCGGTGGGTGCGCTGCCAGCGCCCGTCGGTGCTGGTGGGGGGCGAGCTGACGATTGAGATGCTGGACCTGCAGTTCAATCCTTCGGCGAAGTTTTATACCGGTCCGGTACAGATGAAGGCGAACAACGGAGTGCTGATCCTGGACGATTTCGGTAGGCAGCGGGTGCGGCCGGAGGAGCTGCTGAATCGCTGGGTGGTGCCGCTGGACCGGGGAATCGATTTTCTGACGCTGGTGGGGGGAAGGAAGATCGAGATTCCGTTTGAGATGCTGGTGGTGTTTGCTACGAACATGGATCCGGCGGATCTGGTGGATCCGGCGTTTCTGCGGAGAATGCAGACGAAGATCCGGGTGGACGCGGCAACTCCGATTCAGTTTCGGCGGATCTTTTGTGCGGTTGCGGAGCGGCGGGGATTCGCGGTGGACGACGACGCGCTGGACGAGCTGATTGTTACGATCCGCGATCATTTGAAGCAGGAATTGCGGGCGTGCCAGCCGCGGGACCTGGTGAACCAGGTCTGCTGGGCGGCGCAATACGAGGGGCGCGATCCGATTCTGGATCGAGCGTCGCTGATGGCGGCGGTGGAAGTTTATTTCCTGACTAAACCCTAGCGGGGTAACAGAGGCTGTTAGTCCGCAGGGAGCTGGATGGGCGGCTGCGCTTGCATTGCTGCATCCAGGGAGAAGCAGTGGTGTCCCGCGGGATGAACCCATGCATCGGGTGCGGGCGTGGGCTGCCCGGTATTGCTGCTGAGGGCGAAGGTTGCGCAGAGCTGATACTGACTGCCTTGTCCGGGTAGATATTGATAGGGAACGTGTGAGACGGGATCGGCGCGGGCGCGGCCAGGGAATGCGTTGAGGCTGGGCGGGAGCTGGGAGTTGCGGGCGGTCCAGTAGTTCTCGATCTGGATAGTGAGCTGAAATAGTTCACGGACGCGCTGGCTGTCGGCGCGGGTATCGCGCTGCGTTTGTGGCGCTCCTAACTGCAAAAAGCCGAGAATGACGATGAGGGCGACGAGGGCCGAAGAGACTGCCGCCATGATGCGGTCGCGGTTCGCTCTGACGGGCGAGGCGTCGGTTTTGCGGAGTCCGCCGAAGTAATAGAAGAAGACGCCGCCGGAGAGTGCGAGCACGACGAGGGATTTGGCGAGAAAGCGGGAGGTGAGCTCTCCGCGGAGCAGATAGGTGAGCGCAGTGATGAGGTCGCCCATGAAGAAGCCGGCGGCAACCACGAGAGCCATGTAGGTGAGCCATTTCCGGACGGGCGAATCGAGCTTGCCGGGGTCAGCGACGGCTTCGCGGATGACGGCGCGGGAGATGAGCAGGTAGAGCGGAAAGGCGACGATGAGCGAGGCGAGGCAGGAGGTGATGGTGTAGGTATCCCACGCCTGCCGATAGCCGGTGAAGAGTGGGTCGGCGAGCCAGCGATCGATGAGAGCGAAGGCGAGGTAGCCGAAGCCGATGGTCCAGGTGGCGAGTGTGGCGAAGATGAGGAGATAGAAGAAGGCTTCTTTCGCGGAAGCGCCTCCGCCGGTGCGATGGGGAATGGCGACACCGGTGACGCGTTCATAGTGCTGGGCGAGGGCTTCGTAGACTTCGCGCTCGGGCCAGCCATGCGCGGTAAGGACGCCGACCAGGGCCTCCTGGGGGATGCCAGCGTCGAGGGCCTTCTCGATGAGTACGGCGATTCTGGGATCGGGGGCCATGACGAAGTTTTACATGATGGGGCGGGCGGATAGCCGGAAATGTTGTTGAACCCATGTCCCAAGACCAGGGACCGTCGGCAGGCTCAGGGCAGGCAGTGGGGCACCCCGTTTGTCCCACTTAGAATGAGATTAGGGAAGCTCTGTTAAGCCCTCGAGAACCGTCCCTCCGGGCTAAGGCCTGTTTCTTTCCCGTGTTCTCTACGGCACGGCTGGCTCTGGCCCGTCAAAGCTGGGCGCGAGAGCCGGAGAAAGCTGAACAGCGGAAGGAGTGACATGGGCGGAGTTGACACTAATTTTTTCAAAATGGTGCAAGGCAGTACTTCCGGCGAACCCAGAATCGATTCGCATTGACGTCGGGGTTGCATGGGAGTTTGCTTCTTGCTATGGGGTGAACCTGGCCGTTTTCGTTTTTTTGTTTTTTTCTGCGAGCCGTGAAGCTGTGCCCCTTCAAAACAGCGGCTTAATCAGAGCTTTACTGCGGGTCCGTTAACACTATTGGAATGGTGGCAACGGGAGACAATTCTGCTCAGTTCGAGGAGCGACAGCTACCGCATGTATCTTAGCGACGACAGACGAACAAATGAGGAGGATTGGCCCCGTCCCCCCGGGTTGCGGCGAAAATGCGGCCGTACTTCGTTGTCGCCCTTGACAGTGGGGCCACCACAGCCTTCGGGCTCCGCCTCGCCTGACCGGATTTTCGCTCGCAACGCCATCCATTCCAATAGTGCCAACGGGCCCTGGTGATGCGGTTTTTGTGCGCCTTCGTAATGCTGGTTTGGCTCGCGGCAGCGGGGTTGCGGGCGCAACAGAATGGGGCGGTGCAGGATGGGGCGCAGACGACGCCGTCGCATCCGACAACATTAACGGTGCGATCGACGCTGGTGGAGGTACCTGTCCTGGTGAAGACGAAGGGCGGGCAGGTTGTTTTCGAGCTGACGGCGGACGATTTTGTGCTGACGGACGATGGGGTTCCACAGCAGATACGGATTGAGCAGGACACGGATGGGCAACCGCTGGCGCTGGCGATTGTGGTGGAGACAGGCGGGGCGGGGGCGCAGCACCTGGCGGATTACGAGACGCTGGATGCGATTCTCGATGCGCTGATTGGGAATGTGGAGCACAGGGTGGCGCTGATCGGGTTCGACAGCACGGCGCATCTGCTGCAGGCTTTTTCGCACGATACGGAGGACGTTTCGAAGCGGCTGTCGCGGCTGAATCCGGGGGATAATGGCGCGGCGATTCTGGATGGGATTGCGATGGCGGTGGAGCAGCTGCGGGCGCAGCCGCCGCGGTTTCGGCGGGCGATTCTGCTGCTGAGCGAGACGCGGGACCAGGGCAGCAAGACGACGCTGAACGAGGGGCTGCGGCTGATCAGCGATGCCAATATTACGATGTATAGTTTTGGATTTTCGAGCACGGGCGCGGCGATATCGCATGAGGCGTCGAAGTTCAATCAGAGCGAGCCCGGGCCGGCGCATGGTTGCTTCAGTAGAGATGGGGCAGATCCGGAATATGAGGGCCATTACAGCAAACAAGTGCTGGATTGCATCAGCCAGCTGGCTCCGCCGCTGCGGTTGGCGACGATGGGGTGG
>PMSS01000102.1 GCA_003167515.1 Acidobacterium sp. | reverse complement strand
ATCCCGTAGCGCTGCATCTGCGGGGAATGAACATGCTGTACGAGGCGATCCGTGAAAAGGGAGCGATGGTCATTGTGCCATCGTCGGCGGTCGAGACGATGGGACTGGGCGGGACGCTGGCAACGGCGGCGGTGGCGAAGCAGCAATAGCGAGGAGATAAAACCATGCGGTGGGGATTGATTCTTGTTAGGTGTCTGACGATCATGTTGGCAGCGCCGGTGGTGGTGCATGCGGGCGAATCGGGGGCTGAGGGGCAAAATGCTGTTTCCAAACCCTGGGTGCAGTTTGTTTCCGTCGAACCGGGTGTGAAGCTCGAAGTTCTTGACTGGGGCGGTCCCGGAAATGGTGGTGCGGCCCGGCCGCTGGTTCTTCTGTCCGGCCTCGGCGACACGGCTCATGTTTACGACGATTTTGCTCCGAAATTGACGGCGAAGTATCACGTCTACGGGATCACGCGGCGCGGTTTTGGCGATTCCAGCAAGCCGGAGCCGACAGACGCGAATTACTCAGCGAAAAGGCTGGGCGAGGATGTGGTCGCGGTGATCGATGCGCTGCACCTTGATCATCCAGTCCTCGCAGGGCATTCGATCGCAGGCGAGGAATTGAGCTGGGTGGGCAGCCACGATCCCAAGAAGGTTGCGGGATTGATCTATCTGGATGCGGCCGACGCGTACGGATTTTACGATTCAGTGCGAGGCGACATCCAGATCGATTTGCTCGACGTGAAGAGGCGGCTGGACGCGTTTCGAGCGGGCGCGGTGTACGATCGAGCCTTTGTTGACGGACTGAGGACGAGCGTGGCGCAGCTGAACAGGGATCTGGACGCCGAGCAAATCCGCCTGGCGGAGCTGCCCGATGTGCCTGCTCCACCGGCTCCTCCGCCGATTCCCCTGGCGGTCTGGTTTGGAATGGAAAAGTTCACGAAGATCGATGCGCCGGCGCTGGCGATCTTTGCTTGTCCGCATGATATGAGTCCAATGTTTCGAGGACCGCTGGCGAACGATCCGATGGCACAGGCGGCGTTGCGGGCTTTCGATCTCAAGCGTTGCACGGATCAGTCGAACGCGTTCGAGCGGGCGATGCCGGCGGATCCGGTGGTGCGCATCGCGAATGCGAACCATCAGGTGTTCGCGTCGAACCCCGACGTCGTTATTCGCGCGATGAACGACTTTATGGCGAAGCTGCCCTGAGTTACTGGTCGAATCTCAGTGGCCGTGGCCGAGGGGGCGGTCGGTGCCTTCGACGGCCGGAGCTTTGGGGTGCCTGTCGGAGTAACGGCCAAGCAGGAACATACTGAGGCCGAAGACGAGCATCACGATCCCCCAGATGAGATTGATGTCCATGCCCGCGGAGCGGAAGTAGATTTCGCTGCCCCGCGTGACAAATCCATAGATGGAGAGCATGGCGCCAACAATGAGAAACATCAGGCCGAGGGGGATGCGGAGATCGAGGCTCATGGCTTGTCCTTCATTTCGTTCTCACAACTCTGGGTATACCGTTCTCACAATTCTGCAGAAAGTTCTACCGGAAGACAAAATTCAGTCCGACCAGCAACACCAGCAAGCCGATGGCGAGGACGCTGGGCCGGGCATACCACGCCATGTGATGCTCGACGGGCTTGGGCGTCAGCGAATAGACGAGGCCGACCAGCTCGCTTTCAGGGCGGGGTTTCGTCATGAAGCTGATGACCACGGCGAGGATGAAATTGACAGTAAAGGCGAAGATGGCCTGGGAGAAGTCGAGGGCCATGGCGCTGGGATAGGTGTGGACGACGTGAATCCAGCCGCCGTGGATGCCGGGACTGGCGCCGGCCGAGAGCGTGAGCCCATGATGCAGCACAGCGGCCAGCGTACCGCCGACCAGGCCGATAAAGGCGGCGTGGCCGGTGGAGCGCTTCCAGAACATGCCGAGGAGGAAGGTCGCAAAGAGCGGGGCATTCACGATGGAGAAGACCAGCTGCAGCGTATCCATGATGTTGTTGAAGCCCATGACGAGATACGCGGCTCCCATGGAGATGAGGATGCCGACGACCGTGGTCCATTTGCCGACTTTCAGGTAGTGGGCGTCGCTCGCGCCCTTATGAATGTAGGCCTGGTAGAGGTCGAAGGTCCAGACGGTGTTAAAGGCAGTGACGTTGCCGGCCATGCCGGACATAAAGCTGGCGAGCAGCGCGGTGAGTCCGAGGCCGAGGATGCCAGTGGGAAAGTAGTGCAGAAGCATGTTGGGAATGGCGAGGTCGTAGTCGAGCACCGGCTGGCCATGGGTATCGAGCATGATCTTGCCGGTGGCAGGATCGACCTTGGCGGGGATGAGGCCTTTGCCTGCGTTCAGATTCTCGGCCCCTGCAGTCGCGGTGCCTGCCATGCCGTCTGGCGCGGCCTGACCCATCGTGTGACGCATGACGGCGGGCGTGGCAATCGCGATGAGGCCGGGCAGGATCACCAGAAACGGGAAGAACATTTTGGGTACCGCGGCGATGAGAGGCACGCGACGAGCGGATTCCTCGGAGTTGGCCGCCATGGCGGTCTGAATGACGAGGAAGTCCGTGCACCAGTAGCCGAAGGAGAGCACAAAGCCGAGACCGGCGACGAGAGTAAACCAATCCACGCCGAGCGGATTGGTGTGGGCGCTGCCCAGACCCTGCCAGGAGTGCATATAGGCCTGGGGAAGAGAGGTTTTGAGGCCGCTCCATCCGCCGACGTTCTTCAGGCCCACCCATACCAGTGGCAGGAATCCGGCAACGATGAGGAAGAACTGGAGGACTTCGTTGTAAATGGCGCTGGTGAGACCGCCGAGAAAGATGTAGCAGAGCACGATGAGGGCGGAGAGGATGATCGATAAGTGGAAGATCCACTGGAGGGGCCAGCCGAGGTGGATAAAAAGGCTGTCAAAGACGTGCAGCGTCTGAATGAGCCGCGCCATGGCATACATGGAGATACCGGAGGAGAGGACGGTCATGAACGCGAAGGTGCAGGCGTTCCAGGCGCGGGTTTTTTCGTCGAAGCGCAGGCGAAGAAATTCAGGGACAGAGCGGGCTTTCGAGCCGTAGTAGAAGGGCATCATGAAGACGCCGACGAAGATCATGGCGGGGATGGCGCCGATCCAGTAAAACTGGCTGATGACGATGCCGTACTTGGCCCCGGAGGCCCCCATGCCGATGACTTCCTGGGCCCCGAGGTTGGCGGAGATGAAAGCCAGGCCGCAGATCCAGGCGGGCAGGGAGCGTCCGGCCTGCAAATAATCCTTGCTGGTCTTCATGAAACGTTTGAGTGCGAAGCCGATGCCCAGCACAAAAACGAAATACAGCAACATGATGAGCCAGTCGATGGTTGTCAGATTCACGCTCTGCGGTTCCTTCCCGGGAAACAAAGATGACAGTACCGCAGGCCACTGTACACGGTTGCATTGGGCAAGTCCAGATGACGAAAGCGCGGACGCGGCTATGGTCCGGTTAGCTAAAGTCCTGTTAGCTGAAGAGCGGTTAGCGCGGACGTTCGCGCTAGAGGGACTGCACGGGGATGAGCGTCAGGTCGTCCACCAAACCGATTTCTTTTTGTACGAAGGGCTCGGCATAGCGCACGCCGGCCAGCGCTCCATAGTGGCGGCCCTCAGCGAAGGTGCGCTCGCGAATCTCTTCCTCGGGAACAAACAGGCCGCTGCCTGCGGACTGGTTGGCGTACTGCGAGTGGTAGGCCATCAACGCGCGGTGACGGTCCTCGATGAACGGGGTGATGTCGACCACGAAGCTGGGGCGGACGTCAGCATAGAGGCTGGCGTAGACGATCTTGAAGGGGCGGTGCGGGGGAGTTCCGGTTTCGATCTTCGCCAGGCCGGAAAGAAAACAGGCCTCATAACCGAGCGTGGAGGCGGTGGAATGGTCAGGATGGCGGGCGGTCCAATAGGGAAGAATGACGACGCGAGGACGGACGCGGCGCAGGACGGCGACAACCTTAAGGCGATTCTCCCAGGTATTTTCGACGCGGCCATCGGGGATGTCGAGGGCTTCGCGCCAATCCACCCCCAGGATGCGCGCCGCTTCAGCGGCTTCGACCGCACGTTCGTCAGCGGAGCCGCGCGTCCCCCCCTCTCCCTGGGTCAGGTCCAGAATGGCGGTCGAGACGCCAAGGGAGCGCATGCGGAGCAGAGTGCCGCCGCAGGTTTGCTCCACGTCGTCGCGATGGGCGGCGATGGCAAGAACGTCAGCCGCGGATGCCGGGGCGATCGGTTGTTCCGCCATGCCAGATTCCTGCGCTAGAGAAGAAGTCGCTCAATAGATGGTGTTGTCGTCGTCGGTGCCGGCGTCCATGTAGGCACAATCAATGGCGGTACCGGCAATGGTGACGTTGGAATTGTCCAGCTGGGCCATATTGGTGGTGCTGTAAATGTAAATCTGACCGCCCTCGGTGGTATAGACCTTGTGCAAACCCTCGACGTCCGCGATGCCGGTCCCGTCGCCCAGATAAGAGTCGATGGTTACGGCGTTGGTCGCGGTATTGAACATGGTGATACAACCGAACTGAATGCCGGCGCCGGATTGTGCCTGCTGATAACGGACCCCCTGATTGCACTGCGAGGAGCCGATCCAGAGAGTATTGTCGTCGGCGAAGACCATGCGGTTATGCGTACCGTCACTGATGGAGTAAGTGCCGCCAATCGTATCGGCAGGCGTATTCAGAATAGTGAGAAAGCCGGCAAAGAGCCCGCTGGAGGCTTGGTATTGCTGGCCGGCAATGTACAGAGTATTGCCGTTGAATATGGCGTTGGTGGCCCCGTCGGGGATTGCGATATTACTCTGCGCAACCAGGGCGATGCCGCTTGCTCCTTTGCTGCCGGAGTTAATCGAAGAAGCGGTGATCGGAATTGTGGTCAGGCTGGCGGTCGTGCCGCCGCACTCCGGACCGCAGTTGACGACGTAGGCGGTCGTGCCATCGGGCGAGAACACCGCCTTGATGGGGTGATCGAAGGTAGCGGAGGGCCCGGTGCTGACGGGAAAGACGCACCACGTGGGCAGCTTCTGCGGCTCGCAATCCTGGGCGCCCAGGTAATTTGGATTGTTCGTGGCAGCCGTCTGCTGTGCATCCGTGAGCTGCACGATGCTGTAAACGGCGAAGCTCTGAGGGGCGGCAACGTTAACCGTCTGGCCGGCGGACTGAGTCGCATTCTGGATAAAGACGAGAGCCAGCGTACCGCCCGGATTGACGGAGATACCGTAGGCATTGGGTACGTTCAGGGTGAGGGAGGCGCCGTTATTGCGGTTCGCAACGCTGATGACGTGAGCGGAGGGATTGGCGGCATAGACATATCCGAGGTCGCGGCTTATGAAAACGCCGTTGTAGGGGCTGCCCTCGGTGGTGCTCGAGAGACCCCCGGGTATAGTCACGCTGGCGCTGACTTTCTCCTGCGCATAGCTGATCAGAGTCAGACTGCCGTCGCCTTCACCATAGACCGCCCCGGCCTGTTGCTCCGGCATGTTTTGAATGGTGAGGGGCAGCTTGCCGGAGTAACTGCTGATGGTGAACTGTCCCGAAGATGTGTTGTAGGCATGGCGAATGTCGTAGTACGCATCCATGAAAGGCAGCGCGCCGCTGGCGAACGCGCTCGGATTCTCTTCGGCAACCAGCACCCGATTGAGCACGCCGCTGGGAGGCAGAGTGCGCCCGGCAAAATAGAAATTTTGGCCGCATGAACTGATGACGTTGCAGACCACGAAGACCGAGCTGAGGACAGCAACGAAGTACAGCGAACTTCTCTTCTTCAAAACCTTAGAACCTCACCATGCGCATGGCTTACGACGATCTCGTGGGAAAGCCCAAGTATAACAGGGCGGACTCCGACATTCGGTTCGACGCTGAGTTCCCGGAGGGGTCATCGTATGCGGGAGAGCCCGCGGCGAAAATCCCTCCTGGTGGCGACTGTTAATGGTACGGGTGCATGCGAGAGCCGGCGTGCATCCCGTACTGGGCGTCCTGATACCATAAATCAGGTATTCCCCCAATGACCAGCCGTCTGGAGCAATTATTTGGCCGGCGCGCCGTTCTATGCGACGGCGCGATGGGCACCTCACTCTACGCTCGTGGCGTCTTCATCAACCGGTGCTTCGATGAGCTGAACCTCTCACAACCGGAGCTGGTGCGGAGCGTGCACGAGGAGTATCTGCAGGCTGGCGCAGAGATCGTCGAGACCAACACCTTTGGCGCGAATGCGCTTCGCCTGCAGAGGTATGGGCTGCGCGACAAGGTTGCCGAAATCAACCAGGCAGGAGTCCGGATCGCCCGCCAGGCCGTGCGTCAGCTGGCCGACAAGCAGGCTGGCACAGCCTGGGTGGCAGGTTCTGTCGGACCTCTGGGTGTGCATCTGGAGCCGTTGGGCAAAACGGGACTCGACGAAGCGCGGGAAGCCTTCGCCGAGCAGATCCGTGCACTGACCAGTGGCGGACCCGGCGTTGGCGTCGATCTGCTGATCATCGAAACCATGGTCGCCCTCAATGAGGCGGAACAGGCGGTCTTCGCGGCGCGTGTGGCAGCGCCGGACGTTCCTGTAGTCGTCATGGTCACCGTCGATGAGGAAGCCAATTGTCTGGACGGAGCTTCGCCGGAGACCGCGGCCGCCCGCATTGAGTCGTGGGGCGTGGATGGAATTGGCTGCAACTGCAGCGTGGGGCCGGCAACGGTGCTGACCGCCATCGAGCGGATGGCTGCGGTAACGACTCTCCCCATGATGGCGATGCCGAACGCGGGCATGCCGCGGTCCGTCGAGGGACGCAATATCTATCTATGCTCACCGGAGTACATGGCGAGCTTCG
>PMSS01000216.1 GCA_003167515.1 Acidobacterium sp. | reverse complement strand
GTGGCCATCGCCCTGCGCAACCGCACCCGCCGCCAGAAGCTCACACCGGAGTTGGCTGAAGAAATCATCCCCAAAAACATAATCATGATCGGGCCCACCGGCGTGGGAAAGACGGAAATTGCGCGGCGGCTGGCGAAGCTGACGAACTCGCCGTTTCTGAAGATCGAGGCCTCGAAGTTCACCGAAGTGGGATACGTGGGGCGCGACGTCGATTCGATCGTGCGGGACCTGGTGGAGATCGCCATCGACATGGTCCGCGAGGAGAAGCTCGAGGAAGTCGAGGATCGAGCGGAGATGAACGCGGAGGAGCGGCTGCTGGATGTGCTGTTGCCTCCGACGGCTACGAGTCCGGCTCAGCCAGCGGCACCGAGTGCGCCGTATGTGGATGGGAACACGATTACGCTGCCGGCTCCGTCGAGCACGCCGGCGGGGGGCGGTGATTCGCAGCCGGGTTCGCAGTCGAGTTCACACACCAGGACGCGGGAGAAGCTGCGGCAGCAGTTCCGCGAAGGCAAGCTGGACGAGCGGATGGTGGAGATCGATGTGCGGGAGCGGAATTCGCCATCGTTCGAGATCATCTCCAACCAGGGTGTGGAGGAGATGGACGTCAACCTGAAGGACATGCTGCCAAACATCTTTGGGCAGCGGACGCGGAAACGGAAGATGAAGGTGTCGGACGCGTTCGAATATCTGGTCCAGGAGGAAGAGGGCCGGCTGATCGACATGGATCAGGTGACGCGCCTGGCGGTGGAGCGTGTAGAGAGCTCGGGCATCGTTTTCCTGGACGAGATCGACAAGATTGCGGGGCGCGAGGGTGGGCACGGGCCCGACGTTTCGCGCGAAGGTGTGCAGCGGGATATTCTGCCGATCGTCGAAGGCACGACGGTCAACACGCGCTACGGGATGGTGCGGACTGATTTCATCCTGTTCATCGCTGCGGGGGCGTTTCACGTATCGAAGCCGAGCGATCTGATTCCGGAGCTGCAGGGGCGGTTTCCGATTCGCGTGGAGCTGCAGTCTCTGACGGTGGAAGATTTTGTGCGGATTCTGACGGAGCCAAAATCTTCTTTGGTGCGGCAATACACGGCACTGCTGGAGACCGAGGGGTTGAAGCTCGAGTTCACGCCGGAGGCAATCGCGGAGATGGCGCAGTTTGCTTTCCGCGTTAATGAGGGGACGGAGAATATCGGGGCGCGGCGGCTGCATACGATTATGGAGAAGGTGCTGGACGAGATCAGCTTTTCAGCGCCGGACCTGACGCGCGCACAGCCGAAGGGCGACCAGAAGAATCAGGGGACGGTCGTGGAATTGGCCGCCGTGGGCGAGGGAACGACGGCGCCGCTGCCGGTGATCGAGCGCGAGACGGCGAACGGAACGGAGAAGGTGATGGTCATCGATCCGGAATACGTGCGCCACATGGTAGCGGACATCGTAAAGAACCAGGATCTGTCGCGGTACATTTTGTGAAGCAGCCTGTAGCCGGTAGCCGGTAGCCTTTAGCGGGTAGTCAGCAGTCAGCGGTCTCCCGGGGGGATCACGGTCGCTCCCCTACAATCGGAACGATGTCGACTACGGTTCGTTCCTTTTCAAAAATCAACCTTGGGCTGGCGATCGGGCCGGTGCGCGCGGATGGGTTCCATGCGCTGACGACGTGCTGCCAGACGCTCGAGGCGCACGATTTGGTGACGGTCGAGGCGCAGCTGGCGGCGAAGACGAGCATTCGGATCACGAGCAACGATGGGCGGGTTCCTGCCGATGAGACGAATACAGCGTGGAAGATGGTTAAGCGGGCGCTGGGTGCTTTAGGGGCACCAACCGGAGTGCGGGCCGAGGTTCATATCCATATTGAGAAGCGGCTGCCGGTGCAGGGCGGGATTGGGGCTGGATCGGCGAACGCGGTGGCAGCGCTGATCGGATTGGAGCAGGAGCTGGCGCGAGCCGGGGTTGCTGAACTGGCGGAGGCCATGAAGCTGCGGATTGCGGCTGAGGTTGGGTCGGACGTGCCGCTGTTTCTGATTGGCGGAGCGGTTTTGGGGGTGGGACGCGGCGAAGAAGTTTCGCCTTTGCAGGATTTTCCCCCGATGGAATGCGTGCTGGCATTGCCGGAGGTGGGGGTTTCGACGCCGCAGGCGTATCGGGACTGGGATCAATTGCAGAGCACCGGACACCGAGCACCGGGCACCGGAAACGAATTGACCGAGTCTGGTGGGTCCGATAGACTGATTACGTTGAGTCGAGCTCTCGCCTCGGCGTTTGGTCCGAGGCCTCCGGAGGAAATGTCCGCCGGGGTTGGCGCGCACTCCTCCGGTGTCTCCGCAATGGGCGGGGGCCTGGCCGGGAAACCGGATTTGCATCCGCTTCTCGCGCTTGTCCGAACCGGGATCGAAAACGACTTCGAAGAGGTCGTCTTCCGGCAGTATCCCTCTCTCGGAAATATCAAGCGCATTCTTGCGGACTCCGGTAAGCCTGAGGAGGCAGCCGTGTATGCGGCGCTTTCCGGCTCCGGATCGGCCTTGTTTGGGCTGTATGGAACGGCGGCCGCGGCGGCTGCGGCTGAGGTTCGGCTGGGGGAAGCTGGTGTTCGAGCGCTGCGGACGAAGACGCTGCCGCGGGAGGAATACTGGCGGATGATGGTGGAGGGGTCAGCAAGTTAGCGATTGGGAGTTTGAGTTACTGGGTGATCGACTAATGGTAGGTCAAGTGCCTTTCTGCCCAGTCCGGCCAAAGGCGGGCCGGACCGGGGACCCAGAGGTCGAGAGCAGGATTCGTAGAAGGATTTGTTACTGGGCGATCGACTAATGGTAGGTCAAGTGCCTTTGGAGCACTTTGTCCAGGTTCGAATCCTGGTCGCCCAGCCAGAGTTTGGAAGTGGGCCCGGCAGAGGATCGCCGCAATTCAGACAGGATGCCATGCAAACCAGCTGGAGGATCTTGTGAAAATGGACACGATTGAAGCAGTGGGCGTGGTCACGCCGAATCTGGCGGCGGCTCAGACCGACGGAAGCGCGAAGGCGAAGGGGCAGTCGCGGCGTTCGCGGGTTTCGAATGAAGACAGGCGGTTCAAAGTCTTCTCCGGCACAGCGAATCGCGAACTGGCGGAGGAGATTTGCAAACACATTGGCGTGACGCTGGGCGAGACCCGGATGCAGCGGTTCGCCGATGGGGAAGTTTATTTTCAGTTGCTGGAAAACGTGCGCGGCGCGGATGTTTTTGTTGTGCAGCCGACCTGCTGGCCGGTGGATCAGCACCTGATGGAGCTGTTGATCATGATCGATGCGCTGAAACGTGCGTCGGCGGGGCGGATCACGGTGGTGGTTCCGTATTACGGATACGCGCGACAGGATCGGAAAGACCGGCCGCGGGTGGCGATTTCGTCGAAGCTGGTGGCGGATCTGATGACGACGGCTGGAGCGCATCGGGCATTGTTTATGGATTTACACGCGGCGCAGATTCAGGGCTTTTTCAACATACCGGTAGATCATTTATTTGCGAGTCCGGTGATGATCGGTTATGTGCGGGAGCTGAATTTGCCGGATCTGACGGTGATTTCGCCGGATGCCGGCGGCGTGGAGCGAGCGCGCTTTATCGCGACCAAGCTGGGCGTACCGATGGCCATCGTCGACAAACGCAGGACGGATATCAACGTGACGGAAGTGATGAATGTGATCGGCGATGTGAGGGGACGCACCTGCCTGATCGTCGATGACATTATCGATACGGGAGGGACGCTGGTGAAGACCGTGGATACCCTGCTCGAAAAGGGCGCAACGCGCGTGTACGCGGGCGCTTCGCATCCGGTGCTTTCGGGCGAGGCGGTGCAGCGGATCGCCAGTTCGCGGCTGGAGCAGCTTGTGGTTACGGATTCGATTCCGCTGCGCAAAGAGGCGTACGGATTGAAGGAGTCGGGAAAGATCAAGGTGCTTTCGGTGGCGGGCCTGCTGGGGGCAGCCATTCTGAGCATTCATATGGAGACGAGCGTGAGCTCGTTGTTCAATTAGTCGCAGCTTTTGGCTATTCGTAGCTACTTGCCAGAACCTGCAAAACACCATTGGCGGCCGGCTAAAGAGCGCGGTACAGAAGGGAGCGGGATCCGGATCTGTTGCTAACAGCTAAAGGCTAATAGCTAAGAGCTGGTCTACCGTGCCCGAAAGAAGGGGATATGACTACACAGGAAATCGTCAGCGCAGTGCCCCGCGAGGGCAAGTTCAACAAGAATGCAGCCCGGCGGGTACGCGCGAAGGGCAAAGTGCCGGCCGTGGTTTATGGAGCGGCCGAGCCGGCTGTGGCGGTGGAAGTGGACCCGAAGCAGATCCAGCGGATTCTGCATTCGGAAACCGGGCACAACTCGATCTTCGATCTGGAGGTTTCCGGATCGACGGCGAAGGTGATGATCGTCGACTGGCAATACGAACCGATCAAGGGCAAGCTGATCCACATCGACTTCAAGCGCATCGCACTCGACAAGCCGATTCGCGTTGAGGTGCCGATCCAGCTGACCGGCGTTGCGATTGGCGTGAAGACGCAGGGTGGCATTCTGGACCAGATGCTGCGCGAGGTGGAGATCGAGTGCCTGCCGAGCGACATTCCGAACAACATTCCGGTGGATGTTTCGCACCTGACATTCGGCATGGTGCTGCGGGTTTCCGATCTGCCGCACACGAGCAAGCTGCGCTTTATTACGTCCGAGGACAAGCCGGTTGCGCACGTGGTTTCGATCAAGGAAGAGGTGGTAGCGGCGCCGGAGGCCGAGGCAGCGGCTGTCGCCGCGGCTCCTGCGGAGCCGGAAGTGGTGAAGAAGGGCAAGCAGGAGACTGCGGAAGCGGGCGCTGCTGCCGCTCCTGTCGCGGAGAAGAGCGAAAAGGGCGGCAAGAAGTAAGTGCCGGAGGAGGGCGGCGCGTTTCTGGTGGTGGGTCTCGGGAATCCGGGGATCGAATACCAGTTCACGCCGCACAACGCGGGTTTTTTGGCGATTGACCGCATCGCCGGTGAGCACAACGCGGAGGTGGTGAACCGACGCTGCCGCGCGCTCACGGCGAAGGTTCGAATGGCGGACCGGGAGGTGATCCTGGCCAAGCCGGAGACCTGGATGAATTTGAGCGGGCTTTCGGTTGGGGCGCTGGCGGACGAGTTCGAGGTTGAGTTCGACGACGGGCCGGCCAGGAATTTGCTGGTGCTTTACGATGAGCTGGATTTGCCACTGGGACGGTTACGAATTCGTGAGCGTGGCAGCACGGCGGGACATAACGGAGCGCGTTCGGTCTCAGGCGGATTGGGGACGGACGAGTGGTGGCGGATCCGGATTGGAGTTGGGCCGGAGCCCGGAGTTAAGCAGGAGGATTTTCGTCGCGGCAAGGATTATCTGCTGACGCCGATGAGCAAACGGGATCTGACGGCGATGGATCCGGTGCTGGATCGGGTAGCGCGCGCCGTGGAGATGGTGGTGGCGAAGGGCATTTCGGCCGCCATGAACGAGTTCAACCGGCGGGACCCGGAAGATTCCGGAAACGGCCCGGCGGAGAAGTGAAGACGGAAGGAAGCGAATTTTGAATGCCGGACCGGATCGGTTCGGAGGGAAGAGAAGCAGATGATTCAACGTTTCTATGAAGTGATGTTTATCGTGCGGCCGGACATGGCCGAAGAGGATCTGGACAAGCTGATCGCGGGCCTCGATCAAACGGTGACCAACGGGGGCGGCAAGCTTCGCTCGACGGAGAAGCTGGGACGCCGCAAGCTGGCGTACACGGTGCGGAAATTCAATGACGGCAACTATGTGTTGCTGACCATTGATGCCGACGGCGTGCTGATTGCAGAGTTGGAGCGCCGGCTGCGGGTTTCCGAACCGGTGATCAAGTTCATCACGGTGCGAATGGACGAGGAGGAGAAGCGCCTCGCCAAGGTCCGCGCGATTCGCGCGACGAAGAAGAAGCTGAGTGCGATTCCGCCTGCTGCGCCGGTTGTTCCGGTGGAAGCTCCGGAACCCGCGCCGGCAGCGGCAGAAGTAGAAACCGCGACTCCGGCCAGCGCCTGAGCGCATTCGACGAACGATTGAATTGAATTTGGGCTGGCGCCGGTAGCGGCAGCCAGCCGGAGGAATGAATATGGCTGACGAAGCAACGACAACATCATCACGGCCGGACGGGCCGTCCGGGCGTCCTTCTGGACCTGGCGGGCGCGGTCCGGGTGGACCGGGCGGACCTGGCGGGCGCAAGTTTTTCCGGCGCAAGAAGGTCTGCAAGTTCTGCACGGAGAAGATCGACGCTATTTCGTATCGCGATGTGCGGCTGCTGCAGGGATTTGTGGCGGAGCGCGGCAAGATTGTGCCGCGGCGGTTGACCGGCGTCTGCACCACGCACCAGCGGCGGCTGTCCAAGGCGATCAAGCAGGCGCGCAACATCGCTCTGCTGCCGTTTGCGGCGAGGTTCTAGGTAGCTAAGGCCGGCGAGCGAAGAATCGGTTAGCGGAAAAGCGGTTAGCTAAAAGCGGTCAGCGAAAGGCCGGCTGGCTGTTTTTCAGGAGATTATGCAATGGAAGTGATTCTTAGAGAAGATGTCTCGAACCTCGGCAACCGCGGCGATGTAGTGAAAGTCGCCGACGGCTATGGCCGCAACTACCTGCTGCCGAAGCAGCTCGCCATGGAGGCGACGCCTGCCAACAAGGCGGTGATCGACCAGATGAAGGCCGCTGCGGTACGCCGCTCCGCGAAGGAGAAGTCGGAAGCGGAGGCTCTGGTGACGCAGCTGAACACGGTGTCGCTGGTATTTACGCGAAAGGTGGGCGAAGGCGACCATCTGTTCGGATCGGTTACGTCGTCGGATATCGCGCAGGAGCTGGCCGGCAAGGGCTACACCGTCGATCGGCGCAAGGTGCAGCTGGACGAGCCGCTGAAGTCGACCGGGGAGTTTCACGTGCCGGTGAAACTGCACCGCGAAGTCACGGCGCATATCAGCGTGACGGTGAAGGGCGAAGAAGTGGCGGCGGAATAAGCCGGCTGCGGTCATCTGAAGCGACGCGAGGCGGGATCACATTTGACTGCACTAAAACGCAGTGGATCGCAACAAATCACATCGGCGCGGGATGAGAAGATAGGAACAGGTCTCATTCCTGGTTCTCATTCATGCTGAAAGTTATTTCGTCGCACGTTTTCCTGACTCATCGACTGCATCCAGGCCTGCTGGACGTATTTGCCCACGCGGGTGCGCAGGGTGTGGAGTTGTTTGCCGCGCGCCAGCACTTCGACTACACGAGCCGTCCTCATATTCGAGAGCTGGCGGAATGGTTCAACGGGAATCCTGTCGAGGCGTTCTCGATGCACGCGCCGCTCTACTCCGATCTGGAGATGGGGCGCGGCGGCGGGCCGGCGGTGAATGTCATCCATCCGGAAAAGAGCCGCCGCATCGATGCGATGGACGAGGTGAAGCGGGCGCTCGAAGTGGCGGAGCAGATTCCTTTTCGGTTTCTGGTTCTTCATCTCGGCGAGCGCGAGGATTCGTGGAGCCCGAGGGCGCTCGAGCATTCGATCACCGCACTCGAGCATCTGCACGCGTTTGCAAGCCCGCTGGGCGTGAAGCTGCTGGTTGAGAATCTGCAGGGCGACGTGGCGCGGCCCGAGCATCTGGTGGAGATTCTGACGGCGGGGCATTTTTGGGACATCGGGGTGTGCCTGGATGTGGGGCATGCGCATCTTGGCGAGGGCGTGGCTGCGGCGATATCGGAATTGAGGGCGCACATCCGGTCTTCTCATCTGCATGACAACAAGGGCGACAAGGACACGCATCTTTGGCCCGGTGACGGGACGATTGACTGGGAAGCGGCGCTCGGCGAACTGAAGGCGGCTCCGCAGACGCCGGCGGGTGTGCTGGAGATTCATTACGCGCTGGGGGATTCGGTCGAAGCGGTGGGCGAGAAGGCGAAGCGGGCGTTCGAGAAGATGGACGCGGCGGCGCGGAAGTAGAGGTTCAAGAAGGCTATGGCAGAGAAAAGTGCGGAAATTGTAACGGATACTGCGACAGAATCTCCTCTTTCGACCATCGCCCACATTGGCGAGCATGAAGGGCAGACGGTGACGCTGCACGGCTGGCTTTATAACCTGCGCGAAAGCGGGAAACTGCTGTTTCCTATCTTTCGCGATGGGACGGGGACGATTCAGGGGATTGTGCCGAAGGCGGCAGTGACGCCGGAGGTCTTTGAGACGGTCAAGGGGCTGACGCAGGAGTCGTCGGTTGTAGTGACGGGGAAGGTGCGGGCGGACAAACGTGCACCCGGCGGTTACGAATTGGATGTCGAGAATGTCGAGGTCATCCAGCGGGTTCCGGCGGACGATCCTTTTCCGATTTCGCTGAAAGAGCACGGCACCGATTTTCTGATGGAGCACCGGCATCTGTGGGTGCGAACGCCGCGCCAGGCAGCCATTCTCCGCATTCGGGCCGAAATTATCAAGGCGGCGCGGGATTATCTGGACGACAACGGATTCGTGCTGACCGATCCGCCGATTCTGACGCCTGCGGCCTGCGAGGGGACGAGCACGCTGTTTCCTGTGGACTATTTTGGCGATCAGGCGTACCTGACGCAGAGCGGGCAGCTTTACATCGAGAGCACGGCGCTGGCGCTGGGGAAGGTTTATTCGTTTGGGCCGACGTTTCGCGCGGAGAAATCGAAAACACGACGGCACCTGACAGAGTTCTGGATGGTCGAGCCGGAGTGGGCGTTTGCGACGCTGGACGATCTGATGGGGCTGGCGGAAAACTTCATCAGCTTTATTGTGGAGCGAGTGCTGACGCGGCGCGCGGCCGAGATGAAGACGATCGGACGCGATACGACGAAGCTCGAGGCGGTGCGGCCGCCGTTTCCGCGGCTGCGGTATGACGAAGCGGTTGCGATGCTGAACGCGGCGCATGCGAAGGGCGAGCTGGAGCAGGCGTTCGAGTACGGCAACGATTTCGGATCGCCGGATGAGACGTACATTTCGTCGCAATTTGACCGGCCGGTGATGGTGCACCGGTATCCTGCCGCGGTGAAGGCGTTCTACATGG